>CACMVZ010000003.1 GCA_902617285.1 uncultured Bacteroidota bacterium | reverse complement strand
AATTAACTAATTTAATTATGGAAGAACTCGATTATAACGGGGAGGTAAAATTTGACAAATCAAAACCAGATGGTACGATGTTAAAGCTGTTAGATAATTCAAAAATTAAATCATTAGGCTGGGTTCCAAAAATAAAAATCAGAGAAGGTATCCGCAAAGCAATAAAAGAAATAGAATCATTTAATTGGGATAAGTTAAAATGAAAAAATTAATAGGCTTATTAGCACTTCTAAAAAAGGTAATTTCAATTTTAGACAATAAAGAAAAGAGATTTTTTTATTATCTATCATTTGCCTTTTTTTTCGTTGCAATAATTGAAACTTTTGGAGTTGTTCTAATAATCCCGTTTATTGAAATAGCTTCCAATCCTGAAATTATAAACACTAATTATCAACTTAGTCTAATAAATGATTTTTTTCAATTTGGCAACACTAATAGTTTTATCTTATTTCTTGGAATTAGTTACTTTTTTTATTTAATATTTTCTCAAACTTTTAAGGCGGTGATTATGTATCTTCAACTCAGATATACATTTAGTCTTGAATCATCAATTAGCAAAAGATTATTGGAATCATATCTTAGGCAAACCTATAGCTGGTTCCTTGATAAGCATAGCGGAGATATGGGTAAAGGAATTCTATCAGAAGTTGCTGAGACAATTCACTACTCATTAAACCCATTATTAGGTATGATCTCTCAATTATTCTTAACAATTTTATTAATCATTTTAATTGTCTTAGTAAACCCTTTAGTCGCATTAATAACTTTATTATTTCTTTTAGTGTTGAATTTATTAATTTTTAATAAAGTCAAGAATTGGATAAAATTAATAGGTATAAACAAGGTTAAACATAATCAGAGAAGATATAAAACTGTAGTTGAAGCTTTTGGTGCTATTAAAGAAATTAAATTAAGTGGAATCGAAAAAATTTATTCTAATAAATTTTCATCTGCAGCAAATGATTTTTCAACAGCAAACTCAAATGTTCAGATTGTATCAATTTTACCAAAATATTTACTTGAAGCTTTAAGCTTTGGCTTTTTAATATTATTTATTTTATATAATTTAAGTTTAGGGAATAACTTGACAGAAGTGCTCCCAATTTTATCTATGTTTGCTTTTGCAGCATTAAGGTTGATTCCGGCTTTCCAACAAATATTTGCTAGTTTAAATAAAATAAACTTTTCTACTAAAGGCTTAGATGATATCTTATATAGATTAAATGAAAATAAAAATCTAGAAATCTCAAAAAAAACAAATAACAGTCTTCAAATAAAAAATAAAATTGAGATAAATAACTTGAATTTTGTTTACCCAAATTCAAACAGAATGGCTTTAAATAAAATAAACTTAAGCATTCAATCAGGAAAAAAAATTGGAATTGTTGGAAGTACAGGGAGTGGAAAGACCACATTAGTAGATATTATGTTAGGGTTATTGAAACCAACTAATGGGTTAATATCTGTAGATGGTAATGAGATAGGTAAACTGGGACTAAGAGAGTGGCAAAATTCTATTGGCTATGTTCCTCAAAATATATTTCTATCTGATAAAACTATTGCTGAAAATATTGCTTTTGGATTATCACTAGAAGAGTTAGATATTGAGCGAGTTAAAAAGGTCTGTAAAATAGCTAGTTTAGATAATTTTATTAATGAAGAATTAGAAAAAAACTATTTTACAGAGGTTGGAGAAAGAGGTATAAGGCTTTCTGGAGGACAAAGACAAAGAATAGGTATTGCAAGGGCTTTATACAATAATCCATCCTTGTTAGTTTTAGATGAAGCAACAAGTGCACTCGATAACTTAACTGAAAAATTAATTATTGAGTCAATTGCTAATCACAGCAAAAATATTACTACCATAATTATAGCTCACAGATTAAACACAATAAAAAATTGTGATTGTATTTATTATCTTGAAAATGGCAAAATAAAATCATATGGAACATATGAAGAGCTAATTCTTAAAAGTGAAGAATTTAAAAAGCTTGCTACTTCATTAGCAGTATAAAATAAAAAAATGATTTATTTAAATTTAGCATTTGATCTTATAAAGCTCATACTAAAATTGTTACTAACAAAATGTACTAATTTTAGATCTCCAGTAATAATCCGTTTTGAAAAACAAAGATCTAAGAAGAGTATAATTATAGGAACTGGGCCTTCTTTAATAAATGATATTCATGAAATAAATAATTATAAAAAGCATGAATGTGATTTTTTTGCAGTAAATTTTTTTGCAAATACAGATACTTTTTTTCAGCTTAAACCGAATTATTATTTCCTTGCTGATAAACTTTTTTGGTCAGAAGACCTTAATAAAAATTTTTTACAATTAAGAGATAACACCTATCAAAAGCTAAAAAAAATTAATTGGAAAATTTCAATTTTATGTCCTGAATCAGGATATGATTATATTAAATCAATTCTAATTGATAATCCAAATATTTCATTTATAAAAATACCTGAAAAATCTATTAATTTAACTACCAAAAAAATGCAATTGTATGCCCTTCGCAATAGATTTTTTAGCATTGCAAATGTAAATAGCATGGTAACTTTATTATGGTACTCTATTATGTGTAATTACAAAGAGATATATCTTTACGGTATAGACTTTTCTGGTTTTAAATCTATAACTGTTGATCAAAAAACAAATTATGTTAGTGTGCCAGTAAAGCATTTTTATAAAAATTCAAAAGCAGAAAAAGACAGTTCAAATAAATATAATTCCAAATCTAACAAATCATTAAGTGAAAGACTATATCAAAACTATAGAGTTCTAAAATTTACTGATTTATTAAATGAACTTGCAGTTGCTAAAAATATAAATGTAGTAAATAGATCGTCTTTTTCTTATATAGATTCTTTTAAAAGAGAAAAATAAATGTTTAATAACTCAGATTTTGTGAAATTAACTAGGAGATTATATCTAAAATTATACATGCCTTTTGAGTCCATATTTAGATTAAGTGAAACCGAAAAAAAGGGTAATTTTTTAAAATTAACATATTATAAGATTCTCCTAAGTCCAACAGTTCAGCTACCATATAAATTAGGAAGAACAATAAGAGGAACTAAGTTTGACAGTTCAAAAGACATCTACTCGAAAGTTGTTGAAGAGATCTTAAATAATAAATCTACTGAAGAGGTAATAAAAATTTTACACGATGAGTATCAAAATTTTGAATATAAATCAGTATCGGATATTAATAATTTTTTAAGCTCATCTAGAATAGTATCATATCCTTCTTGGTTAATGGTATTACCTTGGGATGATAGTGATAGCAACACTATGAAAAAAAAATATCTTCTCAGTTTTTACAAAAACAGATCTGAAAATGGTATGTCATTTATAGATAAAACATTGAAACATATTGAAGAAAAAATATTTTCTTATGATACTGCTAAAAGCCACGTTCATCAGTTTGAAAGATTGATAAATAAAATAAAAGATCAAGGCTATATCGAAAATAATTTTGATTTTCCATCAGCAGTTATACTAATAAAGGATAATAAGTGGAGATGGATAATGTCAAGTTCCGGAAATCATAGGGCACATATAAGAAAAGAGTTGACTTATAATTATATTAATTGTAAAGTATCGGGTATTGTAAATTTTTCCAGATTAAATCAACTTAAAAATGTTGTAAATGGAATTTTTAATGAAAAAGAGGCTGCTATTTTATTTGATAATGTTTTTAACGGTGACGTGCCAGTTAGAGGGCCTATTTAATCAAAATGTATAATGAACAGAATAATTATTATTTTATATAAAATTTTAAGAAAAATTATCATTTTTTTTGGAGTGCCTCTTCACTTTTCATCAGATGGTGAAGACTTCATTTTACATAAAATTTTCAGTAAATTAAAAAATGGTTATTACATTGATATAGGGTCTCATCATCCAATTTTACATTCAAATACTTTTTTATTTTATCTACATGGATGGAGAGGCGTTTGCGTAGATCCCCTACCAAATCTAATATGGAAATATAAATTCTTTAGAGGTAAAGACAAATTTATTCCTGCAGGTTTTGATCCAAAAAAATCAAATAAAAAATTAACTTTTTATCATTATGCAAACACTCCAGATAATAGCACTTTTAATAAAGAAAGAGTTATAGAATTAAAAAATAAATTTTCTAGAGTTCCAACAGAAGAAATTGAGGTTAACATTGTGAATCATGATGATGTGATGAAAAGTTTTTTAGAGATTAATAATAGTTCTGAAATTCATCTGTTAAATCTAGATGTTGAAGGATTTGAGGAAAAGATTTTAGAGAGTTTTTTTTCAAGTAAAAATTTTCCTTGGGTTGTATGTGTTGAAGATTTAGGGTTTCTCGCTGATGAGCTAAATAGAAGTGATATTGACTCTCTAATGAAAAAAAATGGATATAAACTTGGTATGAAAACTTTTTTATCATCAGTATATATTTACCCTCCTATTGTATCAAGATTGAAGTCACAATATGTTAAAGAATGGATTTACAGTAAATGAAAATAATTCATATTTCAAATTCTAATGGAAGAGGGGGTGCATCTATTGCAACAACCAGACTACATAAAGCTTTACTTGATAAAAAGTGTGACTCAAGTATTTGGGTAAATTATAAATATGGAAATAATCCTAGAGTAAAAACCTATCCAAATATTTTTCAAAAGAAAATTAGTCGAATAAAAAGATTGTTATCAAGGATAGTTGTTCGTTTATTAAAAACTAATAATCCTGTTTTACATTCACCACAAATATTTTCATCCCCTTTTTGGTTAAAAGCTATCAATGAAAGTGATGCTGATATAATTCATTTACATTGGTTTCAAAACGAGATGATATCTGTTTCAGATTTAAGCAAGATTAAAAAACCCTTGGTTTGGACACTCCATGATATGTGGGGATTCTGTGGTGCAGAGCACATTTCATATGATAGAAGGTGGAGGGAAGGCTATTTAAAAAAAAACAGACCTGTTGGAGAAGGTCACTTTGATATAAACAGATGGACATGGATACGTAAAAAGAAATATTGGAAAAACCCAATTAATATTATTACACCTAGTGATTGGATGAAACAAAATGTTAAGAAAAGCTATTTAATGAAAAAATGGCCTGTTTATTCAATTCCAAACGCTATTGATATAAAAAAATGGAAACCAGTTGATAAAAATTTATCTAGAAAAACTCTTAAATTACCTAATGAATTATCTCTCATATTATTTGGTTCAACTTCAGGCACTAAAGATTATCATAAAGGGTTTGACCTTTTAGAGAAATCTTTGGAAAAGCTCCAAAATCTCGACGAAAAAATTGGATTGGTTATCTTTGGCGAAGATGAACCTAAAATTAAACCAAATTTTAAATTTCCAGTATTTTATTTGGGGTTTTTACGAAATTCAAAATCTTTAATTGATGCTTATTCTGCAGCAGATTTAGTTTTGATCCCCTCTAGAGTAGAGTCATTTGGACAGGTAGCCTCAGAAGCTAATGCATGTTCATGCCCAGTAGTGGCATTTAATACTTCTGGGTTAAGAACAACTGTTAGACATAAATTTTCTGGATATCTAGCAAAAGCATTTGATACAGATGATTTTTTAAAAGGAATTTTATGGGTATTAAATAAAAATAATACCAAGCTAAAGTCTAATTGTAGGAAACATGTTTTAGACAATTTTGCAGCAAGCAAAATAGCTTTAAAGCATTTAGAACTTTATAAAAAGATCATTAAAAATTAGATTAATTACATGAATTTAAAAATAGCAATTTTAATAACTTGTTATAACAGGGTAGAAACAACAAAAGAGTGTTTAAAACATTGTTTTAATTCACTGTCTTTAATTGATAGTTTTGATCATGATATTTTTCTTTTAGACGATAATTCACCTGATAAAACAGGAGAAATTCTAAAAAAAATGTATCCTAGCATAAACGTAATATATGGTAATGGTAAATACTTTTGGTCAGGTGGAACAAGAAAGTTGTGGGAATTAGCTTCCAAAAAAAAAGATTATGACTATTATGTTTGGTTAAATGATGATTCAATATTATTTAAAAATGCTTTTTCAATTATATATAATGATATAAAAATTAAAAGTTCTTCAATAATCGTTGGATCATTTATATCCTCTAATCAGAATTTAAATGAATTAACATATGGTGGAAGAGATAAAAAACTTTCATTATTGATTCCATCAGGCAAACCTCAAGAATGTTTATTTATAAATGGAAATTTTGTTTTTATCCCTAGAGAAATTTTTAAAAAAGTGGGCTTTTTAAGTAAAATGTATACTCATAACTATGGAGATACAGACTATGGCTTAAGAGCAATTAAAAAAAATTTTAAAATATTTATAGCCTCACAGGTTGTTGGTGTTTGTAATAAAAATGACCTTGAGTTATGGCGAAAACCGAATACTAGTTTTTTTGCAAGATTGAAAAGCTTTTATAAATCAAAAAACTATAATATTAAAGAAGTTATGTATTTTCAGTTGTTTCATTTTGGTCTAATTGCTCTTTTAAAAAACCTGATTGGTATCTTTATGATAATTCTTTACCCCAAAGTTTATTACAAGCTTTCAAAATTTAATTATAAATAGAGCTGTTATTATAAATACAAGAAACTCAATAAAATTTGATATACAATCTTTAAAAAAATCTTATTAAACTAAAAAATATTTTGATTGCAAAAGAAAAAATAATATTTGTAACTAATTTTTTCCCATCATACAGGAAAAGTATATGGAAAAAGCTGGTTAATAATAAAAAGAGTGATGTTATATTTTGTTTTGATCCTGTTCAAAATAGAGGTATTCAAGTTGAAAAACATTTTTTTTTAGAGTCAAACAAGCTAAATAGTTTTAATGAGATTAAAAATTTTTATTTTTTTAGGCGGGTAATCTGGCAATCAAAAATTGTTAGATTATGTCTTTCAGGATCATTTAATCAGGCTATTTTCTTGGGTGATATGAACATATTATCTACATGGATTGGTTTATTAATCTGTAGACTTAGAAGGAAAAAAACAATTTTATGGACTCACGGATTTTATGGAAACGAAAACTATATCAAAAGACAATTAAGGACGTTGTTTTATTCGATGGGAAATAAATATTTAATATATGAAAAAAGGGGTAAAGAATTAATGATTAAGACTGGATTTGATGCAAACAAAATTTTTGTGATATACAATTCATTAGATTATGAGGTGCAAAAAGAATATTTTGAAAACTATCAAAAAAATAATATTCAAAAAGAGTTTACCTTTTTTAAAAATTCTAAATTAAAAACTGTTCTTTTTTTAGGAAGACTTACGCCCGTAAAAAAAATTGATCTATTAATCAAAAGTTTGTATCGATTAAATTCCAAGAGAATAAATTTTAATTTATTGATTGTAGGCGAGGGATCTCAAAAAAGTTCTTTAAAAAAGATATCTAAAGAAGGTTTAAAAAAGGGGTGGATATACTTTTATGGAAAAACTTACAAGGAATCCGAATTATCTAAATTAATTTACTCCTCTGATTTAATGGTCTCTCCAGGTAATGCAGGACTTAATGCTGTTCATGCTTTAAGTTATGGCACCCCTGTTGGGACACATAATTATTTTAATAAACAAATGCCTGAGGCTGCCATTATTGAAGACCAACAGACAGGGTTCTTTTTCAATGAAAATGATATTGATGATTTATCCCTAAATATAGATCTTTGGTTTTCCAAATTTGATTTTAACCTAACTCGCGCTGAAAGAAGAAGAATTATAGATGAGAAATATAATCCTGAGTATCAAATTAAAGTAATCCAAAAAGCAATTGATGAAAAATAGCGATACAAAACGAATTTATATAAATCTAAGTAATATTTCAACTGGTGGTTCCATACAAGTTGCAATGAGCTTTATTGAACATTTTGTAAAATCAGAAATTAATCCTAAGTTTTACTTTTTATTTTCACGAAAACTATATGTGGAAATAAATAATTCACATCTTGCACCCTATTTAAATCGGCTTAGCTATAAAATAACCAGTAAGCGTTCTCTGTTTTTTTATTTTACAATTATGCAACCAAAAAAAATATTTACTTTATTTGGCCCATTATATTGTATTAAATTATTACCTGGAAGAGATTGGATAACTGGATTTGCTCAAGCATGGATTTTATTTCCAAAAAATAAAGTTTACGATGAATTAGACTTAATTACATGGTTAAAATTTAAAATTGTTTTTTTGATTCAAAAAGCTTTTTATTTTAATTCAAACACTTTAATAGTAGAGCACAAGGGAATTAAAACACAACTAGAACAAATGTTTAGAAATAAAAAAATTATAGTTGCAAAAAATTCCTTAAATCAAGTTTTTTTAAATCCAAGCAATTGGAAACCAATTCAAAAACCCAAAACTGATAAATTTAAAATTGGTGTAATTGGGAGGAATTATATTCACAAAAATTTAAGTATAATTCCATTAGTAAAAGACCTTTTAGAGAAAACTCATTCTATAAAGGCACAGTTTTATTGCACATTAACTACTAAAGAAATGGAAAAAATGAGTGAAGAGTTTAGAGAAAAAGTAGTCTCTTTAGGAGAACTTAGTATAAATCAGTGCCCTGATTTTTATAATAAAATGGATATGATTTTTTTCCCTTCAAATTTAGAATGTTTTTCAGCTACTCCAATCGAGGCACTTTACATGAATAGAAATATTGTTTGTTCAAACTTACCATTCAATAAAAACATAATTGGAAAATTTGGAGTCTATTTTGAACCAAATGACCCTGTTTCAGCTTCAGAAAAAATAGCAGCTACTTTAAAAAAACAAATCAATGGACAACTAAAAGAGGCTAAAAAATTCGTATTTTCCAATTATAAATCAGAGGAAAGGTTTAATATATATATCAATACAATACTTTTAAATGAGTAAAACTTTATTAATTACTGGTGGAACAGGATCTTTTGGCACAGCTTTTTTAAATAAAGCGATTGCAAACAAAGAATTCTCCGAAATAAGAATTTTTAGTAGGGACGAAAAAAAGCAAGATGATCTTCGTAAATCTCAAAATGATAGTAGATTAAAGTTCTATATAGGTGATGTTAGAGATTCCTCTTCGGTATCTAAAGCTGTAAAGGGAGTAGATTATATTTTTCATGCTGCTGCTTTAAAGCAAGTTCCATCATGTGAGTTTTTTCCTTTGGAGGCAATTAAAACTAATGTACTTGGAACCGAGAATGTCCTTGAGTCTGCAGAAAATTTTGAAGTTAAAAAGGTTGTTATTTTAAGTACTGACAAAGCAGCATACCCAATTAATGCAATGGGAATGACAAAGGCTTTAATGGAAAAGGTAATGGTGGCCAAATCTCGTAATTTAGATGATTCCAAAACCATTTTTTGTGGTACTAGATATGGCAATGTAATGGGCTCAAGAGGATCAGTTATTCCATTATTTATTGATCAAATTAAAACGGGTAAACCAGTAACAATTACAGATCCTGAGATGACTCGTTTTATGATGACCCTAGATAATGCTGTTGAGCTAGTGCTATATGCATTTAAAAATGGAAAACAAGGTGAAATGTTTGTTCAGAAATCACCTGCAGCATCAGTCTCTGTTCTAGCCCAAGCACTCTTGGAATTATATGATTCTAAATCATCTATTCAAGAAATTGGTATTAGACATGGTGAAAAAAGATATGAGACTTTAGTAACTTCAGAAGAAATGATGAAAGCTGTTGACTTAGGGAATTATTATTCAATTGCATCAGATAATAGAGATTTAAATTATGATCCATACTTTTCAGAGGGTAACAAAAATGAATTCCCTAATGGCGAATATACCTCAGACAATACAGTGCGTTTAGATGTTGATAAAATGAAAGATTTATTAATGCAAGTTCCGGAAATTAAGAATGATCCGCTCATAAAACTTTAATAGCTTGAAAATTGGAATAACAGGACAAGATGGGTTTTTAGGATACCACCTTTCTCAAACAATTAAATATAAATTTGAGAATTATAAATTAGTACCTTTTGAAAGACAATTTTTAGAAAATAAAAAATTACTTGAATCTTTTATTTCTTCATGTGATGTAATTGTACATTTAGCTGGTGTTAACAGAGCTAATTCAAACGAAGAAGTATATAGTTCAAACATTGAAATTAATAATTCCTTAAGAAAAGCTCTTATAAACACCTCGTTTAAAGGTCATCTAATTTTTGCTTCCTCTTTTCAAGAGGATTCAGATTCTTTATATGGAAAGGCCAAAAAAGAATCTAGGCTTTTTTTAGAACAGACAATTAGTGAACTGGGAGGTAAATTTACAGGGCTTATTATTCCCAATGTTTTCGGACCTTTTTGTAAACCAAACTACAACTCTTTTGTTGCAACATTCTGTTCCAAAATATTAATTGACCAGACCCCTGAAATTTTAAATGACTCAAATGTTCCACTAATTTATATTGAAAGTTTAGTTAAACAAATTGTTAAAAATATTGAACTAAAAAATGAATTAAAACTTATTAATATTTCCTCAGATATTGAAATTAAAGTATCTGAAGTTTTAGGGATTTTAAAATATTTCAAAGATTCTTATCTAAAAGATAACACATTACCTTTATTTAATAATTCTTTTGAACTTAATTTATTTAATACATTTAGGGGTTATATTAATTTAGAGAAGACTTTTCCTATCTACTTAAAAAAGGAATCTGATGAAAGAGGGTTTTTCTCTGAAATAATAAGATCTGAAATTGGAGGTCAATTTTCATTTTCAACTACTTTACCTGGAATTACAAGAGGCAATCACTTTCACACTAGAAAAATAGAGCGATTTACAGTTTTGAAAGGTAAGGCCAAAATTTCTATGCGTAAAATTGGAAATGATAAAATCTATAAATTTTTATTGGATGGAGATCAGCCAGGATTTATTGATATGCCAATCTGGTATACACATAACATAACAAATATTGGAAGTGAACCTTTGATCACTTCATTTTGGATTAATGAGCCATATGATCCTCAAGATACAGACACTTACTTTGAAAATGTTTAATTTTAATATATGAAAACTTTATCTCCATTAAGGGTAGTCACTGTTGTTGGTACTAGACCAGAAATTATTAGATTATCTAGAGTTATCTATGCTCTTGACAAGTCACCCGCAATTGATCATATTCTAGTCCATACTGGTCAAAATTATGATTATACTTTAAATGAAATTTTTTTTGAGGATCTAGAAATAAGAAAGCCTGATTATTTTTTAGAAGCAGCTGGAGAATCATCATCGGAGACAATTGGAAATATAATCATCAAATTTGATCCTTTATTAAACAAGCTTAAACCTGATGCACTTTTAGTATTGGGAGATACTAATAGTTCATTATCCTCAATCTCTGCAAAAAAAAGAAAAGTTCCAATTTTTCATATGGAAGCCGGTAACAGGTGTTTTGATCAAAGAGTTCCAGAGGAAACAAATAGAAAGATAGTTGATCATATATCAGATATTAACCTGACCTATAGTGATATTGCCCGTGAATATCTTCTAAATGAGGGTTTATCTGCAGATAGAATAATAAAAACAGGGTCTCCAATGTTTGAAGTTTTGTCTTTTTATAAAAAAAATATATCTACCTCAAATGTTTTAAAAAAATTATCCTTAGAAAAAGAAAAATACTTTTTAGTTTCTAGTCATCGAGAAGAAAATGTTTCAAATAAAGTTAATTTTAAAAACTTAGTAGAAAGTTTAAATCAAATAGCTCTTAAATATAATTATCCAATTATAGTTAGCACACATCCAAGAACAAAAAAGAAACTTAGTGAATTAAAACTAACTATTAACCCTCTTATTCAATTTTTAGAACCTATGGGCTTTATAGATTATAATGCTCTTCAAAGTAATGCATATATTGTTCTTTCTGACAGTGGTACTATCTCAGAGGAGTCTTCGATCTTAAATTTTAGAGCACTAAATATAAGGGAGGCTCATGAAAGACCAGAGGCAATGGAAGAAGCCTCAGTCATGATGGTTGGTATTCACAAAGAAAATATTTTTAGGGGCATTGAAGAGGTAATATCCCAGCAGATTGGAACCCAGAGAGATTTTAATTTAGTATCCGACTACAGTTGCCCCAATGTTTCATCAAAAGTTGTTCGAATTATTTTATCCTATACCTCATACGTTAACAGAGTGGTTTGGCAAAAAAAATAAATAAAAAAAGACTTTTAATTTACTCTCTTGTTTTTAGTCCAGACGGAGTGTCTACTGCCTATCTGTATAATGATATAGCACAAGGGTTCCAAAGAAACAACTATGAAGTAACTGTTTTAACTACCACTCCCCATTACAATCTAATTCAAGAAGCTTTAGATAAACAGCCATTAAGAAAACGTTTTTTAGGAATATTTTTTACTAGCAAACTGAATGGTATTAAAGTCTATCACATTCCTTTAAAAAAATATAAAAACTCTCTAATAAGAATTTTATCTTTTATCTATTGGCATTTAGTTTCATTGATTATTGGTCTTTTTTTGAAAAAGCCTAATATTATTCTTACACCTTCTCCTCCCCTTACAAGTGGTATTATATCAATATTATTGGCAAAGATTAAAGGGTCAAAGTCAATTTATAATGTTCAAGAAATATATCCAGATCTACTTATCAATCATGGGAAATTAACTAATCCTCTAATAATTAAGTTTTTAAAATTATTAGAGGTTTGGGTTTACAACTGGTCAGATTCGGTTATAACTATTGATCAAAATTTTTACAACACTATTAAATCAAGAGTTAGAAATCTAGATAAATTAAAAATAATTTCAAATTTTGTAGATACAGAACTATACAGGGCTAATTCGTCAATGCCTCTACCTGAAATTTTCAAAAAGAAAGATGGTATAACAGACATGGTATATGCTGGAAATATTGGAATAGCTCAAGAATGGGGCCTAGTAGTAGATTTAGCCAGGGATATTAAAAATTACCCTATAACTATATGGATAATAGGTGAAGGAGTGAAAAAAAAATACTTAAAATATCAAATCAAGAAGCATAAATTATTCAATATTAACCTTTTGCCATATCAAGACAGAAAATATATGCCAGCAATTAATTTATTTGCTGATTTTCATTTTATAGCCATGAATAAAAGCATGGAACATGATGGATTTCCCTCTAAAGTCTACACTATTATGTCTTCTGAAAGACCAATAGTAGTTGTTTCGTCAGAAGAGACACCTATAGTCTCTTTTTTAGAAAAAACTAATGCAGCAATTACTGTAACAAATCATTCTCTTTTAGATTTTAAGAAAGCTGTTTTAAAATTAGAGGCAGATAAAACTTTAAGAAATAGCTTAGGAATTAACGGAAGAAATGTTGTGAAGGAAAAATTTGATAAACAAACTGTAATCAAAAAATATATAAAATTAGCTGAAGATATATAGATTATAAAATACTAAGTTTGTAATACATAATTGATTGAATTAAAAAATGGAAATTATTATTATTTTATCAGCATTATTAATGTCTGCACTACTAAATATACTTTTCCAAAAAGAATTTATAAAGAGAGGAATTTTAGATAAAATAAATAGTAGATCCTCTCATCAATCACTTGCTACAAGATCCGGTGGTTCTTCAATATTTTCGTCTTTATTTATTATTTCAATTTTTTTCTATTTAAATAACAACGAAATTTATGATTTTTCTCTCTTGATCCCTATTTCTATAATGCTTGTTGTTGGTTTGTATGATGACATATACAAACTTGATTTTAAGTTAAAATTTATCTTTCAAATTATTGTTGCAAAAATTATAATAGATAATGGATTAATTATTGACAATCTTCATGGAATTTTTGGAGTATTTGAACTAAGTAGGATCTTGGGGCAATTATTTACAATTTTCATAATTGTAGCAATAATTAATTCAATAAATTTTATTGATGGAATTGATGGATTAGCAATTTCAGTCATAACCTTATTTTTGTTATCATTTGAGTTATTCTCATCAAATTTATCTGACATGTTTTTTTTAACATTAATTATTTTAGGTTCAGTTGCACCATTATATTTTTTCAATTTTAGAAAAACAAACAAAGTTTTTCTTGGAGACTCAGGTTCTCTTTTCTTAGGTGCAATTGTAAGTATTTATGTTCTTAAAATTTTATCACAAGATTATACCATAAAACCATCTTATGATCTAAACAAAGTTATTTTTGTAATATCAATACTTTCATATCCTATATTTGATATTATCAGAATTTTTTTTCTAAGACTTTACAAAAAAAAGTCTCCTTTTCTTCCTGACAACCAACATATCCATCATTTAATTTTAGGTAAAACAAAAAAACATCATCTAACGACATTTATAATTGTTGTTAGCTCATTAATTTTAACTATTTTAACTCAAATAATTTTTTAGTGAAATATAGAATAATAGTCCTACTTATAATATTTGGTTCATGTTCATCACCTGATGAATGTCCACAGCTTAATTATAACTCCATAAATAAGTTGACTACATTAACTGATGGTTTACCCTTCACCGGTAGATGTACAATATATGTAGATGGTGTTAAGAGTAGTGTTCAGCAATACTTAAATGGAATTGATTATGGTAATTGGATATTTTATTTTTCAAATGGAAAAATTGAAACAAAAGGAAAATTTAGAGATGGTAAGAGAGTTGGAAAGTGGAGATATTATTATGAGTCTGGTAAAATTAAGCAGATATCAAGTTACTCCAAACTTGGTGAAAGAGAAGGGAAATGGATTGAATATGATGAGGATGGAAAAATTATAAGAACAACCGAATACTGATAGAGCTAGCTTTGGCATAGTTGCCTAAATACATTAATTGCAATTAATCCACTTTCAATTTCTGTATAATTTTTTTTTGATGCAGTTTCTAGGTATTTACAACCTTCTGGATTATTGTTTTTGATTAACATTAAACCTTTTATAAATTCTGATTTTCCATCATTTGTTTTAAAATCATAAATTACTTTATCAAAATACTCTTCAGCTTTGGAATACTCTTCTAAATTATCATAAGCCATAGCAGCATTTTCATAAAATAAATACTGCTTATCATCCAAGGATATAGCTGCCTCAAATAAGTCAACCGCTCCTTTGTAGTTTTCATTTTTGAACTCTATATTACCTCTTTCAGCAATAACTAGTGCTTGAGTATATGTTCTTCCCCCTAGCTCAACCATTCTTTTTAGACCTTTTAACCTAATTGAATCTTGATTTGGATATTTAATAGTCATTTCTTCTATAAGATTTAAAAGCCTTTTATCTGGCTTATTATTTATATCATTTCTAGTCATTATATAGTCTACCCAATGATCTAAACCACGTTTTATGTTTCTAATTTTAACAAAAGCAGAATCTAAGCTAACAGAATCCTTAAGCTGTTTAAGCACATCGAAATAAGTGTCTCTATGTCTGTTATTATTAGTAATTCCATTAAAAGCTCTTTTAGAATAATATAAAGCACTATCTAATTTATTTTCAGATAAATAAATCTGAGCAAGTAAAATTTCTGGAGCATAAATATATGGATTAGATTTAATTGACTCATGAATTAATTTTTTTGCAGTTTCAACAGAATCTAATTCGAGATAATATCTTGCTTTCAAGTACTTAATTGGTAAAGCAGTTACAGTAATATTAGGAAAATTTAGATCTAAATTTTTAAAATCTTCAACACCAAAACTACGAGTATTACTATTAAAGTCGAAGATCAATAATGCTTGATATCTTGAGGAGCTAAGTTTTTTATACACTCCAAAAGAAATGGTAGTTAGGAACAATAATCCTGTTAGAAATAAAATCAACTTTTTCATTTATTTAGATATTTTTTTGATTGGTAGAATAAAGCAATTGTAAAACACAAATAAATATAATTGATAGGTCTTTCTATTGGAAAGTTTAACATTGAATCGACTATGTATATTAGAAAAATCAAAAAAATCAAAAAGTCTATATTAAAATTTCTTGATTTTAAAGACCTAAATAACGAAATCAAAATAGGGTAGAAAATATAAAATATAAAACAAAGTCCACCTAGGATTCCAATTTCAGCTAAAAATTGAAGAAAATCATTATGAGCAAAATAAGGCACCCTGTAAGATACTATGATATCCTTGCTTAAATCAATTGATTTAATCTTCCAATTTCCAATGCCAATACCTAGTAAAGGATTATCACCTATAGACTGTATAGCAGTTTTATAAAAGTTTAATCTTTCATTTACAGATTCATCAGCTACAGGGTTTGTTACATTAGAAAATCTATCGGTTAAAGTATTGTAAGCATTTTTTTCATTAATTATATTGTATGAAAAAATACTCATTATCAAAGTAATAATAACTAAACCATATTTTAAATAATATATTCTTCTCTTTGATATTACAACTAGTATTAAAATAGAAGTAAAAACTAAAATTAATGCTAGAACTGCTGCCCTACTCATTAGTAAAAATATTGAAAGGAAAGAGGAATAAATAAACAATATAGATAGTGCTCTTATAAAATAATTTTTATAGTTAAAAATTAAAAAAATAGGTACAACTGTCTTAATTAGAATCGAAAAAGAAGAAATATTAACATTTGCTCCAAATCCTGCAAAAACATTGGATCTTACAAGAAGATTACCATTAATAATTACAGAGTCAAAAATTCGAAGATTAATTAAAACAGATTCAATAAATAAACTTATAAGTGTGGCTATGATAAAGTAGTTAAAGAATTTAAGATTTTTAAAAGAACTTAAAATAACAATGAAGCTAAACGCAACAAAGAAGTTTATTATTTTTAGCAAAGAGACTACTCCTTCAATAACATTCTCCGCAACTAATAATGAAATTATAGATATAACTATAACTGACAAATATGCGAGATAATGATTTTTATATTCAAAACTTAAAATATAATCTTTTAAATTAAATTTCTTGAATATATAGATAAAGGAGAAAATGTTTAATAGTGATACAATAAACATTTGAGGAAAAACTTTATCGTATGCTAAAAATATACCATTTATATAGGCTGGAGTGACATAAACGAAGAAGTATAGACTTAAAATCAAATAGTTTACAAGCACTCTCATATATAATATAAAAATAAAAAAAACCCCCCAATAATGGGGGGTTAATTCTTATTTGTTTAGATTAAAAATATTAACCTAACCAACCAACTCTAGTAAATAGAACAGCAGCAACAGCATTAGAAGTTGCAGCAGCAACCGCGTCTTCAGCTGATCTAACATCAGTTCTTTCAACTGTTGTACCAGTAGCTAAACCTTTTTTAGCCCAGTCAGTATTTGTAGTATAATCAGTTGTTAAAGCTGTAAGTGAAGCTCCTGTTGATCCATCAACAATAGCAGAAACTTTATTCAAATTAGTACCTGCATCATTAGATGTCATTTTAATAATTATACCTGCTTTAGTTGAAGTAGCAATAGTTGAGTTATCTCCAGTATCTAAAGTAGCCCCAATCACATAATCAAGGTTACTTGCAGTGTGAGAACTCACAGCAGTCCCACCATCACTAACAGAGAAGCTAACAGCTTTGTCGTGACCTGCACTATCTACTTGAAGCATTACGATCTGAAGAACACCGTTATCAGTACCAACTAAAGTAGCTATCGCAGCTGCAGAAGCAGTACCAGTTGTTCCATATTTTTTAGACCAAGCAGCTTTAATAGCTGTTTCAATTGCAGCTACTGTAGTTGCAGTTCCAGCATATGCTAAAGAACCACTAGAGAATGAAGCATTTAACGATGTAGTTACAGAGTTAGAACCTACAGTTAAAGTAACTGTATCTGATAAACCAACACTGTGAACAAAAGCTCCATCACTACCTCTTGTAGTAGTAGAAGCAGCAGTTGCAGCAGCAGCAGTAGTATATCTTTCACCCTGAACTGAAACGTTAGTATTCTCGTTTACAACTAAAGATACTGTTGCGTACGAGTTACCTTTGTTATATGCATCTAATGTGATACCTAATGCAGTAGCAATAGCCTTGTTAGCTGTGCTTGCAATATTTTGAGCATCTATAGCATTGTTTCCAAGTAGAGTATATGCAGAAGCTGGAAGCGTAGCAACCTCACTTGGTGTGTTAAACTTAATAGTAGTAGTAGAAGCACCAACGATATAACCTTTAATCGCAGCAATCGCACTCTTAGCACCGTCTGCAGTATTAGCTACAGCAGGAGTCATTTTAAGAACAGTTGCTTCGTTAGTAGTTGAACCATCACCAGCATCAGTTACATTTAATGTTGTAGTTGTAGTACCAGTAGTTTCAGTATCTGTTTCTGTTGATAATGTATCAAAAGTAACAAACGCAGTTGAACCTGCAGTAGCAGCAATGTGCGTTAAGTATGTTTTTAAAGTATCCATACCTGAAGTACCATCATCAAATGATCCTAAATCAGTAGCTAAACCATCAGCCTTGTCAGTTTCACCATCAGTAGTGTTAGCAGCTGAAACAGCAACTAATGCATTACCCCAGATAGTTACACCTGGTGTAGGAGTAGTCTCCGCACCATCATCAGCAAGACCAGTAAAGTCTAATTCAGCTAATGTTGTATTTCCAGTAATTGTTAATGTATCAACATCATCACCAGTAGAGTGAAGTTTTGTTAATCCTGTATTATTAGTAGCACTAAAAGTAACAGACTTTTGAGCAGTTGCATCAGTATCTGTTAAGTTAGATGTATGATTAAAATCAGCAACAGATAGGTTAGTAGTACCAGTTAAACTAATATTACCAATTTTAGAACCTGAAGCTACTGTTAAAGAAGTTAAGTCCGTTGCACCAGTAATAGTTAAATCATGCATAGTTGCGTCAATTGAAAGTGACTCAAGTTGAGTACCATCAACATAAAGGTCTAATAATTTACCTGTAACAGTTAATGATTCTAAGTCAGAAAAGTCAATTGTACCGTCATCTAAATCCTCAGTATAAGTACTAGAATAACCAGCCGCAGCAATTGTCGATTGAGCAGCAGTTAAAGCTGTATCTGAATCATACGCGAAATCTAAAGTTGCAGTTTTTAGGTCACTTGAACCAGCCATATCTACGTTAACACCATCAACAACAGTTAATGTTTCAACACCAGCATTTACATCTAAAGTTCCAATAAAATTTGAAACAGAAGCAGTAGCAACATTAGTAAGACCAATATCACCGTCATAAATGTTAGATAAAGTAATACTTGCTGGACCGTTAAGCTCCATATAAAGATCTTCTTGAACTCCTGCTGTGCTTACATCATCAAAAGCTGAGATGTCAATCGTTGAACCTTTTTTAGTAATAATTGTAAAAGGTAACGCTGAAGTACTTGTGTGTCTTGTTAGAGACGCAAGATCTATATTAGTAGCAGATGTTAAATTAATCTTATTAGCAGTGGTACCATCATCGTTAAAGTTAGTTAATGCAGTCATCGCACCAAAGTCTACAGAAGTAATCTTTGTTTCGTAATCATCATTAATCTGGATAGTAGTAGCACTTTTTAAACCTTTAAAAGATATGTCACCAGCTGTTGTTAAAGTGATTGCCTTTGCAGACACCATTTGATCAAAAGTTGGAACAAATCCAGTAGCAGAACCTGAATCATACGTAAACGCAGCATTCATAGTTTTAATTCTGTCTATGAAAGTTTGAATATCAGCATCGGCAACAGTTGCAGCATCAGTAATAGATACAGCAGCGTTCATTAAAGCAACTTTGTTACCAAGAGCTAATGCAGAAGCCATAGAGGCAGCATCAGTTATAGTAATCGCAGTTGAATAAACATTATTAGATACTAATAAATCATCTAAATCAGCTTCAATAGCATCAAGCTCAGCTTGAAGAGAAGTTACTGCAGCAGCAGTAGCAGCATTAGCTATAGCAGCTTGCACAGCTTCAACATCAGCTGCCAATGCAGTTAATGAAGTAGAAAGTGCACTTAAATCAGACGAACTAGCAGCAGCTGCAATACCTGACTGAAGACCAGCAATAGTCCCAGAAAGTGCAGATACTTGTCCTGATAAAGATGATAAACCGTCAACTTGAGATTTTAAGGCACTAATTTGTGCATTTAAATCATCAAATTGATCATCGTAATTTTGACAACCCACAAATACAAGTGAGGCAGCCAAAAGGGTTAATAATCCTTTTTTCATTGTTTTAAAATTTAATTTATATTTAGTTTGTATATTTTTCATATGAACGTTCATGTTACATAATAAATGTACACACACACAATAACAAATACCGTGCCAAAAGAGTATGTTTTATTGTAAATAACTGATTTTCAATTATATAGAAAGTTAACAAAATCTTAAAAAATGAGAAAAATTACACTGATTACACTAATTATATCAATTTCATTAATATCATGTACGAATAGTGAAAAAACTAATATTATCACTATTGATACTCATATTGATATTAATGTAGAAAATTTTACTGATTCACTTAATTATACTATGAATACAGATACCAAGTTTAATATACCCAGTATGATCGAAGGGGGGTTAGATGTAGCATGGTTAGTAGTTTATACTGCTCAGGGAGAATTAAATGATGAAGGATATGCTAATGCTATGGATAACGCACTTGCCAAATTTGATGCAATTGATAGACTAGTAAATGAATATGCTCCTAGTCAATTAGAAATAGCATTAAATTCTAATGATGTTAGAAAAATTTTAGCAGATGATAAAAAAGTTATAATGATTGGTGTTGAAAATGCCTATCCAATGGGTCTTGACCCTACTAATATTGAAAAATTTTGGGAAAAAGGTGCAAGATACGTATCTCTTTCTCATAATGGACATAGTCAATTATCCGATTCAAATACTGGTGAATTTGATAACACTTCTCTTCATAATGGTTTAAGTCCACTAGGAGAACAGGCAGTAGAACTTCTAAATTATTATGGAATAATGATTGATATCTCTCATCCATCAAAAGAGGCTATAAAACAGATGATAAAATTAAGTAAGGCTCCCGTTATGGCTTCTCACTCATCAGCAAGAGCCTTAAGGGATCATCCAAGAAATCTAGATGATGAGCTACTTGATTTAATTAAAGAAAATGGTGGTGTAGTTCAGACTACAGCACTGGGTGCCTTTCTAACTGATCGTAAGGATCCACCACCTAATTTGGATGATTTTATGGATCATATAGACTATATGGTTGAAAAAATTGGTATCGACCATGTTGGAATTAGCTCAGACTTTGACGGAGGAGGTGGAATAGTGGGTTGGAATGATGCTTCGGAGACAATGAATGTAACATCTGCACTAAAAGAAAGAGGCTACAGCGAGTCAGAAATTGAGAAATTATGGGGTGGTAATTTACTTAGAGTTCTTGATCATGTGCAAGAAATAGCTGTAAAGATGCAAGCGGAAGAGCTATAACTCTAGTTTAAGACCTAGTCTAGCGATATTAAACCCTTTTGAAGTAACATACTCTGATAAATCACTTTTTGGATCTAACATCATATTTGTGTGATTCATATGTATAAAATAGACCTTATTTTTATCTTTTACAGATAAATTCTCAAGAAGGCTTATTGTCTCACTTACAAGTGGATGAGGAATTTCACTAATATCTCTATTTATCTCTTTGGAATCATAAAATGTTGCATCTAAAAATAAATAATCAAATTTTAGAACAAGCTCGATTAAATTTTTATCCCACTTTTCCCATTTATCTATATCAGGTATAAATAAAGCTTTTTTATTTTTTCCAGTAATCTCATATGCTGCAGTCTCAGAGTATTCATCTCTATGTGGCACCTTTATTGGTATTACTGATATATTATTTAAATGATTCGTTTGTTTACCAAAATTGAGTTCTTGAATTTTTATATTATTTATATCTACTAGCTGATTCCAAGGACCATTTGTTTCTAAAAAATTTGCCATTTTAGGTAATACATTAACCTTTAAATCCCTAGAGCCTAAAGCTTCTCTGCCAAAATACATTAAGCCAGCATAGTGCCCAATATGAGCATGGGTTATAAAGACAGACTCCGGTAGAATAAATTTTTTAAATATTTTTTTTTCTAGATAGTTTAGTTGATATGGTAAGTCTGGTGAGGCTTCAAATAGAATATATTTTTGATTAACGGAATCAACAACTGCAATAGATGTTGTAAAATATTCCTCAAATTTGTTGAATTTATCTTTACAAAATGCATGCTGACAACCTATATGAGGAAGTCCTGCATCTTGAACATTTCCCAATATGTATATATATTCCGATTGTCCATTTACAAAATTTATAAAGCTGAAAAAAAAGAAAAATTTAAAAATTCGAATCAAAATGAAAGGTTTAATCCAAAATGGACATTTCTTTTTGGAGCTGGCTCATAATATCTTTTTCCGAAAGCATTAATTCTAATATTATCAAAATAATTGACATCTAACAAGTTATTTACCCCAAGATAAATCTCACTATTTTTGAAAATTTCTTTTGAATAAGTAATATTTAATAGGTTATAAGAGCTGACCAGTGTTTCATTTAGATTGTCAGCAAAAAGCTCGCCGATCAATCTATTGTTAATTAACAGGGTACTTCTTTTTGATAGATTAAGAATTAATTCAACATCTAATATTTGATTGGGAATACCTGGAAGCGATAAACCTTTAAGATCGTTATCGTCAAGTAAGAAATCACTAAAGGTATTTTTAGCATTTGTATATGATAAATTTAAGTTACCAATAGAAAATAATATCTGTGAGCTAAGTTCTATTCCATACCTTCTGGTTGAGCCTACATTTCGATAGAAGTTTTTTCCAGGAAATTGTTCAAGTTCATAAGGTAAAATTTCATTATCAGTGTTTATCAAGTATGCAATTGCCTCAAACATTAAATTTGAAGTAGTATTACGCCAGCCAATTTCATAATTAATAGAAGAGCTAGGATCTAGACTTTTATTTAACCCATTACCATTTGGATTATTTGAAAGCTCGTTTAAAGTTGGAGTCTCAAAACTAGTTCCAGTTGAAAGGTAAATATTGTTAGAATCATTAATTGAGTATGAGACACCTAATGATGGGTTGAACCTATTTAATGATATAAAGGCTTCAGAATCTGTACCTATTCTGTTATCGTCATATCTAAGTCCATAACGAAAAAGTAATCCTGATTTATATTCGGTTTGATTAATAAAATATAGACCCGTACTTTTAAATTTTTCAATTTGATCAAAGGTATTATCGCCCTTTTCACCTAGATTGTTTTTAAACCTTTTGCGATCATCATGCTGATTGTTGTAATCTATTCCTAAAGTAATAGTCCTGGATTTGTTATCTGAAAAAAACTGCTTAGAGTATTTTGTTCCTATACCATAATAGTCTCTTTCAAGGAATATAATTCCTCCATAATTAAAAGGAAGCTTTGAGTTAAAATCTCTTTTCTGGTAAAAGAAATAACTATCAATTGATGAATTATCATCATTTAAATGTCTCCATGAAAATCCAGTTTTAATATGCTTAACTTTTTCATAAGTATCGTAATCAAAATTATTTTTTCTTGACTGTCGTCTGTCATCTTCTACTTCACTTAGTTTTAATCCCCCCGCATCTTTTGCATATGGACTATCAGTATAATTTATCTGCCATACTATTTTATTTTTTTCATCAAGATCTCTCAAATATTTAAGATTTAAAATACTAGACTTATAGCCACTAAAATCTCTATAACCGTTAGATCTTCTCTTATCATAATGGATAACTAGACTAGAGTTATTCCAGTCAAACACTCTTGTTCTTTGTATGGATTGGTATTGATAGGCTCCAAAAACAGCCGATGTTCTATAGTATGGCAATGAATTATCTGATAGAGTATTAATATTAATTACACCACCAGATGAATTACCATATAATATTGAGCTTGGACCTCTAATAACTTCGATGTTTGAAATAAGACCTAGGGGTAAATTGTCAAGTTGACTCTGTCCATCAGGTGTTGTCTCTGGGATTCCATCAACTATTAGTTTAACACCTCGAATACCAAATGCAGATCTAGCTCCAAAACCTCTAATTGATATTCTAAGATCTTGTGAAAAGTTATTGGAAGATGATGTGTAAATACCAGGAATTAAATTAGTAAAATCAGAAAAAGATGATTTAGTACTGTAATTTTTATTTCTATACAAGTCTTTTACATATACAGAAAGTGGAGCTTCTTTCTTTTTTACATCAATTCTTGTTGACTTAACTATTACATCATCGAGCTCTATTTTTTGAATACTATCCTGAAAATTGGAATAAACAAAAAATGGAATTATAAGAAAAAGTCTACTGATATACCCTAACATAATCAATTTCATAGGTTGCCTCTATAAATCCTGGAGCTACATACCCATCTGTCCAATGGCCTCCGACTGCAAGATTTAAAAGTAAGAAAAATGGTTTGTCAAATGGGGAATGTTGGCTTTGCATAGGAAATTCTAAATGCATTTCTTCATCAATAAAAAATTGAATTTTATCTGGCGCCCATTGCATTGAATATACATGATATTCTTCAAAAGGCTTTTCAATTATTTTTTCAGATCTGATAAATCTTTCTTGACCTGTATCAAAAAAAATTTTGCCCGGAACATTTGTAGTTTGCCTTGAGTAATCTTGAGGGCCATAATGAACAGCTGAGGAAATTAGGCCTGGATCATTACTTGTACTATCTTTTACATAATCCCCATGTTCTAAAATATCTAGCTCACCACAATTAGGCCAACCAATTTCATCAATATTTGCGCCAAGTAACCAAAATGCTGGCCACATTCCCTTCCAATTAGGAAGTTTTGCTCTCATCTCAACTCGACCATAAGTAAATTCAAATTTATCTTGTGTATTTATTCTAGCAGATGTGTAATTCTTACCCTCATAGCTTTCGTATTTAGCTGTAATTTTAAGTAGACCTTCTTCAACTATTATGTTATCTTCTTTATCAGTGTAAAACTGTAGTTCTCCATTCCACCAGCTACCATTATTTGGAGGTATAGTCTCAACATTCCATTTATCTTGTGAAACAGGGCCATTTTGGTCAAATTCGTCGGACCAAACCAATTCATTATTAAAAGTATAAGATTGGGTTGGAGTATTTGGTGTTGAATTGTTATAATTTCCAGAATTTGATAATGTAGGGTCATTTACATCTGATTTTGATCCACCACAAGAAATAAGTAATAGGACTAAAAAAGAAAGAAATCGAAAGTAGGAGTTCATAAAATCTAATTTTCCCCAAAGCTAATAATATTTATTAATTTTAGTAAAAAGTATTTTACATGGAACTAATTCCAAATGAAGGAATTTCAATTACATCCATTTACAGAGGTCTTATTGGTGTCACATCAATAATTGCCATCGCATATATGCTTAGCAGTAATAGGAAGATGATTGATTGGAAAACTATTATGATTGGATTAAGTAGTCAATTTATAATTGCTATTGGTGTAATAAAGATTGATTTTGTAAGAAAGTTTTTTGAGATAATAGGCCAAGGATTCCTTGCAATTGTAACTTTTTCCAGCGAAGGATCTGCTTTTTTATTTGGAGAACTTGCTAGTTCAGATTCATTTGGTGTAATATTTGTTTTTCAGGTACTACCAGTAATTATTTTCTTCTCGGCTCTTACATCTATACTATACTATTATAAAATAATTCAAAGAGTAGTTAGGGTCTTTGCCTGGATGTTGACAAAACTTTTAAATATTTCCGGGCAAGAAAGCCTTGCAGTTACTGGGAACATTTTCTTGGGACAGACTGAAGCTCCTCTTCTTGTAAAAGGGTATCTAGATAAAATGAATAGGTCTGAATATTTTGTTTTAATGACTGGAGGTATGGCCACTGTAGCAGGAAGTGTTTTAGCTGCTTTCATTGGATTTTTGGGAGGTGATGACCCAATTCAAAGAATTGAGGTGGCCAAAAACTTAATTGTTGCATCTGTAATGGCTGCTCCAGGGGCTATAGTTATTTCAAAAATTATGTTTCCTCAAACTGAAGAAATAAATAAAAGTGTTGATGTAAGTGAGAGTGTTATAGGTGAAAATCTATTGACTTCTATTACAAATGGTACAAGAGATGGAATTAAAATGGCTGTTAATGTTGCTGCAATGATTCTTGTTTTTGTTGCACTTATAGCTTTATTAAATGGTATTTTATTTCAAATTGCAGAGGTGTTTGGACTTAATGCTTGGGTGGATAATAACACTATATATAAGTCTTTTTCTATTGAATTAATTCTTGGATATCTATTTGCTCCAATTATGTGGCTTATTGGAGTAGCTTCTGATGATACAGCCTTAATGGGTCAGTTACTTGGCATTAAAATGGCAGCTAACGAATTTGTAGCATATATTGAATTAGCTTCTCTAAAAGAGGCAAGTAGTGTAATAAACTTAACCTATGAAAAGTCAGTTATTATGGCAACAATCATGTTATGTGGTTTTGCAAATTTTTCATCTATAGGTATTCAAATTGGAGGTATTGGAATTCTAGCTCCAAACAAAACAAAACTTCTTACTGAGCTTGGATTTAAAGCTATGTTAGCTGGGACTCTTGTTTCACTGTTATCAGCAACTTTTGTAGGTATGCTTTTAGGTTAACCTAAGAAGATAGTCTTCTCCAAAACTTCATTAAGGTAAAAACTGAAATTATAGAAATTAATATAAAAATTAATCCGGTAATTGTTTGTGAGTATAGAATATAACCGATACCAAAAAGAATGCTATAAACGGAAATACTTCCAAAAATCATACAAAGAATACCAGTTGGCACATCCCACTTCTCCTTTTTTCCAACAATTTTGATTCCATTAGATTCAGAAATATCGATTATTTTTTTCCATCCAGGACCTCCCGGTTGAATTTTTTTATAAAAATTTTGAAGAGTTTCAATATTTGAGGGAGGTGTAATAAAAGTAACAGCTAACCAACAAATTGTTGTTATCGTAACACCAATAATTAGTTTTTCTTCTACCGAAAAGTTATTAGGAAATACAAACTCAAAGCCTAAAGCGACCAAAAAAGATACTATCATTGCTGTTAATTCGCTGTAGACATTAATTCTATACCAAAACCATCTAAGTATGAATATTAGTCCAGTTCCTGCCCCTATCTGAAGAATTATTCCAAATGCTTGAAGTGAATTATTAAGGTAAAGTGCAAAAAAAGCAGATACTATCATTAGTAAAACAGTAAATACTCTACCCATAAAAACATAATGCTTCTCAGATTTATTCTTAACATAAAATCTTCTGTAGAAATCATGAACAAGGTAGGAAGATCCCCAATTTAAATGAGTTGAAATTGTTGACATAAATGCTGCAATCAAAGATGCTACCAAAAGGCCTAAAAGACCAGACGGTAGGAAAGAGATCATTGCTGGATAAGCAAGATCATTACCTACTATTGTGTTAGGAAATGCTTGTTGTAGGGATTCAATATTTGGATATACAACTATAGATGCTAGAGCAATAAGAATCCAAGGCCAGGGTCTTACAGCATAGTGCATAAAATTAAACAGGAGTGTTGCCCATATAGCATTTTTTTCATCTTTAGCAGACAACATTCTTTGTGCTATATAACCTCCTCCTCCTGGTTCAGCACCAGGATACCAAACTGCCCACCATTGAACAGCTAGGGGGATTATAAATACTGCAATAAACAAATCTCGATCAGCTACATCAGGAATTAAACTTAATTTAGGAATGACATCTGGATGATTTAAAAGATTAGTTAAACCTTGTATTTGAGGGAGAGACACAATTTCATAAGCTGCCCAAAACGTAGCAAGCATTGCCAAAATAAATTGAAAAAAATCAGTAATAATTATACCTCTAAGACCTCCTATTGAACTATAAATTACTGTAATTCCACATGATATTAATAATGTTTCAACTGGAGAAAGTCCTAATAGAGCTCCTCCAATTTTAATTCCTGCAAGACAAACGCTAGCCATTATTAGAACATTAAAAATTGCTCCTAAATAAAAAGCTCTAAAACCTCTTAAAAAAGCAGCCCCTTTTCCACTATATCTTAATTCATAAAACTCAAGATCTGTAAGTACTTTTGATCGTCTCCAAAGCTTTGCATAAATAAAAACTGTAAGCATACCTGTTAATAAGAATGCCCACCAGACCCAGTTTCCTGCAACTCCATTTGTTCTCACAATATCTGTTACAAGATTTGGAGTATCAGCTGAAAAAGTGGTTGCGACCATAGAGATACCTAAAAGCCACCATGGCATTTTTCTACCTGAAAGAAAAAATTCAGTAATGTCCTTGCCAGATTTTTTTGAGACTATAACTCCAATTAAAAGAGATATTACAAAAAAGGCAGATATTATTAGCCAATCAATGTTTTCTAATTGCATGTTAAAGGTTTATCTTAGTACAAACTTTTAAGATTGATTCATTCAAGTAAATATATAATTAATTTATTCTTTTCAATAACTTTTATTCTTTTTGGATATTCACAGGATAATTCATCTGGGTCCTCGGGGAGTCCATTTACTCCATTAAAGCCTGACTCTGAAAAATCTCTTTTAAATCTAAAAAAAAAGGAGAATCCTTTTCTTAAAAAATTTGAGGACAAGAACAAGAAAAACTTTTTTCCAGATGCTAATGTGAAAGAAAAAAAACCTGAAAGATTTATTAACTCAAACGAGTTTTATTTATCAAGACTTAATAAAAAGGAATCTGAATCTACTAAAAACATAAATAAATTTAAAGTAGATCAATTTCTCGGAGAAATTAAAAATGACGGAGAGTACGTAAATATTATTTTACGTGATCATGAGTATCCTGACGGTGATTTAATAAAGGTGGAGGTTAATGAAAATGTCGTTATGCCTGCCATTCTATTAACTGAGAAAGCTAAAGGATTTAAACTTGACCTTAGTAGTGGATTTAATGTTGTTGATTTTATTGCATTAAATCAAGGTACATCTGGCCCAAATACAGCAGAGGTTATAGTCTATGATGATCAGGGTAGATTAGTTGGGAATAATAGGTGGAATTTGGCTACAGGTGTTAAGGCAACATACATTATTTACAAGAAGTAATCTTATTAAGCTACTAAGTTACAGTCGATCTAATTTTTAAAATAAACAATTTTAACCATAAACCTCAAGCATAGCTTTCATAAAGACATCAACCTCTTCACTTGTTCCAGTACTAATTCTACACCAGTCATAAAATGGTGGGAAAGGTCGGCCAACAATTACACCTTTTTCAAGCATTTGTTCTGAAAGTTCATTTATATGTTTCTTGGATTCAAAGAAAACAAAATTAGTGCTAGAATTAATATATTTTAAATTTAGGTAATCTAATAACTTATAAATTTTATCTTTTTCTTCATTCGCTTTATTTAATGAGAATTTGTAAAAATCTTCATCTTTTAATGCCTCAGAAGCTGCTGACACAGCAAGCACATTTGTTTGTGCCATTATGTTAGGTCTTCTGTAAACAGAATAATCTCCAAACAATTGATCTGCTAACTCAGGTTTTAAAACCAAATATCCAATTCTTAATCCTGCAAGACCATATACTTTAGAAAAAGTTCTTGATATTATTACATTCTCTCCCTTTCTTATAAGATAATCCATCGAAGGATAATTATCTTCGTTTATATAATCATAATATGCCTCATCACAAAATACTATTGTTTTTTGAGACATCTCTTCACAAAAGTCTTTTAATGACTGTTGATTTAATAAAGTCCCTGTTGGATTATTTGGATTTGCAATAAATATCATTTTAGTTTCATCATCAACACTTGATTTTATGTTTTTTAAATCATACCCCTTTTCAGAATCTACAGATACCCATTTAATTTTACTTCCCCATCCTTCAGCATAACTCATCAAGGCAAGATATGTAGGTTTTCCTGCGACTATATTTCCTCCTTGACTTGAAATTGCAAGACCAGTTACCCTAAGAGCCTCATTGGAACCACCAGTTACTACAATACTCTCAACAGGTACTCCATGTTTTGAAGCTAATGTTTTTTGAAGTTCATGAATAAACTCATACGGGTACCTACATGCATCACTAAAAGAATTTTTAATTGCATTTAGGACTCTTTCTGATGGACCGTAAGGGTTTTCATTTGAGCTTAACTTTACTATAGAAGATTTTGCTCTTGGATTATATTTTTTAATTTCTTCAGCAGATAAAATTGATGGAGTTAACATCAAACCTCCGATACCTATTGAGGATTTAAACCATTCTCGTCTTGATTGCATATAAAAGTAATTTTTCAATAATTTAAAAAAGATAGTATTCTTTTCAAAATTTAATCGTTAATTTTCGATATGGTAGAACTTTTTAATTCTATTGAATCTATAATTAATCAAATTATATCTCCTCTTAACTGGCTAATGCTGTTTTTAATAATAGGAGGAGGAATCTATCTAACAATTATTTCAAAGGCAAATCCATTAATGAGGATAGTTAGTGGATTTAAATTAATGCTAAGAAAAGATCCTTCAAGTATTGGAATTTCTAGATTTCAGGCATTATCAGCGGTTCTTGCTGCAACAGTTGGTCTTGGAAATATTTCAGGAGTGTCTATTGCAATCAATCAAGGAGGTCCAGGTGTTTTAGTATGGATGTGGGTAACTGCTTTGATTGGGGCATCAATAAAGTTTTTTTCAGCCTCACTTGCAGTTAATCTTAGAATAAAAGATGAAAATGGAGACTATCTGGGTGGTCCAATGTATTATATGAGTTTAGGTATAAAAAAATGGGGGCGTCCACTGGCAATTTGGTTTTCAATAGCTGGACTAGTTGGTGTTCTTCCTGCATTTACAGCTAATCAATTAACTCAGTCTTATATTGATGTTTTAAACCCTAATGAGTTTTTAAACCTAGGCATTATAGGATGGAAGCTTATTATTGGAATAGTATTTACAATTCTAACATCATTTGTAATTTTTGGTGGTTTGAAATCTATAGTTAAAGTAACTTCAGGTTTAGTTCCAATAATGGTAATACTATATTTCATTCTTGGAATCTACATTTTAATTGCTAATATGAATGTTGTTCCGTCTACTTTTTATTTGATTTTTAGTGAAGCTTTCAATTTTAACACAATAGTACAAGGGGGGTTTTGGGGGTTAGTATTAATTGGTATAAGAAGAGCTGTTTTCTCAAGTGAAAGTGGTGTTGGACTTGCGCCTATATATCATGGTCAATCTACCACAAAAAAAGGCACAGATGAAGGTCTTGTTGGAATGTTAGGTCCTATTTTAGATACAATTTTAGTCTGTACTATTACAGGTTTAATTATAATTATTAGCGGAGCATATCTTGAAAGTGATCTTAACGGAATTGTTTTATCTCTCGAAGCATTTAGAAGATTATTCTTTGGGTTCGGAGATTATTTGCTAATAGTTATGATATCAATTTTTGGTATCTCAACGTTGTTTACTTACTCATATTATGGAGTAAAATGCTATGGTTTTTTAACAACACCAAAAAAGGGTAAGTATTATAATATAATCTATGTTGCAGCTATAATTATATCCTCAATATTAACTGTTGAAATTGTAATTGGACTTATTGATATAGCCTTTGCACTAATGGCAATTCCAAATATGATTGCTATAATTTATTTATCTAAAATTGTAACTAAAGAGATGAAATCTAGATCTTGGATTTAGTCAACATAGTCAATTGGTGGTGGTCCTGGGTCTAAATATGGATCATACTCATACTCACCAATTTTTTCATCGAATTCTTTCTTTATATCCTCTCTTAATTTGCTGTCTTTAAATATATCAACCATTGTCATTCCAAGAGCTTTTGCTGCATAAAGCATTCCTTTATGCCCAATAGACATTCCAGAGCTTGCAACAACAGACCATGAATGCCAAGGAACACCCTTAGGGGCAGTTGTCGCAGCAAGACTAATTACAGGTACATTATAACTAACATCACCACTATCTGTAGAACCTCCTCCTGGACTGTCTAGGGTCTCTCTTAATGGTCTAATTATACCATCAATGCCTAATTCTGGTTTTCCGTTGTTTCTTTGCATTTCAAGAGCAAAATCTATTTCCTCTTCAGTATACACAATATCACCAAGAGTCTCAAGGTTTTTTTGCATAGCAGCACCTCCAACTCTATTTGGAAGAAGATCATGAACACCTGATATTAAAGACACTTTATGTTCAACATTAGCCATTATAGCTGCACCCCCAGCCATTCTTCTAACCTGTTCGTAAACAGGTTGTAGACCCTCCTTTGTAATATCTCTCACTCTAACCCAAATTCTTGAATAGTCAGGAACAACATTTACAACTTGACCAGCGTCTTGAATGTGATAATGCATCCTCACTGAAGGCTTAACATGTTCTCGATATGCATTTATTCCAGATGTATATAATTCTAGTGCATCATTTGCACTCCTTGCATTCCAAGGATCCATAGATGCGTGAGCAGATTGACCCGTGAACTCAACCATAAAATCTACAAGAGCAAGAGATGGTTGAACATTTGCTTCGGTTTTGTCTGCTGGGTGCCAGTCCATACATATATCAACATCATCGAACACTCCGTCTCTAATCATCCATAGTTTTCCAAAAAATTTCTCTTCAGCAGGTGTACCAAAAAACTTTACTGTCCCTTTAAGGTCTCCTTTTTCAATCAACTCTTTTATTGCAACGGCTGCACCAAGACTTGCTGTACCAAACAAATTATGTCCACAGCCATGACCCGCTCCGCCTTCAATTAATACATTCCTATGAGAATCTGTAGTTTGAGATAGTCCAGGAAGTGCATCAAACTCGCCAATAATACCGATAACAGGTTTTCCTTCTCCATATGTTGCTGTAAAAGCAGTAGGCATACCAGCTAATCCTTTTTCAACTATTAAACCATTTGCTTCAGCATACTCAATAAGATACTCTGCAGATTTATGTTCTCTAAATGCTACTTCAGATGCTTCCCAAATATTATCACTTAATGTTGTTAATTCAGTTGTTTTTTGTTCTATACTGTTTAATAATTCTTTTTTAAGTTTACTAGCACTCTGGGATTGAACTGAAAGAATTGTTATTGTAGCGAATAAAATTGTGAGAAATTTTTTCATGAGCTAAAATTTAAGGTTTTCTTAGTAACCTAATTTACAAATAATAATTATTTTAGAATATGAGATTGTTTAAGGATGTCAAAGGAAATAATATTGATCCAGTAAATCATACTTTATCCATATTAAAGACATATCCACATGCAAAAATTCATATTGGATCTGATTCTCAAAACATAGGTAAGAAAACAAATTATACAAGTGTAATTGCATATAGACTGGGGACAAGAGGAGTTCACTACATACTCAGTAAGTCATCATGTGATGTTATAAACGATATTTGGAAAAGACTATGGCTTGAAGCTGAGTATAGTATTAAAGTAGCAGAATGGCTAACAAAGCAGGTGAGTGTTCAAGTTGAAATTGACATGGATTATAACTCAGATGAAAATCATCGATCTAACAAGTTAATCTCTGCAACAAAAGGTTGGGCAAACTCACTGGGATATAAGGTTAATGTAAAACCGAATAATCAAATTGCTACAAGAGCAGCTGATCACCATTGTAAGTAATAATTATTTAAAGTAATTCATCAAAAATTTTATCTCCACCATACCTAATAACGTCTGTTGCAGGCAGTCCAGTATTTTCCTCAACTTTTTTTATCATTTCAAGAGCTTCATTATTGTCCATTTCAATAGTATTTAGTGCAACACCTAACACTTTTGCATTAGGATATGTACCAATTACTGATGCAAGTTGCTCATTTAAATCTATAAACTTCTTTAGATCTGGAATTTTTATATTTTCTAAAGATCTAAGAGAATTATTTCTAGCAATATGACATAAAATCATATGAGTTGGACAAGTACCTCTCATTAAAGGTAAAGTTGCAGAGCTTCCTGGATGAAGGATTGATCCCTGACCCTCTACAATTACTAAATCTTTATCTGCTTGATCCATTACAGCAGATTCTACAGCACCACATGCATGATCTAACTTATATGCATCCAAGGGGATCCCTGCTCCTGTAACTGTTATTCCTACTTGACCAGTCGCAACAAATCCAACATTTACATTTTTATTTCTTAAATATGAATAAAGCTCAAGACCAACAGTCATTTTACCTGCTGCCATATCAGTTCCAATCATAAGTACTCTTTTATTTGACAATTCAGATGCCTTAGACGAACCTATTTTGGGAATAAATTGTGGAACTCTTGTATCCCAAATCCATTGTTCATCTTTTATTATATATTTTGAAAATTCTGGATTGATTTGATCATGCAGTCCGTTAATTATAGACATTCCCATTTCTATTGATTCTTTGATAACTGAATCCCAAGATTTTGGTCTTATACCTCCTGATGTTAATACTCCTAAAAGCATGACATTAGCTCCCATATTCCTTGCATCCTTTACAGAACTAACAATTGGTATATCTTTCTTTATAATTGATACCTCAGATATTTTCTTCCCTGCAAACACTGAGTCTATAACACAAACAATTTCATTTTTTAAATATCTTAGAGCGCTAATACCCATTTTACCAAAGTCATCGTCTACACTGGCTTCCATCCAAATTGCAATCTTATCACTTGATTTAAGCATAATTTTCAATTTTTAATTTTGATCCATGCCCAGGCTTGTTATCATTCATAGTAATTCCATCAATCATTGTAGCCCCTTCACTTGGATCTGGATCTAAATTATAGTGAGAATCTAGATCTACATAATCAATTATACCAGATATTGAAGCGCCAGCTGATATACTTATTGATGATTCACTCATACAACCTATCATTGTTTTTAAATTAAAAGATTTGGCTACATTTAAAATTCTTAATGCTTCTGTTATTCCTCCACACTTCATTAGTTTTAGATTAACTCCATCAACATACTCAAAGTGTCTTGCTACATCTTCGGAAAACCTACATGATTCATCAATAAATATTGGTAAGGGTCTATTTTTAAATAAATACTTTAATTTATCTTCTTCCCCTTCAACGAGTGGTTGTTCGATATATTCGGCTTTCCTCTCAGCAAGCCATTTCATCATTAACTTAGCTTCATCTAAACTCCATCCTCCATTAGCATCAACTCTAATAGAGATATTAGATTTTTTTGTTGATTCCAAAACTTGGGAATATATAGATTTATCATATTCTATTCCATCTGGTGATCCAAGTTTTATTTTTAACGCTTTAATATGAGGGTTAGATAAAAGCATTTCAACTCTCTCTTTTATTATTTCAGGAGGATTTATTCCTATTGTTAAAGAGGTTGGTGTTGATGGAATTGGCAGTCCTAATAAATTATTTAAAGGTAATCCTGCTTTTTTTGCTTTCCAATCCCATAAAGCTATATCTATTGCAGCAAATGCACATGGCGGAATGTTAAGCTCTTTACTTCTCTGAAATATTTCATATATGGATAGTGAACCAATACCTGTATCAATAAGCTTTAACAACTCTTTTTCTACTTCATCAGCATTAGAAGCCCCCTCAGTTTTGCCTGGAGCTGATTCTCCCCATGCAGTAATTCCATCCTTAATGATTTCAACAAATAAATTTTGAGATTTACTATGTGTTCCTCTACTTATTTGAAGTGGATGTTTTTTTTTGAGATTTACTTTGTAAAAATTAACTATCATCTATACAGAAAAATGATAGTCTAAGATAAGAGTTTTCCTTTATTATTTTCCTTAAAATTATCGAGTGTTTCTCTCTTGTAGATTGGAGTTCTATTTCTTCTTGTGATCCATTTAAGCTTACCCTTAAGATGGTACCTAGTTAATGTGCTTTCACTAATACCTAAATATTCAGCTGCCTGTTTTCTTGGAAGATAATTTACATGTTCAGGAATGTTAGAAACATCATAGTTCGATGAAGAAACTTCAAGGAAACTCCTCTCTATTTCAACATCCTCTTTTTTAACTCTTTTACCGTCTACATAAACTGATCTTACCCCCTTAGGAAAGTTATTAATTTGTTCCAAGTCTAAATAATTCCTTCTCACTTTTAAAATTGGTTTAAGTCAAATTTTTTGACAGAATATAAATTTAGCAAAAAAATTAAATCTATTTATCTAAAAATTAAATAATTAGGCTATAAATTTGCATAGTTTAATTTTTTATAAATGAAATATTACTATATAGTATTAGTATCAATAATTTCTTCCTCTATTTATTCCCAGGAAGATCCTATTGCAAATGCAAATGAGAATACTATTGCTTCCCTTAATATGGTGGATGCTCTTTCTTCAAGAATTCCTGGTGCAAAAAAAATAACAGACAGAATGGGCAATAGAAATCTATCTCTTAGAGGAAGACAATCTTTCATAACTGCTTCTGATGAAGTTTTATGGGAAATAGATGGAATCATATATCAATCACCGCCTAATTTAAATATGACTCAAGTAAAGTATGTTGAAGTATTATCTGGACTTTCAGCAACAAATAAATATGGTGGTCAAGGTGGAGCAGGGGTAATTATAGTTAAAACCAATGTTAGTGCAGAAAAACTTAATAGTGTTAAAAATATTTTGAACAGATCAAAACGAAATAATAAACCCAAGAAGCTACATAAAAAAATAAAGAAAAAGAAGACTAAGAATAAGAATGATAATAACTAAAACAAATCCTAAATTTTGTAAATTACTTAAAATATTCAAGTTGAAAAATATAACCTTTTATTGTTTTAGTCTTTTTTTATTGTTTGGGTGTAATTCTGTAAGTAATGATAACATCTCTGACTTAGAATCCTTACAACTTAAAACTTCTTTTATAGATTTAGATGAGAACAATCTAGACCTTTCAGTGTTTAATGAAGGAAAAGTTGTAATTAGCTATTGGGCCACATGGTGTGCGCCGTGTATAAAGGAAATGCCTAGCATGAAGAGAGCTGAGGAAATATTAAAAGATTACGGATATACTTTTTTATTAGTTTCAGATGAAACAATTTCCAAAATATCTAATTTTAAAAGCGAAATGAATTTTGACTTCATTTTTTTGAAATCAAATAAATCTTTTGAAACTATTGGAGTTTATGCTATGCCTACTTCATATATTTTTAACGAAAATGGAGAAATTGTTGAAACTATTGTGGGGGTAGTAGAGTGGGATTCTGAAGAAATTATAAATAAATTAAAGACACTTTAATATGAAAAAATCTATTTTAATTTTTTCTTTATTGGGTATATTATCTTGTACGTCAAAAGATATTTCAATAGAAGAAATATCTTTTTCACATAATAACAGTAACGCTCAGCCTAGTTTAGTTTCTAATAATGGCTCATTATCATTGACTTGGATTTCTTCTGATGAGGACATGAATGCTGAATTAAATTTCCGTCAGTTTAAGGACGGCAATTGGCTTAGTCCGATGACATTAGCTGTTGGATCTGACTGGTTTGTTAATTGGGCTGACTTTCCAACTCATGCAATTAGTGGAGATCAAGTTCTAACAAGCTACCTAAAAAAATCTGCAGGTGGATCATACACCTATGATGTCTTTTTAAGCCTACATAATCTATCAGGAGAAAAAGTAAAAGAAGATTTTATTTTAAATACTGATGGTTTCAAAGCAGAACATGGGTTTGTTAGCATAGTTGCAAAAGATGATGAAGGGTTTCTAATTAGCTGGTTAGATGGAAGAAATACAGTAGAGAAAGATGCAGACGGAAATCATAAACCGATGACCATTCGATTTGCTGAAATCACAAATAATGGGGATATAATTAATGAGAATGAACTAGATGCCTCAGTCTGTGATTGTTGTCAGACATCAATAACAAATACTGATAAAGGTCCGTTAGTTATATATAGAGATAGAAGTGAGAAAGAAGTTCGAGATATATATGTAACAAGAAACATAGATGATAAATGGGAGGCTCCTGCTGCAGTCCATAATGATGGATGGATAATATATGGGTGTCCAGTAAATGGTCCTAAAGTAGTGTCTAATTCTAATAATATTGCTGTGAGCTGGTTTACTGTTTATGATGGAAAACCAAGAGTTAATCTTTCTTTTTCAGAGTCTTATGGGGCTTCTTTTGGTTCTCCAATACAAATTAATGATAATAATGCTATTGGTAGAGTAGATGTTGTTTACTTAAATGATATGGAAGTGCTAGTTAGCTATATGGAGGACGATGATTTTGATACATATTTAAGATTAAAAAAAGTTTCTATAGATGGGAAAGTTTCAAAACCAATTACAATTTCTAAAATTGATAGTGGTCGTAATACAGGGGTCCCACAATTAGAAATACTTAATGACGAAATATTTGTTGTTTGGACTGTTTTTGAAAATGAAAATAATCAATTGAAGACAGTAAAATTAAGTTCCAAAGACATATAAAATTGAAAAATTATTTCTTTCTAACATTACTAATAATATCTAGTTGTTCAGATATTCCAGAAGATCAAAATTTTGATTCAGTAGAAATTATCGAGACTGTTGTTTTACCAAAAATTATAAATGAAACCTCTGGATTAGAAATTTTAAATGAAGTCTTTATAACTCACAATGATTCTGGGGGAGAGCCAAGTTTGTATTTTTTTAATCTTAATGGTGAGATCACAAATTCTAAAAAACTGGAAGAAGAATCTTTTTGGGAAATTTATAATAATGACTGGGAAGATATTACAGCTGATGAAGATTATATATATATTGCTGACACAGGAAATAATTATGGCACAAGAGACAACCTAAGTATTATTAAAGTCAAAATAGCTGATTTTAGTATTGATAGTAAAATTGATATTTTCTATTCTGATCAAGAGTCTTTTTTTCCTTCCTCAAAACATAAATATGATGCAGAAGCTCTACTGATAATAGAAGATAAAATTGCTCTTTTTTCAAAGGATAGAGACTCGCTAAATACAGATCTTTATTTAATTGACGACACGGTAAAAGAAAAACAAGAATTATCAAGTGTTGCAAATTTTGATGTCAATTCATTAATAACTGGTGGAGACTATGATAGTGACACTGGTATTCTAGCTTTGGTTAGCTACTCATCTGGAGGTGAGCAATATTTAATTTTGTTTGAAGATTTTAATATCGATAAACCAAGTTATAACTCATTCAAAAAATATAGTATCCCTATTGAAAAAGCTCAAATAGAAGCTATAAAAATTATAAGCAAAAAATTATTTTGGGTAACATCAGAAGATGAAGGACTTGGAAATCCATATATGTATAAACTAGAAGTAAAATAAAAAAAACGCTCCTAACAAAACCAATTAACAAAAATTCAAAATTAACCTAGCTAAAAAAGGACTAAAAATGACCTAGGAGCGTTTGTGAATCAACAGTATAAATTTAGGTTTATTATCTAAGGTATTTTTTTAAAGAAAAGTTAAAATTATTTAAGATTATAGGTCAAACTAATTTTTAAGAAAGGGTGTCTTTTAGTTCTTTGCTTGTTAGTGTCTTTTGACATAGAATTATAAGAGGTAAGTATTTGTAAATCTTTAAAATTTTTTTTCAACCCTACTAAAAAGACATTTCTAAAATTAATTGATTCCATAATCAACTTCGCCTTATCATTTAATAGGCTTCCTTTAAGTTTATAATCATGAAGAAAGTACTCCTGCTTTGTGCCTATAAAAAAAGAAAATTTTGAATCATCATTAATAATAAAGTTATCAGAGAATCTAAACCATGATAGGTCTCCAATAAATAGTCCTACCTCTAACCCTGACATTATTTGGTATGTCCCAAGTCTAGAGTATAATTCAGATGTGATACTAATATTGTCTTTAATATTAAATCCTTTAAAATAACTTGCTGAGAAATTAAGCTGAAGCTCCTGAGGCATCTGTGATTCCCATTTAAGATTAGGTAAATTTAAAACTAAGTCATGATATAAATTTTGCATACCTTTTGCTAATGAAGCATCTCCTGTAATACCAATTTGTCCTCCTAAGGAAAAGCTAGAGAAATTTGATAATTTTTTTTGTTTTTGATACTCAAGGTATAAATACCCACTATACGGATAGTCATATTTATTTGGATTAGACTCATACCTCATTGAAGGCGTATAAATTAATTGTCCAATTTTTAATTTATTTAATGATTTTTTGTCACTTTTTGCATTTGGGGTCATGAGAGATAGGAAGATTCCACTAGAATAATAAAAATCTCTATCAAAATAAAGATCGTTATCAACATCCAAATTTAACTGCTTTTGTGAAATTGCATCGTTAGATAATAAGCAGAATAAAAGTGTTAAAAATGAAAGTATAAGTTTTTTCAATTGCATTAATTTTACTCTAATTTAATATTTTAAAATATTCTATGATTAAAATTGAATTGGCTTCGCAAAATGAATTAGATAGAGTTAAGGAAATCGCCGAGGCTTGCGCTAAAAATATGATTGAGAATAATATTTTTCAATGGAATGACAAATACCCTAGTAGAGAGATATTTAAAGAAGATATTAAAAATAAATCTTTGTATGTATCAAAGATTAATCAAGAAATAGTTGGATGTATTATGTTTTCATCCCACAAAGATGATGTTTACAAGACTGTTAATTGGATTACAGAAGATGAATATAATTTATACATTCATAGGTTAGCAGTTCACCCTATTTTTCAAAAAAGAGGTATAGCAAGAAAAATGATGGATTTTGCTGAAGATTTTGCAAAATCTAATAACTATATATCTATAAGATTAGATACATTTAGTCAAAACCCAAGAAATAATAAGTTTTATAAATCAAGAGGTTATAATAAATTAGATGATGTTTATTTTCCTAAACAAAGTGAATTTCCTTTTCACTGCTATGAAAAACTTGTAGGTTAAAATCCTAGCTCTTCAAGATCTTTTTTCTTTTTTGAGCTCTCAATGTTTAAGTTTTCGCAATCTAATGGAATATTTACAATTTCAGGGACTGGAAAGTCTTCTGTAGAAACTCCAAGATCAGGGTTTAGATATGCGTTTTTCATATACTGAGCCCATATTGGTAATGCCATTGTAGCCCCTTGACCAAAAGCTATATCCTCAAAGTGAACAGACCTATCTTCACCACCAACCCAAACTCCAGTTACAAGATTAGGAACCATCCCCATAAACCATCCATCACTTTGATTTTGAGTTGTACCTGTTTTTCCAGCAATTGAATTCTCAAATGCATAAGGATAACCTGTTATTAAGTTTTTATATATATAATTTGTTTCTTCAAGACCTGAATGTCTTAGTCTACCTCCAGATCCATATTTTGTTACACCCTCCATTAGATTAAGAGTAACATATGCTGCCTCTTCACTAAGTACATCAGTAGTTTGAGGAATGACCTCAAATAAAGGAACTCCATTTTTATCTTCAATTCTTGTTATAAAAATTGGCTCTATATATATACCCTTATTTACAAATGTGCTATAGGCTCCTACCAATTCATATAAACTTATATCTGGTGTTCCTAAAGCTATTGATGGAACTTCTGGCAAATAAGATTTAATTCCCATTTTCTTCATTAAAGTCACAACAGGTTTAGGGCCAACTTGATCCATTAATCTTGCACTAATTGTGTTAATTGAGTTTGCTAAAGCATTTTTTAAGTTTCTTATCTGACCATATTTATCACTTGAATTTTTGGGACACCAAGCATCTATATTTCCATGTTTCATAGGTTCTATACAGTAAAGTGCATCTGGAACGGTATAGCATGGAGAAAGTTTTAATTGGTCAATTGCAGTTGCGTATAAAAAGGGTTTAAAAGTAGACCCAATCTGCCTTCTTCCTTGTTTTACCTGATCATATTGAAAATGTTTATAATTAAATCCCCCAACCCAAGCTTTTACATGACCTGTTTGTGGCTCCATAGACATCATAGATGCTCGTAAATAATATTTATAGTATCTTATAGAATCGATAGGTTTCATGATTGTGTCTATCTCACCATTCCATGAGAAGACTTTCATTGGGGTCTCCACTTGAAATGTTTCCCAAATTTCATCCTCATCTTTTCCACTTAGTTTCATTTTTCTCCATCTCTCTGATCGCATTGCAGAAAGTTTTAATAATGTATCTACCTGACCTTCCCTAAGATCCCTAAATGGAGGTGTTGGGTTTTCTTCACTTTCTTTATTTTGATAAAAAAATTCAGATTGAAGATTTTTCATATGGTCATTTACAGACTGCTCAGCAATTGATTGAAGTCTAGAATCTATGGTGGTATAAATTCTTAGTCCATCTCTATACAAATTGTACCTTGATCCATCTTCTTTGGGATTTTCTCTTAACCAGTTATTCATAAACTCTTGTAAGTAAGCTCTAAAATATGTAGCTAATCCTTCCCTATGAGATTCAGGGGTGTAATCAATATTTATGGGTAGCTTAGACAAAGAGTCACGTTCTTTTTTTGTTATCATTTTATTCCTCTCCATCTGCTGGAAGACAACATTTCTCCTTTCAATTACTAGTTCTGGTCTTCTAAGAGGATTATATAAGGATGAATTCTTCAACATTCCAATTAACATAGCTGCATCTTCAATTAGTAGGCTGTCTGGAGTTTTGTTAAAGTAGATTTTTGATGCAGACCTAACACCATCTGCTGTATTATTAAAGTCATAGATATTCAAATACATAGCTATGATTTCATTTTTGGTATACCGTTTTTCTATTTGAATTGCTAATACCCATTCTTTTGCTTTTTGAAGAACTGCTTGAACAATGTTTCGTGATCTAACTCCAACAAAAAGTTGTCTAGCTAATTGTTGCGTTATTGTGCTTGCCCCACCTCTGGTATTTAAAAAAGCTATCGCTCTTAGTGTAGACCTTACATCTATTCCTGGATGATCATAAAACCTTTCATCTTCAGTAGCGATAAGGGCGTCAACTAAGTTTTTAGGAAGCTCATTATATGTAATTGGTGTTCTGTTATCATTAAAATAAAACTTTCCTAATATTTCTCCATCTGATGATATGATCTGAGTGGCTAAGTTTGTGTTTGGGTTTTCGAGTTGTTCAAATTCTGGCATTTCTCCAAACACACCATTACCAGCTAGAATGAATAATCCAAAGAATGAAATCATTCCTGTTATTACAGCAAACCACATTAATCTAATTGTAAGTTTTTTTCTCATATTAACTTAGCTTATACTTTAATTTGTCAGACCTACCCTTCTTAAAAATTTTATTACTATTATGTTTTCCTTTCCTTAACTTTTTTTGTTCTTCGTATGATAGATCAATGATATTCATACACTCATCTGAACAACAGTTATTCATTCTTTGTCTGCATCTTTCACACTGAATAAATAGTAAATGACACGCTTCATTAGAACAGTTAACATGAGTGTCACATGGTTCTCCACATTGGTGACAGTTAGAAACAATGTCGTCTGAAATTCTCTCACCTCTTCTTTCATCAAAAACAAAATTCTTACCAAGAAAATTATTCTTTAAGTTTTTTTCTTTTACCTGTCTTGAATATTCAATAATACCACCCTCAAGTTGATAGACATTTTTTAAACCCTTATGTTTAAGATAGGCACTTGCCTTTTCGCATCTAATCCCTCCAGTACAATACATTAGATAATTTCTTTCAGAACCATTTTTTTTAAGTTCATTATCAATTATCTCAAGTGACTCACGAAATGTATCCACATTTGGCTTTATTGCTCCTTTGAAAAAACCTATTTCACTTTCATAATGATTTCTCATGTCTATACACACCGTATTACTATCATTAAGCATTTTATTGAAGTTTTCTGCATCTAGATGTTTTCCAATATTAGTAACATCAAAAGTTTTGTCATCCAAACCATCCGCAACTATTTTTTTTCTGATTTTGATCGTAAGTTTTAAGAAAGATTTACTGTAATGTTCAAGTGCAAAATTTAATCTTATTTTATTAAGTGGAATAATATCTAGTAGAGTTTCTTTAAACTCATTTATATTCTCTTTAGGAACGGATAGCTGAGCATTAATTCCTTCATTTGCAATATATATTCTACCTAAGATATCTAGCTTGGACCATGTCATAAAGAGATGATCTCTAAATACTTTTGGATTGCCAAGTTTAAAATATTTATAAAAAGATAAGGTAATTCTCTCTTGAGAATTTTCATCAATAATTCTGGCACGCTCTTCAGCGCTAAGTTTATTGTACAGTTGCATGCTATACTAATATAGACTGCAAAATTACAACTTTTTAATAACCTTACATGGATTCCCGTATGCTAAGACATCATTAGGTATATCATTGAATACAAGACTACCTGCTCCAATTGTACTATTACTCCCTATTGTTACTCCTTGACATATTGATGAATTACCTCCAATCCACACGTTATCTCCAACCTTTATAGGAAGAGCAGTTGTTACGTATTCTCCGTTAGGTTTTATTCTTTCACTATATTTAAGAGGATGGGTAGGGGTGTAAAAATGGACTCCAGGGCCTATTAAAACATTTGAGCCGATTTCTATTTTATTATTATCAATAAAAACACAATTAAAATTAATGAAAGTGTTTTTACCAATTGAAATATTAGTCCCATAGTCACAATAAAATGGAGATTCAATCCAAACTCCATCATCAATTTTTCCTAAAAGATTATCAAGAATGCTATATCTTCTGTTAACGTTGTCTGATGTAATTGAGTTTAACTCCTTGAGTAATTTTCTACAATCTTTATGAAGATCTATAAGCTCAGGATCTCTTGCATAATAAGTTTGACCTGATAACATTTTTTCTTTTTCAGTCATCAAGTCCTGCTTGATTAGGTCCAACTAATAATAATTCAGTCTGTCTCCCTTTTATATACCTAAATCCATCCTCACCAAAAAATCCAGGAACTTCAAGCATTATTCTTACGTCTTTTTTCCATTGTGGAATGTAAACTGTTGTATTTAACTCAATTGCATATGCTGTGTTATATTGAAGAGGGTGGTCTCCCGTAAATGGAACGCCACCTTGAGAGTCCCACATGCCTATAGTTGTTCCAGCAGAGTGCCCATATGTTCCAAGTGGATGAGTGTATATTGAAGGTCTAAGTCCTTCTGCTCTTCCTTCCTCCAATGATTTTTTTAAAATCTCATTTCCAGTAGCACCATACTTAAAATTATTGGTAAAAATATCCTGAACTCTATTGCCATCTTTCATTGCGCTAACAAGATAGTCGGGAGCTTTTGTTTCTCCTGGTTTTAAAATATAACCTAATTCTTGTGTGTCTGTATTTAGAGTCAAATATGTAATCCCAAAATCACAATGAATTAGGTCTCCTGGCTGAATTATATCAAACTTAGACAAGCCATCAAAGGCATACAGGTCACTGTCATCCATCCTTTGTACATCAACACTTGGATGAAACCATGTATCTAGCCCCAGCTCCAGCACTTTCTCTCTCATCCACCATACTACATCATCAGTTGTTGTAATACCAGGGGTAATTACTTGTGTAGAGAAAGCTTCTCTAATAATTGCACTACTTATCTCTACTAATTGTGAATATACAGTCATTTCTAATTCTGTTCTAGTCTCAATCCATGCTATAGAAAGGTCTTCTGCAGATGTAATCCTTTTTTGAAACTTCAAAGGGAGTACATTATAGAGTTGATCATAATGGTATTTGCTTAATCCATCTGCTAACGGTTCATAACTAGATGTATTAATTCCAATATTTTCTGGATTCTTACTAATAATATAATCACTTAGAGCCTGCCATTGATTTGGTTGCTCTTCTTTGTTCCAGATAGATGGTATATTCTCTCCAAAAGCATATCTTGCTATAGCTACAGATTCAAATTCTTTAGTTTTCTGGTCAAGTGAAAATACAACAATAGTTGTTCTCCTTGCATTTAACCATGTTGGAGGTAGCATTGTTTTAATAATTGGATCTTCATTATATTCCCTTGCAATTAAAACCCACATATCAATTCCAGTTTTTTCCATGAGCTTTGGAAGTAGATTATTGAATCTGTCCTTTTGTAGTTTGTTTATAAATTCTGCTCTCTCTTTTAGTGGAAGTATATCTTGGGCATTAATATTTAGAATAAATAGTGTCGATATAGTTATTAATATTTTTCTCATAGTTTGGTAAAATATAAATATAAAAAATATTACTTTAGTGATAAATGTAACCTTATGTCCGATCCAAAAGATTCTAAATTAAAAGCACTAAAATTAACACTTGATAAACTAGATAAAACCTACGGAAAGGGGTCTGTGATGAGGCTCGGTGATCAAGAAGTTGAAAGGATTGAATCTATTTCTTCAGGTTCACTAGGTATTGATATTGCTCTTGGAATTGGAGGGTACCCAAAAGGTAGGGTTATTGAAATCTATGGTCCTGAATCATCTGGAAAAACTACACTTACACTTCACGCAATTGCTGAGTGTCAAAAAGCTGGTGGTATCGCTGCTTTTATTGATGCTGAACATGCCTTTGATCGATTTTATGCAGAAAAACTTGGAGTTGATTTAGGTGAATTAGTTATTTCTCAACCTGATAATGGAGAGCAGGCACTTGAAATTGCCGATAATTTAATTAGATCAGGTGCAGTTGATGCATTAGTTATAGATTCAGTCGCAGCCTTAACACCTAAGAGCGAGATTGAAGGAGAAATGGGAGATTCTAAAATGGGATTACATGCAAGACTAATGTCTCAAGCTTTGAGAAAACTTACCTCGTCTATTAGTAAAACAAATTGTACTGTCTTCTTTATAAACCAATTAAGAGAAAAGATTGGTGTTATGTTTGGAAACCCTGAAACAACAACCGGAGGAAATGCTCTAAAGTTTTATGCTTCAGTAAGAATTGATATTAGAAAATCTACTCAATTAAAAGATACAGAAGGTGGTGTACTAGGTAACAAGACAAGGGTTAAAATTGTTAAAAATAAAGTTGCTCCTCCATTTAAAACTGCAGAGTTTGATATAATGTATGGTGAGGGAATTTCTAAAACTGGTGAAATTTTAGATATAGGTGTTGAGCTTGAAATTATTGAAAAAAGCGGATCTTGGTTCAGCTATGGTGGAAGTAAACTTGGCCAAGGTAGAGACTCTGTAAAATCTATTTTAAAAGACAATCCTGAATTAATGGAAGAGTTAGAGCAAAAAATTTTAGAACAACTTAAATCAGATTAAGCTAATATTTTCTTCCACTTTTCAGTTGCCTTAATAGCAGCCTTTCTTGGATCACTTTCTAATTCAGCCTTGATTTTATCAAAGGCTTTTTTGGTAAGCATTGGAATATCTTTTTCTTTAAGCCCCTCAACATTTATCTTGTCTAAAACTTTAACTCTTAATTTTCCAAGTGATCCAAACTTAGGGTACCAAGGATGTTTTAATTTTAAATCATAAAATACAAGAGGAATAATTGGTAAATTATTATCGATCGCAATTTTGAAAGCACCTCTTTTAAAATCAGCTAGAAGTATAGTATCGTCCAGGTAATGAGATTCAGGAAAAACACAAACATTATATCCGCGCTTTAACATCTCATTTGCCTTTCCATAAACTTCAAACCTACTTTTAGGGTCTGATCTGTCTACCATTATTGCAGCCCTTTTATATATGTAACCAAAAAGAGGGATGCTATATAGCTCCTTCTTACCAACAAACATAAATGGTTTTTTGTTTGCAATAAGCATTAAAAAAACATCCATATGGCTTGAGTGATTTGCAATTATAAGGCAATTTGTTTCTGATTGTAATTTTTCTTTATTTTCAATCTCAACATAATAGCCGCTCCCATGTAAAATAATTCTAGCCCATATGTTTCTAGCAATCCAAAATAATTTAGTGTAACCTTTTGGAAGTAAGAGAATTAATACTAAAAATGGGAAGTATAGTACAACTTGAATACCGGCTAGAAAATAGAACCAAATCTGAAGCCAAATTTTAAGTAAAAGTCTTTTTATCATGTCACAATTTTTGACATTATTACTCAAAGGTAAAAGGTATTTTGTTTCAACATAGAAAAAAAATATCTTTGTTTAGAAAAATTAATTCATGGCCAAAATACTAACTGGCATTCAATCAACTGGAACACCTCACCTTGGCAATATTCTTGGAGCTATTATTCCTGCAATAAAAATGGCAAATGAATCACATGAAGAGTCTTATCTTTTTATTGCAAATATGCACTCATTAACTCAAATTAAAGATAAAAAGAGTTTAAGTGACAATACATTTGCAACTGCAGCTACGTGGTTAGCATTTGATTTAGATCCAAAAAAAAGTTGTTTCTACAGACAAAGTGATATTCCAGAGGTAACGGAGCTAGCCTGGTATTTAAGCTGTTTTTTTCCATATCAAAGGTTAAAGCTAGCACATTCATTTAAGGATAAAGCAGAAAATTTAAAAGACATAAACTCTGGCCTTTTTTCATATCCTATGCTTATGTCAGCAGATATTTTAATATACGACGCAAATATAGTTCCTGTAGGTAAAGATCAACTTCAGCATCTTGAGATGACAAGAGATGTTGCATCAAGATTTAACAACCTTATGGGTGAAACGTTTATAATTCCTGAGGCTAAAATTCAAGATGATAGTAATTATGTAACTGGAACTGATGGTCAAAAAATGAGTAAGTCCAAGAATAATACAATTGATATTTTTGTAGATGATAAGTCCTTAAAAAAACAAATAATGAAAATTCAAACTAAATCATTATCTGTTGATGAGGCAAAAAATCCAAATGATTGTAATGTATTCAAATTGTATAAGATAATTGCATCAGAAGAAGATGTCAAAAATCTTAGTTTACGATATACCCAGGGAGGATTAGGATATGGAGAGGCTAAAGAAATCTTATATTCTGAAATAATAAATAAATATTCTAAGAATCGAAAAAAATTTTTCGAATTAATGGATGATAAGCAGATGGTTGAGGACTTGTTAATCGATGGTGCAAAAAAAGCTAGGATTCAAGCTCAAAAAGTTCTTAAAAGAGTAAGAGCTAATGTTGGTTATTAAGTGTTTTTTTTTAAATTTACTTAATGACAATTTTCAAAGAAATTTATGATTTACTATACAATAATGATTGTGTAATTGTTCCTGAATTTGGTGCATTTGTTCTGAAAAGTCATTCTGCATATATTAAAGATGACACGTTTTACCCCCCAAGAAAAATCATATCTTTTAACGCGATGCTAGATGAAAATGATGGATTATTAGTAAAACATTTAAGTACTTCTAGAAATATATCATACAAAAAAGCTTTAAAAACTATAAATGATGAGACCCAATCTTTAAAGAATGAATTGTCAGCAAATAAAAAAATTAAAATAGATCCACTAGGTTATATAGAGTTGTCTTCAGAAGGCAACCTAGTATTTTACCCTAAAGAGTCAATAAATTTTGAGTCTAACTCATTTGGGCTTTCATCATTCTCAAGACAACCAATTTTAAAATCAGTTAAAAAAGATATTCCATCTAAAGCTGCATCTACCATAACTCCAGTTTTGAGATATGCTGCAATATTTATAGCATTAATTGGTTTTAGTTATTTTGGATACTTTAATTATTCAAATTATTTGGATAACGAAAGGATAAAAAATATTGCTATTGCTCAGGATCAAATTCTTCAAAATGTTCAGGCTGCTACATTTAATATAGGAGATCTTCCAACAATTAACCTTAAGGTTACTGCTCCTATCGAAAATACCAATAAAATCTATTTTAGTGTTATTGCTGGATCATTTAGATCTAAAGTAAATGCTGAAAAACATTTAAATCATCTTATCAGTAAGGGGTTTAAAGCTTCATATACTGCTATAAATCCGAGAGGCCTTTTTAGGGTAGCATATGCTAGATTAGACTCTAGAAAGAAAGCTTATTCACTTATTGCTGAAATAAAAGAAAATGGTGAAGATGCATGGTTATTAATTGAAGATTAATAGTTATCTAGCTAACCAAATAGTTGGATTTTCAGGCTTTAATTCGTTAAAAATATTAAATTTCAAAATAGTTTTTCCTGTTGATTCATTTGTAAAGACTATCCCAATCTCATCATTGGCCATAACTTTATCACCTTTCTTAACAAAAATGCTGGACAGGTTTTGATAGTTTGAAATATATTTCCCATGTCTTATTAATACTCCCGGGTTACCACCAGAAAATCCATATACAGAAAGAACCTCACCTTCGAATACTGAGTAAGCAATTGAATTAGCTGAAGTAGCAATTGAAATCCCATTACTATTTATAGTCGTAGTTCTAACTACAGGATGGAGTTGTGTACCAAATCTTCTTGTAATTATACCTTCTCTTACAGGCCAAGGAAGTCTGCCTTTATTAGATTGAAAATTACTTGAAATTAATCTCCCTTCTGGTGTAAGTGCAAAATTTGAAGAATTGTTGTTATTATTCGACTCTGCAATAGCTAGTCTAATTAATTTTTGAATTTCATTATCAATCAGTCTTGCCTGCTTCTCTTTTTCTTGAATTTCTACAGCATAGTTTTTTTGATCTTTAAGTAAATTGTTATACAGATTATTCTGCCGTATTCTATCTTGATTTAGAGTTTGTCTAACTGATTGGTTTTCTTTAACGACATTTTGTTTTTCTATTTTCCTTTTATCTAGACTGTCAATATTGTTGGATATTTCTTCTTGAAGTGAGACAATTTTATTTGCTTGTTCCTTTCTGTATTTTGAATATTGTTCAAAGTATTGCAACCTTCTAAATGCTTGATTAATATTATCGGAAGCAAACAAAAACATAAGTTTCATCTCTGAAGATCTTTTCTTGTATGAGCTATAAACAATTTTTGAATATTCATCTTTAAGTTTTTTTAAATCAACCTCAAGATCAGCTATTCTCTCATTTTGATTTGAAATTATATTGCTTAGGTTATTGACTTGAGAATTATTTATTCTAATAAGCCTATCTCTTACTGAGATTTTAAGTTGAATATCTTCTAGTTCATCAGCAAGACCTCTTGATTTTTTTCTTGAATCATTAATCAAATTATTGATTTGCTGTATTTCTTTTTTAATTGATATTTTTTGTGCCTCTAGTTGTTTTTGTCTTTCTTGATAATTTTGGGCTTTTAGTCCAAGTGATAAGGAAATAAATAATAAAAGATATATTTTATTTAATAATCTCATCAAGAGTTTTAAGTTTATATCCCTCTGGTATATCCATTGGAAAAGTTAAATTATCTGGAAAGTCATATTGAGAGTATTCTAGATTTATTGAAATAACATCACTTCCTCTCATTGAAGTAATTCTTACAGATGTTGGTACTAAATTTTCATCAATGCGTTTAAAATTTCCATAGTCAATTGTTAAAAGAGATGAAATTAGTGGTAAATATATTCTTTGTTGTTGGATCTGAAAAGATTCAGGATTAATGAAAACCGTATTTTGAATTCCTGATTTTGATTGAAGAACATAATAATTTGAGTTTTCTATTCTATCCCAATCTCCTTTATTAATATCTGATAACGGTCTACCAAAAAGTAAATTTTGGAGTAACTCAACAGGTCTCTTTATTCCCGCAGCTCGCATTATTTTATCAATCTCTTCATTAATGTAAGTTTTTTGAAATTTTTCATAAAAAACTATCCTTTCATTTGTTATTAAAACTTTTGCAATGGGTACAATCATAGATGCGCTGATCCATAGATTTTCATCTTCACTAGCTCTTAAACTTAGTATTACTGTTTGAATAGATTTTCCATCATTATAATCAACCTTAACCCTATTACGTAGATTATCAAATTTTACTTCTGCCCGTTTTGTGTTTTTAATTATTTCACTAGTTTCAATGATCTCTATGGGAACACTACTTGAAATCTGTTTGTTTGTTGAGCAGGCTTGAATAAACAAAAAAACAAAAACTATAAATAGATTGATTCCCTTACACTTCATTATTTATTGATTTTGAGTTATCTCCCAGAAATATTTCTGAGCCAGAACCTTCAAATTTAGAGTTTGAACCTATGATAGAATTATCTATATCAGAATTATTGATTTCCACACTATTAAAAATTATAGAATTATTGATTTTAGTATTTTCAATCTTACTATTATCACCAATGCTTACATAAGGTCCAATAGTTGAATTTTGAATTTTCACATTTTTACCAATAAATACAGGAGGCTTAATTATTACTTGTTTATCAAATACTCTATTCTCGTCAACATGATCATGGTATGTGTCCATGATTATCTTGGTTGAAGTAAGCAATAGTTCAGGAGTTCCACAGTCCATCCATATATCAATCTCTTTAGGAATAAAACTTTTCCCATTTTTTATCATTTTTTCAATTCCATAATTAAGGAGGTACTCTTTTCCTGGGCTTAACTTTTCTGATAAATGTTTTCTTAAATATCCTCTTAGATTTTCAGCTTCCTTAAAATAATAAATCCCTACTACTGCTAAATCTGAAATAAATTCAGCTGGTTTTTCTATTAGCTCTGTAATTTTATTTTCATTGTCAAGATTGACAACGCCATATGCTGAGGGATTATCAACTTTCTTAACCCACATTATTCCATCAACCTGTGTATCAATTTCTATATTACCTTGAATCATTGTGTCAGCATATGCAATTATTGATGGCCCTGATAAAGATTCTTCTGCACACATAATTGCATGGCCTGTTCCTAGCTGTTCAAGTTGCCTATAAATTTTGGTTTTTGCGTTATATTTCTCTGAAATTATATTGAGGGAATTTACCACTTCAGCATTAAAATATGATTCATCGCCAAGTATATAAACTATTTCGTCAATATTACTTTTAACCTTAGAAGTAATCTGATCAATTAAGTGTTCGACAATAGGTTTATCTAAGACGTTTATAAGAGGCTTTGGGCATGTTAGTGTAAAAGGTCTTAGCCTTGTACCCTTTCCAGCCATCGGAATAAATATTTTCATTTACTTAATTTATTCTCAAAAGTACAAAAGTTTATACTGTTGGATTAACTTAAGAGTTTAGCGCTTCTGCACCTCCTACAATTTCGAGGATTTCATTTGTAATTGCTGTCTGCCTTGCTTTATTGTAAGTTAACTTAAGCTGATCTCTTAACTCAGAAGCATTATCAGTAGCCTTGTGCATCGCAGTCATTCTTGCGCCATGCTCCCCTGCAATAGAATCTGAGATTGCCTTGAAAAGCTGGATAGATAACGATTTTGGAATTAATTCATTTAAGATTTTAGGTCTATTTGGTTCAAATATATAATCTCCCGATACAGAATTATTTTCATCAGCACTCTCTTCAATTGGAAGGTACTGTTCTTTGGTTACTATTTGAGTTGCTGCATTTTTAAAATGATTGTAAACAAGTGTAACTTCATCATATTCTTTATCAGAAAATTTCTGCATTACTGTTTCAGCAATTTCCTTGATGTTATTATAATTAAAATTATCATAAACATCATTATGTGAACTTATAACCTCAAACTTCTTTGAAAGAATATCATCACCTTTTTTTCCAATAGTTAATAAATCGACTCTTTTAGATGCACTGGTTGTTTTAATATTATTTACTTCTTTTATAATATTAGAATTAAATCCTCCACACAAACCTTTATTGGAAGTTATGGCAATGATTAATAGAGTCTTTGACTCTCTTTTCTCAAATAAGGGATTAGTATCATCGGAGTCTGTAGAGGCAGAAATATTTTTTATAAGCTCAGAGAGCTTATTAGAATATGGAAGAGTAGCAGAAATTGAGTCTTGAGCTTTCTTCAATTTAGCTGCAGAAACCATTTTCATAGCATTGGTAATCTGCATCGTTGAAGATACAGAGCTAATTCTATTTCTTATCTCTTTTAATCCAGACATTATTTAAAAAGATTTTGCAATTTTTTCAGCAACTTTTTTAATCTCATCAGTTTCTTTATCAGAAATTTTTCCAGCTTTTAATTCACTCAAAAGTTTCTTGTGATTTTTTCTAAGTTCCTGTAAGAATGTCTCTTCAAAAGCCTTGACTTTTTCAACAGGCACATCTTTAAGAAGGTTTTGAGATCCTGCATAGATTATTGCTACTTGGTCTTCCACTTGGAATGGATCATTCTGATTTTGTTTAAGGATTTCAACATTTCTTCTACCTTTTTCAATAACGTTTAGAGTTGCTGCATCTAGATCAGAACCAAACTTAGAAAATGCTTCAAGTTCTCTATATTGTGCTTGGTCTAATTTTAATGTACCTGCAACCTTTTTCATTGATTTAATTTGAGCAGAACCTCCAACTCTTGATACAGATATTCCAACATTAATTGCAGGTCTCACACCTGAGTTAAATAAGTCTGACTCCAAAAATATTTGACCATCAGTAATTGAGATTACATTTGTTGGAATATAAGCAGATACATCTCCGGCTTGTGTTTCAATTATTGGTAATGCAGTTAATGATCCTCCACCTTTTACTTTTGATTTTAATGACTCTGGTAAATCATTCATTCCACTTGCTACCTTATCATCGTTCACAACTTTGGCTGACCTCTCTAATAATCTTGAGTGGAGATAAAAAACGTCTCCAGGATAAGCCTCTCTTCCAGGAGGTCTTCTAAGAAGTAATGAAACCTCTCTGTATGCTACTGCCTGTTTAGATAGGTCGTCGTAAATAATTAGTGCAGGCCTTCCTGTATCTCTAAAATATTCCCCTATACAAGCTCCTGAAAATGGAGCAAAAACTTGCATTGGAGCAGGGTCTGATGCGTTAGCTGCAACAATTACTGTATAAGCAAGTGCTCCTTTATCTTCTAGTGTTTTAGCGATTGCTGCTACAGTTGATGCTTTTTGTCCAATCGCAACATAAATACAAAAAACAGGCTCTCCTGCATCATAAAACTCTTTTTGATTTAAAATTGTATCAATACAAACAGTTGTTTTACCTGTCTGTCTATCACCGATAACTAATTCTCTTTGACCTCTTCCAATTGGGATCATAGCATCAATTGATTTTATTCCCGTTTGTAAAGGCTCGTTTACTGGCTGACGATATATAACACCTGGAGCTTTTCTTTCAATAGGCATATCAAACAACTCTCCTTCGATGGGGCCTTTACCGTCTATAGGATTTCCAAGTGTATCAACAACTCTTCCTAATATTCCTTCTCCTACTTTAATTGATGCAATTTGATTTGTACGCTTTACATTATCCCCTTCTTTAATTTCTTTTGAAGGTCCAAATAATACAACCCCAACATGATCTTCTTCAAGATTTAATACCATACCCTGTAGACCATTCTCAAAAGCGACAAGCTCTCCATATTGTGCGTTTGTAAGGCCATAAACCCTAGCTATTCCATCACCTACCTCAAGTACAGTTCCAATTTCATCAAAAGAAGATTGAATGTCTGCTGACTCTAATTGTTTTTTTAATAGTGCTGATACCTCAGCTGGTTTAATTTTTTGCATTTTTTAAAATTTTAATTTTTTTTCTTTGATATGGTTTTTTTAACTGTTCCTATCTCTACTTTCATGTCAAATTTATTTTTTGCTTGACTTCTAAGAGTATCAACTATTATTTCAAGTTTTTCAATATCAAAGTCCTCTGGAACATTAATATTTATTTCCATTTTGTCTGGGAACCTTAATGCTACACAAGAGTAGAAGATTGAGGATACTAAAAAAAGCATAATTATTTTTTTCATTTTTAATTTGTTTTGAGTTGTTTTTTCATCATGTTCAGTCTTTTTCTAATACTTGCGTCTAATCTAGTATTGTCAAAGTCAAGAGTAAAACCTGCGATCAGGCTTTCATCTTTCTTTTTTGTCAATTTAATTTCACCGTTTTTGACTGAAGACACATACTTCTTAATTTTTGATTCAACTTCATCTGAAATTTCGATTGGAGTTGTTACTATAACCTCGATTATATTTTTATAGTCATAATAAAGCTTGACAAAGGCAGAACATACACTAAGAATTATATCTATTCTATTATTTGTTGATAATAGATTAAATAAAATTGAAATATTGGGCAAAGAATTGCCAGTTATATCGTCAAGTAAGGATTTTTTATGATCCTTTGAAATTGTAGGATTTGATATAAAATCTTTTAATTCCTCGGAATCTTCTAAAATGTTTGATAAGGATAATATTTCTTCGAACAACATATCGAGTTTACCTTGATCAATTGAATGAAGGATCAAAGCTTTTGCATATCTTTTAGATGTTGTTCCGATACTCATATTATTTAGTTAAAACTTTTTTTCATTTAAAAGCTTATCTATGTATTCTTGATGATTTTTATCTTTATCAAGCTCTTGCTCTAGAACTTTTGAGGCAATGTCAATCGAAAGATCAGCAACTTGATTTTTAATTTCATTCATCGCTGCTCTTTTCTCATTTTCAATAGAAGATCTGGCCTGTGCTAAAATGTTTTCTGCCTCAGATCTAGCATCAGATTTAGCCTTCTCAACAAGCTCTTTTCCAGACTGTTTTGCCTGATTTATCATTGCATCACTTTCTGCCCTTGCTTCTTGAAGAATCTTTTTGTTCTCTGCTTGAAGATTCTCCATTTCTTTTTTAGCCTCCTTAGCAGAGTTTAAAGAGTCTCTTATAGATTTTTCTCTCTCGTTAACAGTATCCAATATAGGTTTCCACGCATATTTTCTTAATAAGAAAATTAGTGTGACAAATATTATAGTCTGCCAGAAAAAAAGACCAGAAGAAAATTCGCTTATTAACTTTTCCATAAGTTGGTTTTATTAGTTAACAGCAAACAATGCAGCAAAAGCAATTCCCTCAACAAGAGCCGCAATTACAATCGCAGCTACAAGAATTTTGTTTGATGCATCAGGTTGTCTTCCTATTGCATCCATTGCACCACGACCGATAAGACCGATCCCGATTCCTGTTCCGATAATTACTAGTCCTGCTCCGACTATTTTTGGTATTTCCATTTTTATAAATTTAAGTTATACATTTAGTTTAATTAATGATCGTCCTCTTGAACTGCAAAACCAAAATATAAGGCAGATAGAAGGGTAAAAATATACGCCTGCAATAATGCAACCAGTACTTCGATAATTGAAATGAAGAACACTAGGACAAGTGATAGACTTGATCCAACCAGATTTTTAAAAATAAATATTAGTCCGATTAAGCTATATAATACAATATGACCTGCAAGTATATTTGCATATAACCTTATCATCAGAGAAAAAGGTTTTATAAATACACCTAAAAGTTCAATAGGAGCCAAAAGTGGTTTTAACCATACTGGTACACCCGGCATCCAAAAAATATGTTTCCAATAAGTTTTATTTGCAGTAAGGTTTGTAATTAAAAAAGTCACAAGAGCTAATCCAAATGTTACTGCTATGTTTCCTGTAGCATTAACTCCAAGAGGACTTAATCCTAAAAGATTTAAAAACCAGATAAAAAAGAAGAGGGTAAGCAAAAAAGACATATACTTTTTATGCTTTTCTTCGCCTATACTAGGTATTGCAATTTCATCTCTTATGTAAATTACAATTGGCTCAAAAAACCTTCCAACACCTTTAGCAATTTGATTATTATCATTATATGACCTTGCAAGTGATCTAAACAGATAGAACATAAGTATTGATACTAATAATATTGAAAAAACACTTTTAGTAATTGAAAGATCTAAAGGTCTTGCATTTGTTACCTTACCGTTTTCATCATAAGAAATATATCCCTCTGAATCAGTTTCATATATCTTTCCATGATACAGTTTGTAATATTTTCCCGACGACTCAACAACTTTTTTACCATGGTCAAGTTTGGAGGACATAAAAAATTTAACCCCATCGTCTATAAGGATTACCGGTAAAGGAAATCCGTAGTACTTTTTTTCTCCAGTATATTTATCTTTTGTAGAAAAAAGAGAAAAGTCATGTGAGTCTTGAACATGGTGATAGATATATTCCGTAATTTCTTCTTGCAGAGTCTGTTCTTTCTCTTCTTCTAAAGCGTAACCAAAAGACGCATAAACTAGCATTAATAATAGAAAAAAAGATCTGCTTATCTTGTATACCATGCTTAAACTAAGTAGATTAAGTTTTGCGCGACAAATGTAAGATATAAATACATATTTATAAAATCATTTGAGGTCAAAGTTTAAAAAGTTATTTTAAATTTTTTGTCTGTGAAAGAATCAAAAAAATTATAAGAATTACACCTAGGACTGATAGCCCCAAAGTGTAATGATTAGATTGATTTTGAAAATATGAATCAGCCCATGTTCCGGTTCTAATTAAAAGGTACATTACGGCTGCAATTTGAAAAACTAAACCTGAAAGAATTATCCAAGGTTTAGGCTGTTTTTTCACGAGCTTCTTTGAAGTTTGATATATTCTTTATAGACGAGTCTTCTGCGTTTTCATCTTTCATTGAAGATTTAGCGTTGAAAATAGCTCCAGACTCAACAACTAGCTTAGACATAACAACATCTCCTGTGACTTCTCCTGTTGATCTTATTGATAATAAGTCTTCTACATGAATAGTGCCATTTATAGCGCCTTCAATATCAGCGGAAGAGCACACTACAGTCCCCTCAATGCGACCGTTTTTGCCTATTACTACTTTTCCATTTGTTTCAATAGATCCTTCAAAGTTGCCGTCTACCCTGAAGTCACATTCAGACTTGAACTCTCCTTTAAAGGAACTGTCTTTTTCTAGAATACAACAGCTTGCCGAATTGTTATAATTTTTCATTTTTTAAAAATTGGGTCAGTAAATTACAATATTTATTTGAAATAAATATCGAATTTATTATTATTATTGCCCTAACAAAAATATTGATATGTCAAAAAAAGTTAAAATTATCTGTGATGATATTGAGTATAATCTTGAGATGAAAGATGACAAAACAATATTAGAACTTGCTCTTGAAAATGATATTGATGCTCCATACTCATGTCAAGGGGGTATATGTAGTACTTGTCTTGCAAAGCTTAATAAAGGTTCTGTAAAAATGGATAATAACCAGATTTTGACTGATGATGAGGTTGAAGATGGCTATATCCTTTCTTGTCAAGCTCGACCTACATCAGATGAAGTTGAGGTTAACTATGACGAAGTGTAGTTGTAGATAAAATGTCTAACGCCTTTTCAATAACTATTTTTGGATCAATTGTTCTAAAAGCATTTTCATAACCTTTTGGTATTTTATTACCAAAAATTGATGTTGGAATACAAGGAAAGTGATTCCTGTCTAAAGTGATTGAGTTTTCTTGCGGTTGATCAAATGGCATAAATCCACAGAATGGATGAGTCATTCCCCACAATGTTAAAACTGGAATATTATAATTTGCTGCAAGATGTCCATTAGCAGAGTCCATAGATATCATTAGGTCTATATAATTAATGATATTAATTTGTTGCTCTAGGTTAAGTTTGTTTGATAGGTCAATTACATTTTCATATACATTTTCCCATATGTTAAGTTGTTTTAAGTTATCATTTCCGCCACCAAATAAATAAATTATATAATCTTTCTGAAGATATGCGATTACCTTTTGCATCAAATCCAAAGGATAACTTTTTCCTTGATGAGCTGCAAAAGGTGCAATACCAATTATTTTTTTGTTAGGATTTTTTGATAATATTTCTTGTTCTATAGTCTCTTTATTTAAAAAGGGTTTTATTGGATACTCGTGATTACTCAAATCAATTGGGAAGCCAATTCCTCTAAAAACATCAGAGTATTTGTAGTGAACCTGAGTCAAGGGTTTAAATATTTTATTTTTTTTTCTTATCAATTTTTTTCTCTCAGCCCTACCCTTGTCTATTGACTTAACTTTTGTAAATGTTAATCTAAAAAGTAGATTTAAAATTTTTGTCCTTAAAACTCCATGAAGATCAACCACTGCTTTTACTCTTTTTCCATAGAGTTTGCTAAAAAGACTAAATAGGCCTCCAAGTCCTTTATAATTATTATTAAAATCAATAGGTATAAATTCTAAGTTATCGAATTCTTCAAACAACGGAGATGCGTATGGTCTTGAGACAAAAACAATTTTTTGGTTAGGATATGAATTGAAAAATGATCTTAACACCGGCACTGTCATTGCTATATCACCTAGTGAAGAAAATCTATAAACCAAAATCGGTCTATCACTTTTTTTATTCATCTTTTTTATAAAGAACTGGGTTTAAAGTTTCGTCATTGTACATTTTCATTTGCTTATAAACCTTCATTTTCTTTTCACCTTTTGACAAATCTTCAAGCAGTTGATCTATAGATTCTGACAAATCTTTTTGTTGTTCAAGAAGAACTTGTAGTTTTTCATTACATGTAGTTCTGTGCTGCTCACTTACATCTTCTCTTATGGATTCTTCTTTCATATGATATATTTTTAAAATTAAAATCGAAAGTCTATCAAGGGCCCATGCAGGACTCTCTGTATTTACCTTTGCATCAGGTTTTGGACTAACATTAGAATATAATTTTAAAAAATAGGAATCGATATATTCTACCATCTCTGTTCTATTTTGGTTGGAGCTATCGATAAGTCTTTTAAGGCTCATACCTTCGCTTGGGTCTATATCAGGATCTCTTATAATGTCTTCATAATGCCACTGGACAGAATCAATCCAGTTCTTTTCATACAGCAAGTGTTCAAAATCTTTTTTGTCATATGGATTAGAAGCTGACCTGTATATGTCATCGTAAACGTGATAATCATCTACAGATTTTTCAAATACTTTTATAGCAAGAGAGCTTATTGCGGTTTTTGTCATATTAAAAAGTTAAAAGTTACTATCGATGCAATTAAGACTATAAAGATAAAGTTTACATATGAACTCTTTATTTTTTTTACAAAAATTTGAGATATAAAGTAAACTAGTATAAGAGATAAATAATGAAATTCTGATCCGCTGAGTTGCTGATTCATAGAAAAAAAGTAGGATGTTGATATAAAAAAAACAACACCAACAAAATCTAGAATTCTTCTTTGTAAGCTAATCTTTCTAGAGAATTTAATTATAAGTGAAATGATATATAATACAAAGACAATTGATACCGGGATGTAAGAAGCCGGTAGAATAAATTTAAACTCATCAAGCATTTGAAGTTGATCTCCAAAGAAGTATGAACTTAATAAGTAGCTCTCTAAAGATAAAAAAGAAAAAAGCACATATCCTGATGGTAAAATAATGATTGGGGTCATAAAAATTATTATATAATGTTTAAAGTCTCTCGAAATGTTTGAAGTAACTAAAGCCAGTATGGGGTATGCAAAAATGATTAGGTTTTCAACAATTATTAATGAAGAGAAACTAAGAAGTACAGAGGCATCAAACAATCTTTTAATTTTTTTTGTATTATCTGTGAGTTCAAAAAATATTCTTACATTTCTCCAAGCTGCCCATATAGCTGCTGATGACAATATAAATCTCATGTCAATAGACTCAACTGGATAACTCATAACAGTTAGTGGATATAATAATAAATGGTATGCATTCCTGTTTGACCTTTCTATAGTTAACTGTCTAGTAACTGTGTCTATTGCATAATTGGATAGCATTAAAGCTCCGAAAATTAATATTCCGTTAATAATTTTTGATTCAAATAATGACCAATTTATATCCAGAGTTGTATAGTAATATGAAATTCCTAAAAGAAGAAATGTAGATATACCAACTGAAGTGTAAGAAAATTTTTCAAATGTCTTTGCAAACATATTTCAATGTATTAATTTTGAGTAATAATTTAATTATGGTAAAAGACTTTTTTTATTCCGTAGCTTGGCTTTTTGAAGAAATTCTTTTCTTCCCTTTTGATTTATTGAGAACTATTCAATATGATAATTGGTATATAGCAAATATTGTGACTTGGACATTTATATTAATTGGTATAATTGGAGCTGCATACTGGATTAAAAAGTTAAAAGAGTTCGATGACAATGGAGAAGAAGATAAGGATGTTACTTCTCATTCTTTTCTATAAATCAAAACCTATGTCTTTTCTGAAGTAAGCTTGGTCAAAGCTTATTTTTTTTATCTGATCATAAGATGATTTTACTGCATCCTTATAGTTTTCCGAAAGAGATGTTACTGCGATAACCCTTCCTCCATTAGTTAGAAAATTATCGTCAACTTTTTTTGTTCCAGCGTGAAAAATTATGGAGTCTGTTTCTTCGGTTAAACCTGAAATTATTTTATTTTTTTCATAATCCAGAGGGTATCCGCCTGATACCATTATTATTGTAGCAGCATGTCTGTCTTCAATTTGTAATTTTACATCTTCAAACTCAGTTGAACCCATTGAATTAAAAAGATCCAAAAGATCATTTTTTATTCTTGGAAAAACAACTTCAGTTTCAGGGTCACCCATTCTGACATTATATTCTATTACATAAGGATCTTGGCCAACTTTAATTAACCCAATAAAAACAACTCCCATATATTCCATGTTTTCTTTTTTTATTCCATGGATAGTAGGTTTTATAATTCTTTCTTCAATTTTTTCTAAGAACTTATTATCTAAAAAAGGAACAGGGGATACTGCACCCATTCCACCAGTGTTTAAACCAGTGTCTCCCTCTCCAATTTTTTTATAATCTTTAGCAAATGGAAGTATTTTATAGGTATTGCCGTCAGTAAGAACAAAACATGACAACTCTATTCCGTCTAAAAACTCCTCTATAACAACTTTTGATGATGAATCACCAAATTTTTTATCTAAAATCATACTTCTTAGCTCGTCTTTTGCATTCTGAAGATTATCAATAATTAAAACTCCTTTACCAGCTGCAAGGCCATCAGCTTTTAAAACATATGGCGGGTTCATACTTTCCAAAAAAGCATCAGATTGATCAATATTCTCTTTGGTAAAAGCTCCATGTTTAGCGGTGGGTATATTGTACCTCTCCATAAATTTTTTTGCAAATTCTTTACTCCCCTCAAGTTGTCCTGCAAGTTTGCTTGGTGCAATAATTTTTATGTTTTTTAAAAAATTGTCTGATTTAAAAAAGTTATATATACCATTTACAATTGGGTCCTCTGGTCCGACAAAGACCAAAGAGATATTATTATTAATTACTTCTTCTTTAATTTTTTTAAAGTCATTTACATCACCTTGAATATTTGTAGCAATTGTACTGGTTCCTCCATTACCTGGAAGAGCATAAATTTTATTTACTAATTTACTATTTGTAAAACTTGTGATTATCGCGTGCTCTCTACCTCCTGAGCCTAAAACCAAAACATTCATTCATTCATAAATTTAGTTATTGTTTCCTTGATTTTCTTGAAGTATACTTTATGGTCAGTCCTTTTTTGTATGGTCTCTAAATTAGTCATAAAAAATTCTTCTAAACTTACAGTCATAAAAAATTTATTTACATCTGCTGTTCTTGTCTTATGATTCTTGTGACTTAATCCTTCATTAATAAAGATTACCTTAAGACCCATAGCTAAGGCAGGTAAGGCAGCATGGATTCTGGAAGTAATTATAATTTCACTTTTAGCTATTTCTTTCAACATGTCGTTAGCAAGCTTAAGTCCTTGGTTATGAGATGAAATTTTTCTTTTTGTTATTTGTTGGTATCTCTTAACTACTATATTTTGATTACGTAAGTGATTTTCAAAAGATTCTTTCTTTAAGAGATACTTAAGTTTATGTATTGGATATTTAATCAGTGATAATAGTAACCTATATATTGAGCTAAAGTCAATTGACGGATTTAGTCTGTCGAATGCCCCTATTACAATAACCCCTTCAGGTTGAGTTTTATTAGTAATGTATTTATCTCTGTTAAAAGTTGTTGTTATACAAGATGAATGATATGATTTAATCCCGTTTTTTTGAAGTAGGTTTTGAGTATAAGTGTCTCTACATCCAATAGGTTCATATTGTTTTAGATAGTTTAATGATTCTGGTTTTAGTAGGTCTCTCTCTGCTGAGGGATTAATATGAAAAGATATAAATAATGGAGATATATTATTATTTGGTGGCCAATTTTTAGGATTTTCCATAAACCAGCCATTGATGATTGTCTTTAGCTTGGATCCCTTAAATTTATTAAGCGCCTCTCTATCAAGAACCTTGTGATTAATTGGGTGAATCATGTCAATTACTGCCTTGGTTTGAATATAATCCCCAATATTTCTTGAACCAATATATCCTAGTACACCTATCTCCAAATCAAATATTTTCTTTTATTTTTTCAATTCTTGATGCAAGATTGAATTTTTTCTTTATTCTTTTTCTAGCATTTTTGAATTCCTTTGTTCCAATATTAGAATTAATGAAATCTGCTACTTGCTCAAGGTCTGTTTCGAGATCAAATAAAATTCCTGTTGAGCCAATAGCATCAGGTATCCCAAAGACTTGAGATCCTATTGGCACACAACCACATAACATTGCTTCACATAATGAGTTAGGCAAACCCTCTAATCTTGAGCCCTGAAAATAAAACTTTGACTTTTGATATAAGCTCTTGATTTGAAATTTATTTTGAACCCCTATGACCTTAACGTTTGGTTCTAGATTAATGTAGTCTGATATATTTATTCCAGATTCTCCTACAATCAAAAATTCTTTATTAGGAAGCAAAGAGGCCAGCTTATTAAAGTTACTTAAGCCTTTAATATTGATGACTCGTTTATCAGAAAAAAATGCAACAGTTAAAATACCTGATTTATTTATTGTTTCGTCATAATTCCAAAATCTTGAATCATACCCTGTATTTATTTCTTTTATTTTGAGTGGTTTATTTTGAATGAAATTTTCGACACCTGAAATAATATTAAATTTACTAGCTGCTTTATCACAACCTTTGATAAGTGATTTGTGAACTACCCATATTTCAGAAGCCAAATTATAATTAAGTCTTGCTATTATAGATCGTATGTTATGTTTGTAAAACACTCCGTGTTTGTTTTCATGATCAACAATTGCATCATAACCTCCTACAATAATAACAGATTTTTTAAAAAAAATTTTGGATATTATAATTGGTATTAGGGCATGATAATCATTAAACCATGAAACAACAATTTTTGAACTGGGTATATACAATAAAGATTTTAGCAGCTCTTTAGTTCTATTCCATATAAAATATATGGTGTTTTTATGTGGCCTTGACAAAATTTTTTGAACATTATATCCTAGTGCCTCAAAAATATAGATGTCTGATTTAACAAAACTTCTATTTATTGAGTAACTGAGTGTAATGTTTTGTTTCAAGCTTTTATTGTTTTTAATTTATCGGCAATTTTTCTGTTATTAGATAGCCTAGGTACTTTATTTTGTCCTCCAAGTCTTCCAACAGATTTCATATAGTTATTAAATCCTTCTCTTTCTACAGAAATCACCTCTAGGCTTTTTAGTATTTTTCCATCAATTAGATCTTTGTAGTATATGTTTTGATTTATCATTTCATTATCCAGCGATTTAGTAAATGCCGATATGTCCTCTGGAAAATTCTCAAATTCTACATACCATTCATGATGCGGAAGCATGTCTATAGGATTAATTTTTGGCGCAACTGTAAACTCTCTAATTGCAACATTATGAAGTTTTGTTGCTGCCTCCATTGCCTTCTCAACCTCCTCAGATATTACATGTTCTCCAAAAGCTGATAAAAAATGTTTTATTCTTCCTGAAACTATAATTCTGTATGGGTCTCTTGATGTAAACTTGATTGTATCTCCAATATTGTAAGACCATAATCCTGCTGATGTTGATATTATCAGTAGATAATTTACATCCAGCTCTACATCTTTAATAGATACTCTGTCATACTTACCACTAAGAAAGTCTTCTGCTTTTATAAACTCGTAGAAAATATCATTGTTTAGCAGTAGGAGAAGATCTGTTTGATCTTTATTGAACTGGTCCTGATATCCAAAAAACCCTTCAGAGGCAGGAAAAGTAGCCAAGGTGTCTATACTCTTTCCAAATAGTTTATCAAAAATTTGTCGATACGGCTCATAGCTTACCCCACCATATACATATAATGAAAGATCAGGAAAAACTTGAGAAATTGTTTTGCCTTCCTTTAAGACAATTTTTTCAAAATACATTTGCACCCAAGATGGGATTCCCGCAATTATTGTCATTTTCTCTCCAACTGTCTCATTGATTACGGCTTCTACTTTTTCTTCCCAATCTTCAATACAGTTGGTAGTCCATGATGGTTTTCTATTACGAAGAAAAAGCTTCGGTATATAATGAGCACTAATTCCGGAAAGCCTTCCGTGATATATTCCTTGTTTCTTTTCTAACTTCGGACTCCCTTGCAGAAACATGTGTTTACCATTTAGGGGTTTGAAATTTTTTGTTTTAAGGAAATAATTTAACAAAGCATCTCGTGCAGATCTAATATGTGTTTTTATAGACTCTTTGGTAATAGGAATATATTTTGCCCCTGATGTAGTTCCACTTGTTTTTGCAAAGTATAATGGCTTACCTGGCCATAAAATATCTTTTTCACCATTAACTACTTTCTCAATATAAGGCCTTAAATCTTCATAGTCCCTTACAGGAACCTTTTTTTTATACTGTTCATAAGATTGGATATTTTCAAAGTCGTGGTTTTTTCCAAACTCAGTTTTTACACCATTTTTTATTAGTTTTTTAAATGTGTTTGTTTGCCATTTTATTGGACTATCAATCCATTTTTTGTTTCTTCTTTTTACAAGATGGGCATATAAAACTGAAACTATTTTTTTCATCTAGAATTCAATATAACTCTGTGGATCAACTGGTTCACCCTGATACCAAAGCTCAAAATGTAAGTGTGGTCCTGTAGTTAGCTCTCCAGTATTTCCCGTAAATGCAATGATTTCTCCAGTTTCTACTCTTTCCCCCTGAGACTTGACTAATGATGAATTATGTTTATATATCGAGGTAAGACCGTTTACGTGTTCAATAATAATTACATATCCTGTTTCAGATGTCCATTCAGAAAAAACTACAATTCCTTCACTAATTGAATGAACAGGTGAGTTCTGTGGCATAACAATATCGACACCGTAGTGTTTGTTTTCTGGATCAAAGCTTGAAGAAAGCCCTCCTCTTACAGGTGGAAATAAAACTGTAGTAAATCTTTCTCCTAAAATATCAAAAGCATTGTATTTGTCTTCTTCTTCAACCATTGCCCTTAACAAAGAATCTTCTTCGTTTGGTTTGATCAGCTCAAGTTCAATTGCATTATTTTGAATCTTGATACTATCTTGATTAAAATCTTCAAAGGAAATATTTCCTGCAAGCATATCCTTCAATGCATTTATGTATCTAGACTGCATTATATAAAGGGTTTCAAGGGAATCCAATTTTAAAGCATTTTCTATTGAATTTTCTCTTAATTCAACACTCGTATAACCTCTAAAATATTCTTTAAGAGGGGTAAAATATATTACCAAAAAAGATGTTGAAAGCAAAAGAATAAACGTAAATAATAATGAAACAAGCAAACTTGAGGTTGAGGAAGAAAAAAGTTTTTTCTTTTCCAGTGTTTTTTCATTAACTAAAAGGATATGAAACCTTGTAGAAAGCTTTTCAAATAAGGTGTTTTTTTTCTTTTTTGGCATTAATGCAAATATATGTATAGTTAGTCAGAAGTTATTATCTGTTTAATAAATTCATATTACAAAAAATAATTCTTTAAATTTGTTTTTCGAACATAGTTCTATAAATTTTCAAATATGATAGGTGGACCTCAAATTATTCTAATTATTATTGTCGTTCTTCTACTTTTTGGTGGTAGAAAAATTCCTGAACTTATGAGGGGACTTGGAAGCGGAATTAAGGAGTTTAAAAAAGCTACAAAAGAGGAAGAAGAAGAAACAAAAGAATAGTATTCTAATTTACTAGCTTCAGAGTCGTTATTATAGTGTTTAGTTCAAACATATAATCTCTTTTGCTCTCTGAGGGTGCAAAGGAAAACCCTTCAATCACAATGTTTCTTTTATTTAAAGTGTCTTTAATGATGTAGTTTACATAAGGGCCTGCCATAAAGTCGTTTTGAACCTCCCATGTTCCTTTAGTTAGTAAAGCTTCCAAATTATTGACTGAAGTTTTATAATAATATGGCAAATAAGCCCTTTCCGTTATCATGTAAGATCCTGGAACCCTTCCGGGAACATAAATTTTGCCAATTGAATCTCTTATTGCAGGAATTCTTTCTTCAATTTTCTTCAGATCTATGTCTAAGGGCAAAGTGTAAGTTATGATGTTTAGATGCCCTTTGTAAACTTCCTTTTCAATCCACACAAAATTAGTTGTGTCTTTTACAGTTTTATAAGCATCTGGAAAAGTCATAGATATTCCAAATCTATCTGCTAGTTCTTTATCTTTATTTAACGCTTTTGACATTCTTCTGATCTTTTCTAATCTTTCATTCTCGTTTATTGATCTTAAAAGAAGGTCTTTATTCTCATCAAAATAGAACTTCATAACTTCTTCATCTTCTCCTGTAATAAGTCCTGCTATCTGAGGTCTCGCCCATAAATTTTTAATCAATCTAAAACCTTGATTGGATGTGTCTTTTTTGAAAAAAACTATATTTCTTCCACTTCTAGCAAATCCTGTAAAAATAGATGGGTCAAGATGATATAAATCATATTTTGGTTCATCAAAAGGGAGGCCTTCATAGGGCTCCATTAATATATTTCTTACATCAGTTCCTAGTGATTTACTCCATAAAGCTTGAGGCATAACCACGGTTAATGCATTAATATTTCCGCTTGATTCTGGAACGTAAGCATTTGAACCATTAGAATTACAGCCCCCTAAAAGGCCAAAAATCAAAAGGATTAATATGGTTTTATAAAAAAGTTTAATTCTCATTAAGCAATGCTTTAACTCCAGGAAGAGTTTTACCTTCCAGGCTCTCCAAAAGAGCACCTCCTCCTGTTGAAATATAGCTAACCCAATCTTCTTTTCCAAGTTTTTTAAGTGCTGCGATTGAGTCTCCACCTCCAACAATAACGTTTACCCCAAGGGTTTTGGCTTCTTTTAATGAATTACAAATTGAACGAGTCCCTTCTAAAAATGCCCCTTTTTCAAAAACACCTACAGGGCCATTCCAAAAAATTGTTTTACTTGATAAAATTGCTTGATTAAATTTCTCAATGGTTTTTGTACCAATATCTAAGCCCATCCACCCTTTTTCTATTTTATTTGAATCAAAAGTTTTAACTAAGTCATTCTGGTCAAAATCTGTTGACGCTTTTATATCATCCGGTAGAATAATTTCTTTGTTTAAATTGTTAGCAATCTCTAGAATTTCTTTAGCATTTTCTATTAAATCCTCTTCAATCAAAGACTCTCCTATTTTTCCTCCCTGTGCAGCTATAAACGTGTATGCCATTCCTCCTCCAATAATTATTTTATCTACTTTTTTAATTAAATTATATAAAATATTTAGTTTGCTTGAGACCTTGGCACCTCCTAAAATTGCAAGAACTGGTTTTTCTCCATGTTCTGCAATTTGACTAATTGCTTCAAGTTCTTTTTGTAATAATTTCCCAACGTATTTTTCATTAGGAAAGTACTTTGCAATTACAGCAGTAGAAGCGTGCTCTCTATGACAAGTTCCAAATGCATCATTTATATAGAGGTCTCCAAGTCTTGATAGTTTTTCTGCAAACAACTTGTCTCCATCAGTCTCTTCCTTATAAAATCGTAAATTTTCCATCAATATAATCTCTCCTGGTTGTAATTTTTTTGTTGCTTGTTCTGCTTCTTCTCCAATACAGTCTTGAAAAAAAACAACAGGTTTATCCAAGATCTTGGAAACAGGGCCTAAAATATGTTTAAGTGACAAGTTTTCATCTTTTCCTTTAGGCCTTCCAAGATGAGAAAGCAAAATACATGACCCTCCGTTATCAATAACAAAATTGACCGTCTTCTTTATTGCCTCAATTCTGGTATAATCCGTAACCTCTTTTTTTTCATTTAAAGGAACATTTAAGTCGACTCTAATTATAGCTTTCTTATTGTTAAATTTTTGATTTTGTAAGAGATTCATGTTAATATTATTTTGTCGACAAAGATATAATATGATATATATTTGAATATGAATTTAGATAGAATTTTAGGACAATATGATATAAAAGAAAAAATCTACAATTCTATCACAAACAAATCTTTTCCACAGTCAAAAATTTTAGTTGACAGAGATGGGTATGGTGGTTTGAATTTGGCTATTGAAATTGCAAAATCTCTTCTAAAAAATGACTCTTCTTTTCAAGGTGATATTTATGATCACCCTGATCTTCATTTTTCTTTTCCTTCTTTTGCTTCAATAAAAGATGATGAAAATGTTTATTCCGAATGGTTGTCGTTTTTAAAAGAAAACACTTTTGGTGATTATCAAAAATGGTCAAGCTATGTTGGTAATACAGTATCTCAAGGCTCAATAAAAGTCTCGGAAATTGAAAAGGTGCAAAAAAAATCTTCACTAAAATCATACTTAGGGGGGAACAAAGTTTTTATTTTTTGGGGAGCTGAAACCATGATGCCTCAAACATCAAATAAACTCTTAAAAATTCTAGAGGAACCCCCTGTTAGCACATACTTTATTTTAATTACGTCAAACATTCAGGCTATTCTCCCAACTATAATTTCTCGTTGTCAAATTTCAAACTTAAGTCCAATAAATAAAGTAGATCACACAAATTATATTAAAGAAAATTTTACTGGTGTTGACTACAATTTAATTGTAAATACATCAAGAGGAAGTGTTGCAAGATCATTAAATTATTTGGATGAGGAGTCTGATTCTATATCTCATGAAAACAACTTTGTTGAATGTTTACGGTTTGCTTTTTTAGCTAAAAAAAGTAAAGCTGCAATTGTTGATCTTACAAAATGGTCTGAAAAACTAGCCTCTATTTCTAGAGATCAGCAAAAAGATTTTTTAAGCTATTGTTCATACCTAATAAGAGAAGCTATGTTAATAAGTTATAGTTCCAAGAATTTAGGTTCTTTTTCTTCTTCAAATACAAATTTTGAAATTGATAAACTTGCCCCTTTTGTAAACAGCTCTAATCTTATTGAAATAATATCATTAATAGAAGATTGTCATTATTCAATTTCAAGAAATGTAAATTCTAAAATAGTGTTTACCAATTTTGCTATTACCCTTACGAAACTTATAAACAAAGAAGAGATTTAGTCTTTCGTAAAGACGTAGAAGGATGAAGAGTAGTTAGTAGAAAAAAGTGCGAATAAGTTTGATATTAAACCTATAGTCAATCCAATCAATATACCAAATGGATTATTTCTGTTTTTCTCTGATAAAATAGAAATATAAAAAGAATCAAAAAATAATGGTTTTCTATAATTATAAATAAAACCTTGCTTTTCCATAAAGCTAATTAAGCTTTCATGATTAAAATGATAGAGATGACGAGGGACATCGAAGCCTGCCCAACACTCTTTATAGAACTTTGAATCAAAGCTGTCGATATTTGGAACAGCAATTACCAAAGATCCTTTATTTTTTATAGAATTATATATTGCTTTAATCGATGAATCTAGATCCGGTAAATGTTCAAGTACGTGCCACATCATTAGTGTATCTACTTGATTTTCAGTTGTTTGATAATTAAACGGCTTTGATTTATCTAATTTGTTTACAAGGGGATCGTAGGTCATTGTTTTAATGTGTAATTGGTTTAAATATTCTGCAAACCTCCCGTCTCCTGAACCATAATCTAAAACTGTCTTGTTTTTGTTAATGTGGTATTTTAGATTCTTTAATTTGTATTTAAACATGATCTTTTGAACAAATAAATATAGAAAACCAAAAAAACCTTTTTTTGCTTTATGCGGAATATATTTTTCAGACAAGTAATAAGACTCATGGTTGTGATTCTTATCTAAAAAGGTCCAAACTATTCCTGAATTATTGTCTTTATATAGTTGAAAAAAATCGCCTGACTTTATATAGTCTTTTACTTTAAAGAGTTTATGATCTTTTTTAAAAATCTGTTTCACGTGGAACAATTATCTACCCATCTTTACCAAAAGAACGCTAATATCACTTGGATTAATCCCGCTAATTCTCGAAGCTTGGGATAAGGTGCTCGGTTTAATAGAGTTTAATTTTTCTTTTGCCTCAAAAGATAATGAAGCAAGAGAGTCATAATCAAAGTTTTTTGGGATTTTGATATCCTCTAACCTCTGTAACTTGTCAGCATTAGTTTTTTCTTTTTCAATGTATCCTCTATATTTTATCTGAATTTCTGCCTGCTCTATAATTTCAACATCTAGAGAATTCTTTTCAATGTAATCTTTAACAGAAGATAAAGAGATCATATGATCTTTTTTAATATTAGGCCTAGCGTACATTTTAGCCAATTTGGCTTTTTGAGGAACAGCCTCGTAGCCAACAGATTCTAATATTGGGTTGACTTCATCTAATTCGTAGCTTGTTTTTTCAAAAAATTCTAAATAGTCTTTGACTTTGTCTTGTTTATTTTGTACTCTATCAAATCTTTTTTTAGACGCAAGGCCAATATTAAAAGATTTTTCTGTTAGTCTTATGTCAGCATTATCTTGTCTTAAAAGAGTTCTATACTCAGCTCGAGACGTAAACATCCTATAAGGCTCTTCTGTTCCTTTTGTAATAAGATCATCAATTAATACTCCGATATAAGCTTCGCTCCTTGTAAGAATCAATGAATCTTTTGAAAAAACTTTTGCTGCAGCATTAATCCCTGCCATCAACCCTTGTGCTGCTGCTTCTTCATACCCTGTTGTTCCATTAATTTGTCCAGCAAAAAACAAATTCTCTATAATTTTTGTTTCAAGTGTTAAGGTTAACTGAGTTGGGGGGAAATAATCATACTCAATTGCATAACCTGGTCTAAAAAATTTTACATTTTCAAAACCTGGTATTTTTTTAATTGCTGAATATTGAACGTCCTCAGGCATTGATGTAGAAAAACCATTTACATATACCTCAACAGTATTAAGACCCTCAGGCTCAACAAAAATTTGATGACGGTCTTTATCTGAAAACCTATAAATCTTATCTTCAATTGATGGACAGTATCTTGGGCCTGTGCTGTTAATTTTTCCATTAAACATTGGCGATCTATCAAAAGAATCTACCATAATATCGTGGACATTTGAATTTGTATAGGTTATATAACAACTTGTTTGATGTTTAAGAGGTTTAATCTCCTCAAGAAAACTAAATTTTGCCGGCATTTCATCCCCAGGTTGCTCTTCCATAACGGAATAATCTAGAGATCGTCCATCTACTCTAGGCGGGGTGCCTGTTTTCATTCTCCCAGAAACAAAGCCATATGACTCAAGGTCAGACGTTATTCCTGTAGAGGACTTCTCTCCAACCCTTCCGCCACCAAAGTTTGTTTCTCCAACATGGATTAATCCATTTAAAAAAGTACCGTTGGTTAAAATAACCGTTTTAGAAAAAATATTATTACCAAGACCTGTTTTGACACCCTCAACCTTATTGTTTTGAACAATCAACCCAACAACCATGTCCTGATAAAAATCTAAATTAGGAGTCTTCTCCAGCATCTCCCTCCATTTTAAAGCAAATTGAGCTCTATCTGACTGAACTCTTGGGCTCCACATAGCTGGACCCTTTGATTTATTAAGCATTTTGAATTGAATCGCAGTTAAATCAGAAACAACACCACTGTATCCTCCAAGTGCATCAATTTCTCTCACGATCTGTCCTTTGGCAATACCTCCCATAGCAGGATTACATGACATTTGACCAATGGTTTGAAGATTCATTGTTACAAGAAGTGTCTTTGCTCCAAGATTTGCTGATGCCGCAGCAGCCTCTGCTCCCGCATGACCCCCTCCTACAACTATAACATCATATTTAGATTCAAACATAATTTATGTTTCACGTGAAACAGCAAAGATAAACTCTTCTTCTTTTTTTCTCATTATCGCCTTCTCTTCGACCGTATTGTCTTTATAGCCCATGCAATGTAACAAACCATGAGAAAGAAGTCTAAAAGACTCATTTTCAATGCTTTGCATATTTTCAGAGGCATTTTTGATCATCATTTCATTTGAAATGAAAACCTCTGCTATTATTGTTTTTGATTTAGAATAATCAAAAGTAATTATATCAGTGTCGGTGTCATGATTTAAAAAATCTTTATTTAGAGAGTGCATCTTTTCTGAATCGACAAAATTATACTCAAGCCTGTCAACTTTAAAACCCTCTTCTGTTGCAAAATCAATTAGCTTTTGTGATACACGCTTAGTGTCAAAAAGCTGATTTTTTGCTCCATTTATTTTAACATCATGCATAATTTGACAAATATAAATCAATTATAGGGTATAATTTCTAAAACGTTGAATATGGTGTTATATTTGAACTATGAGAGAAAGAGCAAGGTTTGCACCAAGCCCAACCGGCCCACTACATATTGGAGGAGTAAGGACAGCTCTTTTTAATTATTTGATAGCAAAAAAAAGCGGAGGCAAATTCATTTTAAGAATTGAAGATACTGACAGCAAGAGAACTGTCGATGGTGCAGAGAAACATATAATTGATTCTCTTGAATGGTTGGGCCTTAATGTTGATGAAGGTCCAATTAGACAGAGTAACAGATCCAGCCTTTATAAAAAACAAGTAGACAAATTATTAAAGCAAGAAAATGCTTACTATGCATTTGACTCACAAGAAGATCTTGATAGCGCTAGAGAAGCTGGGGGTAAAGATTTTAAATACAATGTAAAAACAAGAATGGGGCTTAACAACTCTTTTACAGTATCTGAGGAAGAAAGAAAAAAAAGAGTAGAAGAAGGCAGGTATGTAGTAAGACTAGCTATTCCGGAAAATAAAAAAATATCTGCTTACGATGAGATTCGCGGAGAATTAACTTTTGATTCTAATGAGCTCGAAGACAAAGTTATTCTTAAGTCTGATGGAATGCCAACCTATCATTTAGCAAATGTTGTTGACGATAATGATATGAAAATAACATCAGTGGTTAGGGGTGAAGAATGGCTCTCATCACTTCCTGTTCATTATCTACTTTATGAGTTTTTTGGATGGATCCCTCCTAAATTTTACCACCTCCCTTTAATTTTAAAAACTGGTGGTGCGGGTAAGCTTTCAAAAAGAGATGCAGATGAACAGGAGCACCCTATTTTTGCTGTTAAATGGAAAGACTCTAATGGGTTTAAAGAGCACGGTTTTGTGCCTGAAGGCCTTAATAATTACTTGGCGCTTCTAGGTTGGAGCAATAAAGAAGAAAAGGAGAAGTATACAATGGAAGAGCTGGTTGAATCTTTTAACTATGGGGAAATAAACAAATCAGGAGCTCGTTTTGATTTTAAAAAAGCGCTGTGGATTAATCACTTGCACCTAAAAGATCTTGATTCTAAAAGAATATTAGATCTCTCTGAACAAACAAAAAAATTGCTGGTTGAAAGATATGGCGAGCCCAAAGCTATAGAAATTGTTGAGTTAGTTAAAGAGAGGCTGAACACCTCCAAAGACATTGACAAAGAGCTTTCAGTTTTTATTAAGCAGCCTAAGGAAATTAATGCGTCAGCAATTGAAAAAATTAACAGAGAGGTAATATTTAGTGTTTTAAATTTTTGTAAATTAAATAGTGAGCTTATTAACAGTCCTTTTGAACTTAAAAATGAGCTTATGAAGTTTGGAGCAGAAAACGATATTTCTTTTGGGAATATTATGAAAACGCTAAGACTTTCGTTAGTTGGAAGTCTTTCTGGGCCTGATTTATTTAAGATTATAGATTTTATTGGGCCAGAGGAAACACTTCAACGAATTGAAAATTTAATTAAAAAAATTTAACTATGAGCATATTTACAACACCCTTAATAATACTATTTCTTTTTTTCGTCCTTATTTCAACCATCTTTATTGTAAGGCAACAATCAGCGGCAATCGTTGAGAGATTTGGTAAATTTCAATCTGTTAGAAAACCTGGAATTCAGGTTAAGATTCCTTTGGTTGATAGGATCGCTGGAAGACTAAGCTTGAAGGTTTTACAACTTGATGTGGTTGTAGAAACAAAAACTAGTGACGACGTGTTTGTTAAGCTTAAAGTTTCTGTTCAATATAGGGTGGTAGAATCAAAAGTTTTTGATGCCTTTTATAAACTAGACTTTCCGCAAGATCAAATCACATCATATGTGTTTGATTTAATTCGTTCACAGGTTCCAAAAATGAAGCTGGATGATGTTTTTTCTAAACAAGACGACATAGCTGTTGCTGTGAAGCAATCATTGGGTGATGCTATGGAGGAATATGGATACTTTATTGTTAAAGCACTTGTTACAGACATTGAACCAGACGCTGAGGTTAAAAGAGCAATGAACAGAATTAATGCAGCCGATAGAGAAAAAACAGCTGCCCAATATGAAGGAGATGCTGCAAGAATTTTAATTGTTGAAAAGGCAAAAGCTGAAGCTGAAAGTAAAAGACTTCAGGGACAGGGTATTGCAGACCAGAGAAGAGAAATAGCTAAAGGTATTGAGGACTCTGTTGGAACATTAGGGTCGGTTGGAATAAACTCACAAGAAGCTTCAGCATTAATCGTTGTTACACAACACTATGATACACTTCAGTCAATTGGTGGGGAAACTAACTCAAACTTAATCCTTCTCCCTAATTCACCACAAGCGGGAAGCACTATGCTAAATGATATGGTTGCTGCTTTTACAGCTAGTAGCAAAATAGGGGAGGCTATGCAAAAGGAAAACATAAAATCTGCAAAGAATGATGCGGGTGAGACTGAGCAAGAACCTCCTCAGTTTGATAATCCTCCTGTAGACAATTTTGAGGGTGAGGATGAAGTAGTTTAACTATTTCTTCCAACCATCTCTTAACCCTACTGTTTTATTAAACTCTAGGGTTTTTTTATTGTTTGTTCTAACGAAATATCCTGATCTTTGAAACTGGAAGTGGTCTCCTTCTTTTGCACTTGCAAGATAAGGCTCTACCTTTGCACTTTTTATCTCTAGAGAGTTTTCGTTAACTTGGCTTAAAAGGTCTTGTGTTTTTCCTGGCTCAGTAACTTTAAAAAGCCTGTCGTAAACGTTTAGAGTTGCATCCACGGCTGTTTGTGCAGAAACCCAATGAATTGTTGCCTTTACCTTTCTATTGCTCTCCGGTGTATTTGATCCGCTTTTACTTTTTTCATCATACTCACACTCAACTTCTGTAATTTCTCCATGTTCGTTTTTAATGATGTTTGTTGCTTTAATTATATATGCATTTTTTAGCCTTACCTCCTCTCCCAGTGAAAGCCTAAAAAAACCTTCTTCTGGGTTTTCTTGAAAATCTTCTCGCTCGATGTAAATGATCTTTGAAAACAAAATCTCTCTTTTTCCTTGACTAGGTTTTTGAGGGTTTATATCAAAGTTTACGCTCTCCTCTTTGTTTTCCTTGTAGTTTATAATTGATATTTTTAAAGGATCTAAAACAGCCATAGCTCTTGGCGCTTCTTCATTCAAATGTGTTCTTACACAAAACTCTAATAAAGAAACATCAATTACGTTTTCTCTTTTTGATATTCCAACTGTCAAAGCAAATGATTTTAAAGATTCTGGAGTGTAACCCCTGTTTCTTAAACCAGAAATTGTTGGCATTCGTGGGTCGTCCCAACCATCAACAACCCCCTCTTCTACAAGTTTTGCAAGGTTCCTCTTGCTTGTTATAGTATAGGAAAGATTAAGCCTTGAAAATTCTCTTTGCTTTGGTCTAATTCCCTCTAAAGGACTAATGGAGTCTAGAAACCAATCGTAGAGCTCGCGGTGAGGCTCAAACTCAAGTGTACATAGTGAATGTGATACTTGTTCTATATAGTCAGACTCTCCATGTGTCCAATCATACATAGGGTATATCTTCCAGCTATCTCCAGTTCTGTGGTGGTTTGAATCCATTGCTCTGTAAATAACTGGGTCTCTCATTAACATGTTTGGTGAAGACATGTTAATTTTTGCCCTTAATACGTGTTCTCCTTGTTTGTGATCTCCATTGTGCATTTCTTTAAAGATCTTAAGGCTTTCTTCTTTGTCCCTATCTCTATAAGGGCTTGCTTTACCTTCTTTTGTAGGGGTTCCTTTTTGGCTTGCTATGTCCTCTGATGATTGCGAGTCAATGAAAGCAAGATCTTTTTCTATAAGGACAAGCGCCCAATTATAAAGCTGTTCAAAATAATCAGAAGCATAACACTCTTTATCCCACTTATAACCAAGCCAAAGAATATCATTTTTGATGGCATCAACATACTCTTTTGCTTCTTTTTCTGGGTTTGTATCATCAAATCTGAGGTTTACTGGGGCTCCATATTTTTCTCCAAGATTAAAATTTAAACAAATTGCTTTAAGGTGGCCGATGTGCAGATAACCGTTTGGCTCTGGAGGAAACCTAAACCTTAGGTCGTCTTTTTTAAACCCCCTAGAAATATCTCCGTCTATAATTTGCTCTATAAAGTTTGGGCCTTTTTTCTTCACTTTGTCAAAGATATTGAAAAGGTTAATAGATTGTTTGCTTGGTTTTATATCTTTGGAAATATTTTGTCAAAAATATCTGTAAATAACGCTTGGTTTTATTCCTTCCATGGATGTCTTGGTGAAGAAACGATTGTTGGTGGGGAATATTTAGTTAATGCGTCTGTAGAGTTTGACACCTCAATCGCAGAAACAAATGATAGTCTTGAAAACACGGTTGATTATGTTGACGTTTACAATGCCATAAAGAAAGAAATGGACACTCCTTCCAAATTATTAGAGGTTGTTATGGAAAGGATTATTTCGTCCATAAATCAGCTTGACAAAAACATTGTCTCTGTTGATGTGAGTATTAAAAAAATCAACCCTCCTATTGGTGGCTGTGTAGATTCTGTAGAATTAAGAAAAAAAGTTTAATCTTTTTTCTATTTTTACACCCTAAAGGCATTGTGGCCGAGTGGCTAGGCGGAGCTCTGCAAAAGCTTTTACAGCGGTTCGAATCCGCTCGATGCCTCAACTTAGTATTTGGAAGTCTAGTCTTCTTTTTACTTGATCAGCTTTTCTCAACATTGCCCTTGTTTTGTCACCAAGCTGATATTTTTTTCCTGTCTTTTCTCCTACAAACTGGTGGTTTTTTTCGTCGTGAACATAAAAGTCACCCGGCAGGTCTTTTGCTTTAACCAGCCCCTCACATTTATTCTCTACAACCTCAACGAACACCCCTCTTGCTGTTACTCCAGAAATAACTGCTTCAAAAATTTTTCCTTCTTTATCTAGCATATATTTAATCTGCATTAGTTTTATAGAGTCCCTCTCTGCTTTGGTAGCAAGTATTTCCATTTGGGTTGAGTGATTACAGAGGGTTTCCAGTTCCTCTGTTTTTATTTTCTCTTTTTTCAATTCTGCCTCTATAAGCCTATGAACCAGAACATCTGGATATCTTCTAATTGGCGAAGTGAAGTGTGTATAGTTGTCAAACGCTAACCCATAATGACCTATGTTTTTTGTTGTGTACTCTGCCTTACTCATGCTTCTTATCATTAGTGTGTCTATTAGGTTTTGTTCGTTTTTTCCAAACGTGTTTTCAAGAAGTGTGTTTAGGGAGTCATTAAGGTTGTTCTTTTTTAGATCAAGACTATATCCTAGCCTTTTCACAACCGTTTGCAAGTTTTTTAACTTTTCTTCATCTGGTTGATCGTGTACTCTAAAAACAAACCTTTCTTTTCCTTTTTTCATTTTTTCTGCCACCCTCCTGTTTGCAAGAAGCATAAACTCTTCTATTAATTTGTTTGCGCTTTTTTCCGTTTTAAAAACTACTTCTTTTGGGTTGTTTTTTTCGTCTAGCTTAAACTTTATTTCAGACTTATCAAAAATAATTGCTCCTTTGTTTATTCTTTTTTTTCTTATTGTTTTCGCAATCTGGTTTAGGGTTGTAACCGCCTCAACCAGGTTGTTTGTTACTTTTTTTTCTTTATTTAAAATTGTTTTTTCTTTAGGAATTATTTTCTCTTCTGTTTCTATGATGTGTTGAGCCTCCTCATAGGAAAGTCTGTGGTTTGATTCTGTTATTGTTTTACCGAACCACTCTTCCAAAACTTGTCCGTTTTTTTTCATTATAAAAACTGCTGAGAAGGTTAATTTTTCTTCATTAGGTCTTAGCGAGCAGAGATTGTTTGAAAGCGTTTCTGGCAACATAGGTATAACTCTATCAACCAAATAAACTGAGGTTGCTCTTTTTTGTGCTTCTTCGTCTATTACACTGCCTGGTGTAACATAATGTGAAACGTCTGCTATATGAACCCCTATTTCAAACGTTTCCTTTTCAATTTTTTTGAAAGAAATTGCATCATCAAAATCCTTTGCGTCTACAGGATCTATAGTAAAGGTCATCTCTTTTCTCATGTCCCTTCTTTTCTTTTCCTCCTCTTTTGATATTTTTTTATCAATTTTTTTTGCCTCTTTTTCTACTTCTTCTTCAAATTCAGGCGCCAAACCATACTCATATAAAATAGAATAAGCGTCCAGAGAATCGCTTTCAAATCCGAATGTTTTTACAATTCTTCCTTCTGGTGAGTTGTTTGATTTTTCCCATTTTTTTATTTCTACAGCTACTGTTTCTCCTGTTTTATATCCTTTCACCTCTTCTTTTTCAATGAAGATATCTGTGTACATTCTTGCGTTCCTTGTGTTTACAAAACCGTAGTCCTTGTTTTTCTCAAATACCCCAACAAATACTTTTTTGTTTCTTTTTAAAACATTTATAACCTTTCCCTCGTATCTGTTTTTGTACTTTTTTTCTCCTACTAAAACCTCTACTATGTCTCCGTGTAACCCTTTGTTGAGGTATTTGTTTTCTACCATTACATCATCATCTAGATCCTCACACACAACATACCCCCTTCCTGTGCTTGTTATCTCTAAAATCCCTTCTGCAATTTCTCCTTGATTCGCTGGTGCAACAAACTTCCCTCTCCCAACTTTAATTATTTTTTCTTTTTTTAGAAGAATATTTAAAATTTTTATAATATCATTTCTTCCTTTGGTGTCATTAACTCCTAAGGCAAAAGCTATTTGTTTATAATTGAATTCTTTTAAAGTTGGCGACGAAATGAGTGAAGTAATTTTCCTTTCTAACCCCTTTTGTTCTTTCTTCTTTTTACTCATTATAAATTTTATTCAAATATAGTTTTATTCAACCCTCTTTCTTTTTATTATCAATAAACATTTAAACATAATTATTTTAGTTTTATTTAAAAATTTAATTAGGTATATATGGTGTGTTAATTTCTTAATAAATGTTTCAAGGAAAAAAGCAATGAACACAAATAATACAAAGTGAACAATTAATTAACAATCTAAACTATTGATATACAAAAATCAAAGCTAAAAACAAACATGTGTTAATAACCTAAATAAAACACAAATAGTTAAAAAAAAATAATAAAATAAACAATGATGACTGGTTAAAAAAGAAACAAAAAAGTAAATAAATAAAAAAGAGAAATAGTTATCAAGAATAAGAATACAACTATTAACATCATATCAAAAAATAATAAAGGAATTATTAATTTAATAAACATGAAAATTGCAATAGGAAACGATCACGCAGGGGTGGAGGTTAAAGAAAAAATAAAAGATCATCTCACAAAAAAAGGACACACAGTTATAGACAAAGGGTATAATGGAAAAGAAAGTGTAGACTATCCAGACTATATTCATCCAGTATCAAAAGAAGTAAAAGAAGGACACGCAGACATGGGGGTTATAGTTTGCGGAAGCGGAAATGGAGCAGCTATGACAGCAAACAAACATAAAGGAATAAGGGCAGCAATTTGCTGGAGCGAGGAAATAGCATCCTTAGCAAAACAGCATAATAATGCAAACATAATAAGCATACCATCAAGATTTTTAAGTAGTGATAAAATACTAAACATAGTTGACGTTTTTATTAAAGAGGAGTTTGAGGGGGGAAGACACGAGAGAAGAATAAAAAAAATAGATGAAAATGATTAAGTGGAAAGAACAAGCATTCCATGAGCTTAACACAAAAGAATTATATGAAATATCAAGATTAAGATCAGAGGTTTTTGTTGTAGAACAAGAAATATTGTATAACGATTTTGACAGAAAAGATTATAAAGCTATTCACTTAAGCGGGTATAAAGAAGAAGAGCTGGTTGCTTATGCAAGAATCTTTGATAAAGGGGACTACTATGAAGATTACCCTGGTTTTGGAAGAGTTGTGGTAATAGAAAAAGAAAGAGGAAAGGGGGTTGGGAAAGACCTTGTAAAGATGTGTATAGGGGTTTGTGAAAAAAACTTTGATAAACAAGAGATTAAAATTTCAGCACAAGCCTATTTAGAAAAATTTTACATTGAATTAGGTTTTGAAAGAAGAGGAGGGGGGTACATAGAAGACGGAATACCACACTGCGCAATGTTTATAACACCATAATCTAAAAAAGAGAGCAAACATCCTTATTAAGATCTTCAAAGTCAACAAAAGAAGAATGAGTGTATATAATCATATACCAACCAAAACCATTTTTTATAAACACACCATCATTTTTTCTTAATATTTCTCGAAGCTGTCTCTTTATTTTGTTTCTATCAACAGCTCGAGAAAAAGACTTTTTAGGCACAGACACAACATAAAACAATTCATCTATTTCTTGTTTCATAAAAACACAACGCACATATTCAGAAGAAAAACGCTCACCTTTCTCAAAAAGAAAATCAATTTTTTTATTTCCTTTTAAGGGCTTCATTTAAAAAAGAGCTTTAAGTGTAGAAGATTTGTCAAGCCTAACACCTTTCTCGGTTTTCTTTAAAAACACAACCTCATTTACTGGGTCGTGTTGAAGAAAGATTAAAGAATTATTTTCTACTATGTTGTTTAAAATTCTTGTTTTTTCCTCCATTGTAGTAAGAGGCCTCACGTCATACCCCATAAGATAAGGTATAGGAATGTGGCCGGCAGTGGGCACAAGATCTGAGGCAAACAGAATTGTTTTTCCTTTATATTGAACTTTAGGTAAAGCCATTTTTTCAGTGTGACCATCTACCAACAAAATATCAAAACCAAGCTCAGAGCAAGAACCGTCTTCAGTGCTGTCAAAAAGATTTAACTGACCCGACTCTTTTAATGGTAAAAGATTTTCCTCTAAAAAAGAAGCTTTTTCCCTAGGGTTAGGACTAACGCTAGCCCAATCCCAATGGCTTTTAGAGCACCAAAACTTTGCGTTTTTAAAAACAGGAATAATTTTATTACCCTCTCTTTTAGTTGCACCACCACAGTGGTCAAAATGAAGGTGTGTGAGGAACACATCGGTAATATCTTCAACATCAAAGCCACATGAAGCCAAAGAGCTTTCAAGGGTCATGTCTCCTGACCTATCGTAGTGAGAGAAAAACTTTTCACTTTGTTTGTTTCCAAGACCAGCGTCTATCAGTATAAGCTTTTCTCCATCCTCAATTAACAGACAGCGAGCACTCATCTCTATTCTGTTTTGAGAATCAGCAGGGTTGGTTTTTTCCCAAAGTACTTTAGGAACAACACCAAACATTGCCCCGCCATCAAGTTTAAAATTACCAGTTTCTATTGAGTGAAGTTTCATTAGTCGTTAATTTTTAAAACAGCCATAAATGCTTGTTGGGGAATTTCTACACTCCCAACCATTCTCATTTTTTTCTTTCCCTTTTTTTGTTTTTCAAGAAGCTTTCTTTTCCTTGTTACATCACCACCGTAGAGCTTTGCTGTTACATCTTTTCTATAAGCCTTTATTGTTTCTCTTGAAATAATTTTAGCACCTATAGCTGCTTGAACAGGAATATCAAACTGCTGTCTAGGTATTAACTCTCTAAGTTTTTCACACATTTTTCTTCCAACTCTTTGCGCATTATCTGCATGAATCAGAGAAGAGAGCGCATCAACAGATTTTCCGTTTAACAAGATGTCAAGACGAACAAGTTTTGAAGCAACAAAACCAGAAGGAGAGTAGTCAAAAGAGGCATATCCTTTGGAAACAGATTTTAAGCGATCATAAAAGTCAAAAACAATTTCTGCCAAAGGAAGCTTGAAGCTTAACTCAACCCTTTCAGGCGTTAGGTATCGCTGGTTTTTTATCTCCCCCCTTTTTTCAATACACAGGGTCAACACATTACCAACAAACTCTGATTTTGTTATAATAGTTGCGTCAATATAAGGCTCTTCAACCCTATCAAGACGAGAAGGATCAGGAAGATCAGAAGGGTTGTTAACAAGTATAGCATCGTTGGGATCTTTTTTAACATAGGCGTTGTAGGAAACGTTTGGAACTGTCGTTATAACAGACATGTTAAATTCTCTCTGAAGCCTTTCTTGAATAATCTCTAGGTGAAGCATGCCAAGAAAACCACACCTAAAACCAAAACCCAGGGCAGCAGAACTCTCAGGCATAAATACCAGCGAAGCATCATTAAGCTGAAGTTTTTCCATGCTAGACCTTAAATCTTCATAATCGTCTGTATCAACAGGATAAATTCCTGCAAAAACCATCGGTTTTACTTCTTCAAACCCTTCAATAGCTGAAACACCACCAACCTCAGCTAGCGTTATAGTGTCGCCAACCTTAACATCTTTTGCATCTTTTATTCCTGTGATAAGATAACCAACATCACCTGTTAAAATCTCTTGCTTTGGCACTTGGATTAATTTAAGGGTACCAACCTCTTCGGCACCATAGCTTTTTCCTGTTGACATAAATTTTACTTTGTTTCCTTTTGAAATTTTTCCGTTTACAACCTTAAAATAAGTTTCAATTCCTCTATAAGGATTAAAGACAGAGTCAAAAATAAGTGCCTGTAGTGGAGCTTCAGGATTACCACCAGGAAAAGGAACTCTTTCTACAATTGCATTAAGTATTCCCCCAACACCCTCGCCTGTTTTTGCAGAAGCAAGTACAACCTCATCGGGTTTACAACCAATAAGAGAAACAATTTCATCAACAACAACCTCTGTGTTTGCTGACGGAAGGTCAATCTTGTTTACAACAGGAATTATTTCCAAATCGTTATCAACAGCCAGATAAAGGTTTGAAATAGTTTGTGCCTGAATACTTTGGGCAGCATCCACCACCAATAAAGCACCCTCACAAGCAGCAATCGCCCTTGAAACCTCATATGAAAAATCAACATGACCAGGAGTGTCAATAAGGTTTAAAATAAAACTTTCATCACCTCTCTTATAGTCCATTTGAACAGCATGAGACTTTATGGTTATACCTCTTTCTCTTTCAAGGTCCATATCATCAAGAAGCTGATCCTGTTTTTCTCTATCAGTAACAGAGCCAGTAAAATCCAAAAGACGGTCAGCGAGAGTGCTTTTCCCGTGATCAATATGAGCTATAATACAGAAGTTTCTTATGTTTTGTGACAATACCTGTGTTTTCGACAAAGATACTTACTTTGTATAATCTTTAATTGCCAGAGCTAAATAAATTCAAGAATTGTTAATTTTGCCACATGATTAAAATAGGAAACATAGAACTTCCTAAATTCCCTCTTCTTCTTGCGCCGATGGAAGATGTGAGTGACCCCCCTTTTAGGGCGCTTTGTAAAGAGCAAGGGGCAGATGTTGTATACACTGAGTTTATATCAAGCGAGGGGCTTATTAGAAACGCAGCAAAGAGTACAAAAAAACTAGACATATATACAAAAGAAAGACCTGTAGGAATTCAAATATTTGGATCAAACCTTGATTCAATGCTTGGGGCGGTAGACATAGTTGAAAAAACAAACCCAGATATTATTGACATTAATTATGGGTGTCCTGTTAAAAAAGTAGTATGTAAAGGTGCAGGAGCAGGAATTTTGAAAGACATTCCGTTAATGGTTAGTCTTACAGAAGAAATAGTAAAAAGAACAAGCCTTCCCGTTACTGTAAAAACCAGACTGGGATGGGATGAAAAATCTATTAAAATAGTAGAAGTAGCAGAAAGACTTCAGGATGTGGGTATAAAAGCAATTTCTATTCATGGAAGAACAAGAGCACAAATGTATAAAGGCGACGCTGACTGGACCCAAATAGCTGCAATAAAAAATAATCCAAGAATGCATATACCTGTTTTCGGGAATGGTGATGTAAACTCACCTGAGAAGGCTAAAGAAATGAGAGATGACTTTGGGCTAGATGGGGCTATGATTGGAAGAGCGTCCATAGGAAATCCATGGTTTTTTGACCAAGTAAAACACTATCTAAGCACAGGTAATAAAAAAGAAGAACCAGGAATATCAGACAAAGCAAGAATGGCAAAAAGACATTTAGAGATGGCGGTGAAGTGGAAAGGCGAGGTCTTGGGGGTTCTAGAAACTAGAAGACACTATGGTAATTACTTTAAAGGAGTTGCAAACTTTAAAGAAACAAAAAGCAGGATACTAAATGAAAAAGATCCAATCAAAATCTTTCATGAGCTTGATGAAATAATCCATACTTTCTCCCAAAAGGAACTGGTTTAGTCCTCTTTTAAACCAATTGTAGACCACAAGGAAGTAATCACACCCAAAGCAATAATTGTGATTAAAACAATTAAGACGTTAGAAAGAGTAAATGAAATAGGATATGGTATGGATGTTCCAGGAACTAAAACTAAAGAATAAGAGTTTTGAAAAACTATAACCAACCACGCTAAAAGAACACCGACAACCCCTCCAAAAAAAGATGTTACCATGCCTAATAAAAAGAACACGTGATTAATATCATTTTTTTCTCCTCCAAGAGATTTAAGAATCCTTAAATCACGCCTTTTCTCAACAATCATAATTGTTAGAGAGCCAACAAGGTTAAACATAGCGACCAATGCAACTAGAGAAAAAATAAGATATACGGCAAAATTTTCAGTGTTCAGCATCTTATATAAAGCAGGGTTCAAATCTTGTTTTGTCAACACTTCCGCTTTATCGCCAAGCTCATCCGTGATAAAAGTTTTAACGTCGTTATCAGTAAGCGACTTGTTGGAAAAAATATCAACAGACGTAAAAGTATTTTCTTGAGCTCCAGTTAAACTAGCCATGGACGCCATTGAGGTAAACGCATATTTTTTCTCTATATCGCTGCTTATTTGATATATCCCTTCAATATCAAACTGCATAGACGAAAAAGGAGAGAAACCAAAAAGGCTATTGGTGTTACTTTTAGGAGCGGTAGCAAGAAGAGAAAACTCTTTGCTAAGAACAACTTCTAGAGAAGAGGCTAAATCTGCACCAATATAAATTGTGTTTTTCTTTTCTGGAGAAAAAACACCAACAAGAGAAAGAGAATCAAGCGCAGGTGTAAGATGATAGTTAGAAAAAACACCTTTTAGTAAAGTAGCACCAGAATTAAGCTCATTTGAAAAAACCACCTTTTCTTCAATTACTTCAGAAGCACCTATAACACCATCGAGTCCTCTAATTTTGTCAAGAGTCTCTTGACTTAAAACAAGATATTTACCTTTTTTAGGCACCACTTTATAATCTGGATCAAAAGAACTGGTGTAAAAAAGACCAAAATCTTTAAGACCTTCAAAAGCGCTCAGGACAATTAACAAAACACATGCAGCAGCAACAATCATTAAAAAAGCAAAACCATTAATTCTATTTACAATTGTTTTAGAATCCATTGAAAAAAAATAACGAAAAGCAATTTTATATATGTAAGACTTAAACATTTTATTTTATAGGATTGTCAGGGTTGTTAATAGAGTCTTCAACTGAATCGATATAGTCAAGAGAGTCGTCAAGGAAAAATGCAAGCTCAGGAACTTTTCGTAAGTGCTTCTTTAACAAACTAGAAAGATCATATTTTATTTTGGTAGAATTTTTTTGCAACAAAGCAATTTGAGCAACAGAATTATCACTTGGAAAAATACTCAAATAAACCTTACACAAAGAAAGATCAGGAGAAACGCGAGTTTTGGTTACAGAGATGATAAGATTTTTGATACCACCCCTTCTAAGGTCCTCGTTAATTAACCCAGCAAGTTCTTTTTGTATTAAAGAAGAGATCTTTTTCTGTCTCTGACTTTCCATTTGTCAAAAGTAGTTTAAATAAAAAACAAAAATTCAATTTATGTTTTATAAAAAGATAGTGAAATTGTATATTTGCGCCAACACCGGTCCTATAGCTCAGTTGGTTAGAGTAGATGACTCATAATCATTTGGTCCCTGGTTCGAGTCCAGGTGGGACCACCCTTAAACCCTCTAAGTCCTTGACTATGAGGGTTTTTGTTTTTTTGATTTTTTTGTCCGAACCTTTTTCCGAACCTAAATCCAAACCAAATTAATTATTTTTGAAAGTTGATGAACAGAAAATATTTTTATTATATAGTTTTTGGAGTTACATTTTTAACATTCGGATTGGTTCAAGATTACATCAGACCAAATTATGAAGGAGGAAGTGACCTTATAATTTATTTTCTTGGAGTAATTCCCAACTTCCTTCCAGGTATTGGTCTTCCAAGTATGTTTTATGTAACCATTCCAGAAATTTTTAAACCTAATACATCTATTTACAGAAATAGATTAAAGTGGTCAATAATCATTTCTATGATTGGTCTAATTGGAAATGAATTCATAACAATTTATACTCCGGGAAGAGGAGTTTTTGATTGGAATGATATTGTATGGACAATTATTGGGGGAATAGTTTTTTATTTTCTACATATAACAATTCAAAACAATGGTTCTAAAAGAACCTGAACCGAGGTTGTAGTCAAAACATCTTGATTTTTGAGAAGGTTCGGAACACTAACCACAATGGTTCGGATACCGAACCACCTATATAAGTTAACTTGTTAATTATCAGTATATATACAGCCCCCCTTTGAGGACAGGTGGGACCACCCAAGAGAAACCCTAACTCCATGTAAAAGAGAAAGTTAGGGTTCTTTTTTTCTTCTCATTTACAAAAGAGTGACAAATAGAGTGACAAGTTGAGGTATTTTTTTGTGGTTTAAAATAAGAACATTAGTTTTTTCATTTTTATAAAGTTAATTTATTGAAATCTTATGTTACACATATATATTTTAAAAATCAAAATAAGTATGAGGATATGGCTCATTAATTAGAGTAAAATGCCACCATTCTTTTGAATATGATTTAAAACCATTTTGATTCATTATCGCTTGCAAATAGTTACGATTATTTTTTTGTAAATCTGTAATTGAGTCGTAATCAATCCATGATTTATTTCCAAAAAAATCCCATCCACTTCCCATATCAAGTTCTTTACCATAATTAATACTATCAGTGTAAACTAGAGTAACATCAACCGTACTCCCTCTACTGTGTCCTGATTTTTCAGCAACATAGCCTTTAAAGAAAAGGCTATCCTTTTTTTCATCTGGATAATACTTTTCTTTGGTTAAAGTATCGCTTATTTCTTTTGACCATTCAACAAAGTTATTTACAGATTTTTGAGGCCTATATCCGTCAAAGAGTTTAAGTCCTAAACCATTTTTTGAAAGAATTTTTTGAATTTTTGTTAAAGCTTTTATGGTCTCATTGGTTAACACATTTTTTGGATTTTCGTATCCAACAACAGTTCGTCCTAAAAAATTGTCTGAGCCTGAATACCTTATGTCTAGAAGAATTGGAGGTTCAATACTTTCAATTTTTGAAAAACCAGGTGGAATATTTGATGAATTACAACCGTTAAGAAATAAAAAAAACAAGAACAGTATGAATTTTTTCATTTTAGTTTGAGAAAGTGTAAAAGCAGATACACTTTTTTAATTAGTAACTATAGGCCAATTATCAGTCAAAGGAAATTTATTATCCTTGAAAAGGATTTGCTCAGCCTCGTTAAGTAAACACGAATCTAATTGCTTCGTAATTTTTAAAACATCAAGCTGTTGACCAATAAACACAAGTTCTATTTTTCTATCTCCAAAATTTGTATCCCAATCTGATTCGATTTGATCTTGGTTGTTTACAAAGTTTGCATAATTAATTCTTTCTGAAAAAGGCATTGATGCCCACCAGACACCAGCAGGATCTGTTTTAACTGATCCACCAGCTGAACTCCAGATTAAAGCTTGATCTGGTCTAGAGCCAATCCAAAACAATCCTTTACTTCTTAAAATATTTTCAGGAAAATTGTTTTGTACAAAATCAAGAAAACGATCGTGATGAAAAGGAATTTTTCTTCTGTACACAAATGAACCAATTCCATATTCTTCAGTTTCAGGAATATGTTCATTCTCAAGCTCTTTGATCCAGCCTGCTGAAGCCTCAGCTTTTTCAAAATCAAACATTCCAGTATTAATTACATTTTTGATGTCAACTTTAGAATGATTACTTGGAATAATTCTGGCCTCAGGATTCAACTTATTTATAATGTCGTAAAGGTTTCTAAGCTCAGACTCTGAAACCAAATCAGTTTTATTTAGAAGAATAACATTGGCAAACTCGATTTGGTCTGTTAGTAAATTGACAATAGTTCTTTCATCATTTTCAATATCAGTTAGATTTCTGTCAGTAAGATATTCTGGACTAGAAAAATCTTTAATAAAATTAAAAGAATCTACCACTGTTACCATAGTATCAACATAACTAAATTTACTTAAGTCAATAGTCCCGTCCTCACTTTCAAAACTAAACGTTTGAGCCACAGGAATTGGTTCGGAAATTCCAGTGCTTTCTATAATTAAGTAGTCAAATTTTTGGGCTTTAGCTAATTTTTCAACCTCAATCATTAAGTCTTCACGGAGTGTGCAACATATACAACCATTACTCATTTCTACAAGCTTTTCTTCAGTTCTAGAAAGAGTGTTTTCACTCTCTACTAAATTTGCGTCTACATTTACCTCGCTCATGTCATTAACAATAACAGCAGCTTTAATGCCTTCCTTATTGTGTAAAATGTGATTTAATAATGTTGTTTTTCCAGCCCCCAAAAATCCACTTAATACAGTTACAGGTAGTTTTTTCATAATCTGCGAAATTAAAAAAACTAAAATTGTTAGGAAAGACAAATTCTAAAATAATTAAGACTTTTTAAGAAGATCCTTTTTTAAGTCCAAACCGGACTATAACCAGGTGACGGGCGATAAAGTGTATCTGCTTTTACACTTTCTGTTGGTACCCATTGGGTACCAAAGTGGTACCTTTTGGGTACCATTTATTTTTATAACTAATTGATTATTAAGGGTATAAATATGTGGTTCTAGTCCAGGTGGGACCACCCTTAAACCCTCAATTTCTATGATTTTGAGGGTTTTTTGTTTCAGAAAATATAAATATTAACTTGTGGTAATGAATCCCAAAAACCCAAAAGATATTGACGGGGCGGAGATCTCTTGGTTTGCACCACTCTGTGACGGTGATGATGACTTTTTAGGAAACAGAAATCCTGATTATAAAAGCACTTGGGAAAACACTTCTAAAATTGTAAAAACTGCTGATGAGCTTGGGTTTAGAAACGTTTTATGCCCATCTTCATACCAAGTTGGTCAAGAAACATTGTCTTTTGTTGCAGGAATGGCTCCAATTACAAAACAGATTAATTTTTTAGCGGCTATTCGCTGTGGAGAGGTTCACCCACCAATGCTTGCAAGAAGTATAGCAACACTAGATCACATGCTCAAGGGTAGACTAACTATTAATATAATTTCATCGGACCTTCCAGGCAACGAGCTGGATTCTTCTGAAAGATATGCTCGCTCTCGAGAGGTCATTGAAATTTTAAAACAAGCATGGAATCAAGACAGAATAGAGTTCAATGGAAAATATTATAAACTAAGTTTGCCTACAGACCCTGTTAAGCCCTATCAACAAAATGGCGGCCCTCTTCTCTATTTCGGGGGGTACTCACCTGCAGGTGTTGACTTATGCGCAGAGCATTGCGATGTTTATTTGATGTGGCCAGAAACAGAAGAGAAACTACAAGGGCTTATGAACAACATGACCCTTAAAGCTTCAGAGTATGGGCGCACTGTTCAGTTTGGATTAAGAGTTCATGTAATTGTTAGAGAGACAGAGAAAGAAGCAAGAGATTACGCTAATAACCTTTTGTCAAAACTAGACTTAGATCAAGGACTAAACATTAAAAATAGAGCACAGGACTCTAACTCATTAGGAGTAGCCCGTCAATCACAGATGCGAAATGAAGCAGACAATGAATATTATGTTGAGCCACACCTGTGGACGGGAATAGGACTAGCTAGGTCTGGTTGTGGAGCAGCTCTTGTTGGAACCCCGGATCAAATTTTAAACAAACTGAAACGCTATATGCAAATGGGTATAAGGTCCTTCATATTATCAGGATATCCTCATCAACAAGAATGTGAGCTTTTTGCTCAACATGTGTTACCACAGTTAAAAACAATTTCATTACCCGAAGTTTTTAACAGACGAATTAATGAAACCCCAAACTCCCCACTGGGCAAAGGAGAAAGAAAGTAGATTATGGTAGACTTTATAATTGTCTTGTTTTATTTTTCTTTAATTATGATCGTAGCCCTTAGAGGTAAAGTTAAAGCAGACAGCTCAGCAGATGAATATTTTTTAAGCTCAAGAAACCTTCCTTGGTACTCAATTGCGCTATCAACTATTGCAACAAACATTCAGGGATATCAGTTTCTAGGAATGATGGGGTCAGCATATTTATTTGGCCTTGCTCAAGCAAATCTTGAAATTAATGCAGTTCAAGGTATTTTAATTGGCGCCTTTGTTTTTGTGCCACTTTTTCTAAGAGAAAAGATTACAACAATTACACAGTTTATATCAAAGAGATTAGGTCAGCGAATTGCCCTTTTTTACTCATTAGCAAATATTGCACTTTTTGCAACTGTTACAATTGGAGCTGCACTTTTCTGGGGAGCCTATGCTGCAGACTTAGTTTTTGGAGAGCAGTTATCATTTCTTCATTCAAACAGAATTATTAGAATAGCAATACTCATTGTAATATTAGGAGTTTTTTCTGCTATTTACACTTACCTGGGTGGTTTAAGTGCTGTTGTTAAAACAGATATAATTCAATTTGCTGTATTAATTATTGGAGGAGCTGTAGTTTGTTTTACAGCTGTAAATCAGCTAGGTGGTTGGGACCAACTGTATATCCAAACCCCTCAAAAAATGCACTTGCACTTACCTGCAGATCATCCAACCCTCCCATGGACACATCTTTTTGGATTGTTTTTGCTTAACATAAATTACTGGTGTGCAAATCAAACTGTAATGCAAAGAGCTTTAGCTGCAAAGAGTGTTAGACATGCACAAACTGGCTTAATAGCAGGTGGTTTAATTAAATACATAATGGCTGTTATAATTATTATTCCAGGTATAGCTCTTTATGGAATTCTTGGTGACACCCTAGGCGAGCCTGACATGGCGTTCCCATATATTGTCAATACCTATCTACCGGTTGGTATAAAAGGCATAATATTATGTGGCTTGTTTGCTTCGCTTATGAGTACAGTAGACTCTACTTTTAACTCTCTGGCTACTTTGTGGTCAACGGATATCTATTCAAAATATATCAACAAACAAGCAAAGGATAAAGAAAAAATAAACGCAGGTCAAAAGGCCATTCTATTTAGCTTAGGCACTGCTCTTATAATGGGGTTTGTTTTATTATATCTAAAGTTTGACGATCCTAATTCAGCCTTTACCCATACCTTAAATAATTTACGTTATTATATAAACTGTGGAATAGTAGTTTTGATATTTAGTGCTGTGGTTTTATTTAAACCAAACCGAAACGTAGTCCTTTTCGCATTCATCGCCACACTCCCTTTAAATATTGCTTTACAAATTTTTATACCAGAAATGAATTATTTTGTAAGAGCATTTTGGGTAATTATTTTAGGTTTATTTATCACAGTAATTTGTAGCATGAGCAAGCTAAACTCATTACTAGCATTATTTCAGCCTGCAGATAAATATAGCAGAAACTGGGGGTGGGCACTTGCAATCACACTAATCTTATTGCACATAGTTTTTCATTAATATCTAAATAGTTTGGCTTAGCCACTCACTATATAAAGTCAGAATGATAAAGCACCGTATACTGCTCGATTTAATTCGATGATGTACTCGTCAGTATTTGGGATTTTTTGAGTCATTATAATTGCTATGAGAGATTCTTTAGGATCAATAAAAAAATGTGTTTTAAAGTAACCGCCCCAATAAATCTGACCTGTGTTTGCTGGACTAAGGTCTTTATTGGTATCATATAACAAACCAAAACCAAGCCCAAAACCACGCCCAGGGCCTACTAGCTCTCCAACATGATTTTTAGTCATTAGTTCAACAGTTTCTTTTTTTAGTATACGTTGATCGTTAAAGCTACCTTTATTTAAAATCATTTGACAGAATTTTAAAAAATCTTCTGTAGACGAAAAAAGACCATGAGTTCCACCATAAACTGTGTTTCCGGTTGTAGGAACTTGAACATGGCTGTTGACCAATGTTCCGTCCTCTAAATTGAAGTGCACTTGCATTATCCTCTGTTGTTGTTCAAGTCTAACGTTATAACCCGTTTCGTTCATCGATAATGGATCAAAGATGTTTTCTTCAAGATAGGTTTCTGTAGACTGGCCAGTTATTTTTTCCAAAATTAAGGCCAAAATATCCGGAGCAGCACTATAATACCATTGTTCACCAGGCTGTCCAATTAAGGGAACAAGCATTAGCTTGTCTACTCGTTCTTTTAGATTATTATACTCGGCAGGATCAAATAATTCGTTGTACATCAACTTAAAAAGTTGCTGATCAAACAAAGTTTCTTCTAATCCGTGCGAAAGACCACTTGTATGGGTAAGTAATTGCAGAATGGTAATAGGTTGCTTTGCAGAAACAGTTGGTCCATAAATACCCGTTGTTAGATCTTTGATTACCCTGAGTTTTTTCAAAGGAGGATAATAATCGGCAGCATTATCTGCCAAGTCTAACTTTCCTCTTTCTACTAGCTGCATGATAGCTACACTCATAATGGGTTTGGTCATCGATTGAATGTAGTAGATACTATTTTTTTCAAGGAGACGATTGTCTTGTAAACTGCCATATCCTAAAGCTTTATGCCACACAGTTTTTCCTTTGTGGTTAACTAATACTTCAATTCCTGCGGCTTTACTATTATCAATTTCTTGAATTAGATAGCTTTCAAAATCTTTAAGTTTAGAAGTATCAAATTCTGTCTGGGCTAAACAAAATGTGTTAAATGCACATATTATATAAACCAATGTATTAATATACCAAGGTTTTGATTTTTGCTTATAGATAACCATCTGTTTAGCCTATAATTTTTTTATCAGCTTTAATTGTAACTGAAGAGGGGTGAATCATAACTTCAGCAAGACCAATTGTTTTCGGAAGCTCATATGCATAAAAATATTCTAAAGCATCCAATTTACTTTCAAAAAAACTTGCGTCAAAAGACTTGTCACCTGTTATTAAAGCGTGTTTACTTTTGACACCAATTTCTAACCAAGACCATCCAACTAATACAAGGCTGAAAAACTCCATAAAGACTGATGCATCAGCTAAAAACTTTTCATAGTCTCCTTTTGAAGCAAAAGGAATAAGATGAAATAATATTTTTTGAGTCTCTTCTAGTTTTTTATCTAAACTAGCAGCCCACTCCTTTAGGTCGTTATCCTGAGAAGCTTCGTCAATGGTCTTTTTTATTTCTTCCATTAAAAGCTTGGCCCCTTCACCATTGTTTAGCATCATTTTTCTTCCAAGAAGGTCTTGAGACTGAATACCTGTAGTTCCCTCATAGATTGGACAAATTCTTATATCTCTATAATATTGCTGAAGAATAAAATCTGAACAAAAACCATAACCCCCAAGCACTTGAAGGCCATTATTTATTGAATAAATACCAGCCTCTGAAGGATAGGTTTTAACCACTGGAATAATCATCTCTAGGAGTATGTGATATTTATGTTTTTCTTCTTCATCCACACTATTATGTTGCAGGTCAAAATATTTTGAAGCTTTAAATATTAAATTCATAGACCCCTCAACCATTGCCTTTTGTAGCATCAGCATCCTCCTTACGTCAGGGTGTTCAATTATTAAATTTTGTTTTTCGTTTAAATCTTTTTTTCCATCAGAAGAAAGTTTTCTTCCCTGTGGGCGTTCATTTGCATATTCCAAAGACGCGTAATAAGCACCTGAGGCAATTGCAGAAGCAGTCCTTCCAACAGCTATCCTTGCACCATTCATCATTAAAAACATATAATGAAGACCTTTGTTTTCTTCTCCAACAAGATATCCGTGACAGTTATCTTTATCTCCAAAACCAAGATGAGTAGTACAATATCCCTTCTGACCCATTTTCTCAAAATCAGCAACAGTTGTTACATCATTTGGTTCAAGATTTCCATTTTCGTCTAGTCTCATTTTTGGCACAACAAATAATGAAATTCCTTTTGTTCCAGCAGGAGCCCCTTCAATTCGGGCCAACAATAAGTGGACTATATTTTCTGCATATTGATGATCTCCGCCTGAGATAAAAATCTTTTGACCACTAATTTTATAATGTCCACCATCACATGGAGAGGCCTTTGTAACAATATCTGATAGTGAGCTACCAGCCTGCGGCTCAGTTAAACACATCGTTCCGCCCCACTCTCCTGTAAGCATTTTAGGAGTATATTTTTCTTTTAACTCTTTACTAGCAAACTCAATAATTAATTCTGCAGCACCCGTGGTAAGTCCTGAATAACCAGGCAAATGATTATTTGCAGCATCTAAAATATAATTTGCAGCAGTATGAACAAGCAAAGGCAATTGAAGCCCTCCGTCTTCATAATCAAAAGGCGCAGCAATCAGCCCCATTTCTCCACCCTCCTTCATCATTTTTCCAACTTGTTGATGTACGTGGATCGAGCCATCTTTATAATGAGCTGGATTTTCGTCCATTTCTTTGAAATACGGAAACAGTTCTCTGTCTGCAAATTGTTTAACAGAGTCAATAAACATATCCACTGATTCAAGATTATGGTCAGCGAACCTTTGTTTGCTCAAAATAGATTCAAGCTCTTGAACATTATTCATGAAAAATTTTACAGTATTAAGATCTACATATTTGTTTGCCATAGATTTTTAAATAAAGTGTAAATATATTTCTTTAATTATTAAAGTCTTTTTTTAGCTCCTCATAGAACCCAGCAAAAGCAACACTATATCTTGGAACCAACCATATCCACCATATAAATAATGTAAAAACACCTAATATGAAATATAAAATTGCCCTTAGTGTAAGCATAAAGAGTTGCTCTTTTTTCCCTTTCATCATTTTTTCACTTTTTTTCAAGGCTTCTAAAACTTCGATATTTGGTTCTTCTGCCAGGATATAATATGCCTGTGAGTACATAAGACCTAAGATGATTCCAGGAATGATTAATAAGATAAATCCAACACCTAGAATTAAGGTTAATAATATTGTAACAGCTAAAGGTTTGAATGTATTAAAGCTGCCAAAAAGTGTTGAAAAATTTACTCCTTTTCCATTATAAATATTAAGACAGAATAATGAGATTCCCACCTGAATAGAGGCAGATAGATAAAAAACAACTAATAATATAATAGATGACACCACAATACTTTCATTAGTAAATGCAAGAGGCTCTCCATAATTTAATTCAAAAAAAAGAGGGTTGCCTGACGCAGCTTCATATATACTAGAAGGAGCCCCAGCTATAAAAGACGCAATCATTAAACAAAAGAAAACCTGAAGATAAGAAGTAAATCCCTCAAAAGCGGGTTTTGTTTTTTCAATTATATCGCTGTTACTAATCATATAAAATCTGTCATTGTAGTGTCTTTGACTAAATTAAGGCTTTTAACTATAAGTTATCGCTATAGACCTTAAGAATTTATTATTAAGAAACAAAATGCAGCTGAATAAGTAATAAAAATTTATAAATTAGAAACAAAATTTAATGACTATGGAAAATTTAGGTAATAATGGACAATCAAACGGTAAATGTCCGTTCATGCATGGAGCATCAACCACACCAGACACATCACCATTAAAATGGTGGCCAAAAAGATTAAATCTAGATATTCTTCATCAACATGATGAAAAGTCAAACCCTTATAACAGTGATTTTAATTACAGAGAAGAAGTAAAATCATTAGACTTTAAAGCTCTTGAAAAAGATATGCACGATCTTATGACTACACCACAGTCTTGGTGGCCAGCAGACTGGGGACATTATGGTGGATTAATGATTAGAATGGCATGGCATGCTGCTGGGACATATAGAGTTGCTGATGGTCGAGGTGGGGCAGGAACAGGAAACCTTAGATTTGCTCCCTTAAATTCATGGCCTGATAATGGAAACCTGGATAAAGCAAGAAGGCTAATGTGGCCTATAAAAAAGAAATATGGTAATAAAATAAGCTGGGCAGATTTATTTATTCTAGCAGGAAATATTGCCTATGAAAGCATGGGTCTAAAAACGTTTGGGTTTTCTTATGGAAGACCGGATATCTGGCAGCCTGAAATTGATATTTATTGGGGCCCTGAAGATGAAATTATGGCGCCTAGCGAGAATAGATATGCAGACCTTGAAGACACATCTACTTTGGAAACTCCACTAGGGGCTACTCACATGGGTCTAATTTATGTAAACCCAGAAGGAGTAAATGGAAAACCTGACCCAATGAAGACAGCACTACATGTTAGAGAAACTTTTGCAAGAATGGCTATGAATGATGAGGAGACTGCTGCATTAACCGCAGGAGGACACACTGTAGGAAAAGCTCATGGTAACGGAGATGCTTCAAAGTTAGGAAGAGAACCAGAAGGAGCAAATATTGAGAATCAAGGATTTGGATGGATTAATCCAACTCTTGCTGAAAAAGGCCCAGTAACAAGTGGTCTTGAAGGCGCTTGGACCACAAACCCTACACAATGGGATAACGGTTACTTTGAAATGCTCTTTAATCATGAATGGGAATTACAAAAAAGTCCAGCTGGAGCATGGCAATGGGAGCCAGTTGACATTTTGGAAGAAAATAAACCAATTGATGCTGCTAACCCATCTGTTAGAAAAAACCCCATAATGACTGACGCTGATATGGCAATGAAAATGGACCCTATATACAGGGAGATCTGTCTTAAGTTTAAAGATGACCAAGAATATTTTTCAGATACATTTGCAAGAGCATGGTTTAAACTTACTCACAGAGATATGGGACCAAAAACAAGATATATTGGACCTAATTTTCCAGGAGAGGATTTAATTTGGCAAGATCCAGTTCCATCTGGAAATAAAGACTATGATGAGAATGATGTTAGGGCAAAAATTTCCAGCTCTGGATTATCAATTTCTGATAGAGTATCAGTAGCATGGGATAGTGCTAAAACTTTTAGAACTTCTGATTTAAGAGGGGGAGCGAATGGTGCAAGAATATCTCTCTCTCCACAAAAAGATTGGGAGGCGAATGAACCTGAAAGACTTTCTAAAACTTTATCTGTGTTAAAAACAATTGCATTGGACACAGGTGCAAGTTTAGCTGATACTATTGTTATTGCTGGTAATCTTGCAGTAGAAGAAGCCGCAAAAGCAGCAGGATATAGTATAACTATACCGCTAGTAAAAGGAAGAGGAGATGCATCACAGGATATGACTGATGTTAACTCATTTTCAAATCTTGAGCCAGCAGCTGATGCATTTAGAAACTGGTCGAGTGGAAAATCTAAATCAAGTCCAGAGGAGCTCATGGTAGATCAAGCACAGCTTTTAGGCCTAACAGCACCTGAGATGACTGTTTTGCTTGGAGGCATGAGAGTTCTTGGCGCCAATCATACAAATAACAAAGCGGGTGTTTTTACAGACAGTCAAGGTGTTTTGTCTAATGACTTTTTTGTTAACCTTACCGATATGAACAATACATGGAACATTGTTGAAGAAAACAAATATGAGATAAAGGATAGACAATCCGGAGAGCTTAAATGGACAGCTTCATCTGTTGACCTAGTATTTGGATCAAATTCAATCCTTAGATCTTATGCTGAACTTTATGCTCAGGATGATAACAAAAAAAAGTTTGTAAATGATTTTGCTAATGTTTGGACAAAAGTCATTAGTTCGGATATGTTTTAGTAATAAGTGTAGAAATTAATTCTTGTAACTACGTTTATAACTTTTAAATAATTATATTTAAATCCTTAAAAAAAAAATTATGAGAACTATTTTAACTTTATCAACACTATTACTTTCTTTCTTTTTAACAAATCTTCATTCCCAAGACCTTTTTGTCAAATCTGATTTACAAGGTTTGAAATTAAAAATTGGGGAGACTTTTGAGCCAGAAACTTATGCTGAAAATCTAAAAGGCGAAAGACTATCTTGTCCTTATACGTTTTACTATAATAAGCAAGGGGTTTTTAGTAGAGCAAAGGCAATTTCCTATGACAGAAATAAAGGAGAGATAAAAGCAAATGCACCGGGAAAACATGAGGTTGTTGCAGTATGTCTTGGGTTAGGAGATCAAAGGTTAAGTAGAACTTTTGATGTTGAAGTAGGGTATGCTATGGTAAAGGAGATAACAATAACTGTTCCTAAAGATAATTATGTTAGCACCTATTTAGATTTAAGTTTTAATGTAGTAGACGAACAAGGGTTTGAAAGAGATGGTCAAAAACTAAATCTAACAAGTAGTTCTGAAATTCTCTCAATTGATAACACAAATAATGTAAAAGCTGTAGCTTCAGGTACTGCTAAATTAACTGCTGAGTTAGATGGAGTCTCAGCTACCGTAGAGATTAAGGTTTCCGAAAACCCATTATCGAAAATTGAAATTACTTCAAACCAGGAAGTAGCTAGAACAGGTGATGTTATAAGATATACTGCAACTGGTTTTGACAGTTCTGGAAATGAAATCAAAAACTTACCTTTTGAATATACTTTCTATGGGAAATCTTTTGATGTGTCTGAATCAGCTGCAGGTACAATTTTAAATGATGGAAGGTTTGTAGCTGAGGAACCTGGAAATTATTCAATTTCTGCAACCCTTGGTGACATAACCTCTTCAAAGCCTTTAAGAGTTGTTGCAAGAGACATCAAAAGAGAAGTTTATAGAGTCGGTAACACTGTCGTTCCGGATAAAAGAACTTCAGACTTTTGGATTTTTGAAGGAGTGGATGGGAGAGATTATGGTGTTACTGGAACTCACTCTGCAGACGGTACGGCATTCTTTTGGGATGTTACCGACCCAACAAATATGAAAAAAATTGATAGCATAAAGGTTGATGCTAGAACAGTTAATGATGTAAAAGTGTCACAAGATGGAACTATTGCTATTATTTCAAGAGAAGGAGCGTCTGACAGAAAAAATGGAATATTTATTCTCGATGTAACTAATCCATACGATGTACAAGTTCTATCAGAGTATACAAAAAATCTTAATGGTGGAGTTCACAACCTTTTTATAGACAATAATCATGCATATGTTTTAGGAACCGGTGAAAGATATTATATCCTAAACATAGAAGACCCAACAAATCCTGTTGAGGTTGGAATGTTTGAAGTTGGAAAAGAGGGTCAGAATATACATGATGTATGGATTGAGGATGGTATCGCATATTCTTCAAATTGGAGAGATGGTGTATACTTGGTAGATGTAGGTAACGGAATTGCAGGTGGTTCACCATCAAACCCTGTACCTTTTTCTAACTATACTTATGCAAGTGGGGCAAATCACGCAGCCTTTCCATTTAAAAGTAAATCTACTGGCACCTTTTATGTTATATTATGTGACGAGATATTTCCTGAAGGCGTCAACCTAACTGAACCGGAAATTACTGCAGGTTTCTGTCATTTTGTAGATTTCACTGATTTAGATAATCCTGTAGAAGTTGCAAAGTTTGAGGTGCCTGGAACAGGGTCTCATAACTTGTGGGTTGATGAAGATGTTTTGTATGTAGCCATGTATGGAGGAGGAGTTAGGGTTGTTGATATTAGCGGTGAATTAGTAGGAGACCTGTTTAGACAAGATAGAGAGATAGGTTATACAATGACTGGCTCTCCAAATGGATTTATAAAGAACGCAACTATGTCCTGGGGTGCACAAGTTTACAAAGGCTATGTATTTTACTCTGATATGTACTCAGGATTAGGTGTTGCCAAGGTCTCGGAGGATAAGCCAGATACATCTAATGAAAATCAATATATAGAAAGAACCGGTATACCAGATTAATGAAAAGGTTAATTTTATTTTTTGCATTTACAACATTTGGCTTTTCTCAAAACTATTATCTATATGTTGCTGCAGAATCTGATGATACTGTTTCGTTAATAAAATTTGATGGAAAAAGTGCCACTGAGTTAGAGAGAATCCCTGTTGGGATTAAATTTGCTGAAACAGAGGGTCCACACGGACTAACCGTTGATCCCTCTGGTGATTACTGGTATCTTTCTTTAGCTCATGGAAACCCTTATGGAACTTTAACTAAGTTTTCAACTAAAACAAATACTGAAATTGCAACCACAGAATTAGGTTATTTTCCTGCAACTATGGAAATATCTAGCTTGACAGGACTCTTATATTGTGTAAATTTTAAGTTGTATGGAACTATGACTCCAAGTTCAGTTTCAGTTGTTGACCCTCAAACAATGACAGAGATAACTAAAATTCCAACAGGAGTTATGCCTCATGGTTCTAGAATTTCTCCAGATGGAAGATTTCAATACTCGGTAGCAATGATGTCAGGTGAGTTATATGAGGTAGATACCGTGTCTCTAGAGGTTAATCGTGTTCTTCAACTTGATAATAACCATCACATGAATCATCAGGGCATGGATCATCAGGGTATGCATCACTCAACTACTCAGCCAACTTGGGTCATCCCTCATCCATCTGATTCAAAAGTTTATATAGCGGGCAATTCTTCTAATGAGATAATTGAGGTTGATACTGACTCTTGGCAGATTATAAATAGATTTAAGACAGGAAAAGGCCCATACAATATTGATATTACTTCAGATGGGAAAAAACTTGTAACAACATTGAAAGGTGAAGGAAAAACAGAAATCAAAAATCTCAAAACAGGTAAAACCAAGATTGTAGATAATACAACAAAGGTTTCCCATGGTGTCGTTATCTCACCTGATAATAAATATGCATTTGTTACAGTAGAGGGAATAGGCGGAGAGCCAGGTGTCCTTGATGTCATTGATATTGGCAAAGCCAAGTTAGTAAGCTCTGTTAATATTGGTAAGCAGGCAGGTGGTATTGCCTTTTGGAAGCTAGAACAATAGCTAAATTGTCCATGATCAATTCTTCAGAAATAAGAGAATTTTTCCCCTCTATAGGGAGAGTAGATCATAACAAAAATCAAATTATTTACTTAGATGGTCCTGGTGGAACACAAGTTCCAATTCAAGTCATTGAAGCCATTTCACAATATTATATTAGATCAAATGCTAACACTCATGGAGAGTTTATAACTAGTCAAGAGACTGATAAAGTGATGGATGATTTAAGGCTAAAAATGTCTGAATTTCTTGGTTCAGACAATCCAGACACAATTTCGATTGGTCAAAATATGACATCTTTAAATTACAGTCTTGCTAGAGCTTTAGCCAAAAAATTTAACTCAGGAGATGAGGTTATTATAACTGAATTAGATCACGAGGCAAACAGGGGTCCTTGGAGAGTTCTTAAGGAAGCAGGTGTTAAATTAATTGAGGTAAGCTTACTTAAAAATGGAGAACTTGATTATGAAGATTTTAGAAATAAGATTAATGATAAAACAGTAATGGTTTGTATGGGAATGTCATCCAATGCCCTTGGAACGTTGAATGACTTTATATCGGTTAAATCTTTTCTTCCACAAAACTGCTTGTTCCTTTTGGATGCTGTTCACTATGCTCCTCATTTCTCAATTAATGTAAAAGAGCTTGGATGTGATTTTCTCCTATGCTCTTCATATAAGTTTTATGGCCCACATGTTGGCTTTTTATATTCCAAACCGGGTTTATTAGAACAACTAGAAACTGATCGTTTGGTAGTTCAGGATCAGAAGGCGCCCTATATAATTGAGACAGGCACTCTCAATCATGCTGCTTGTGCAGGAGTCTCATCTGCAATTGACTTTATTGCTAATATAGGAGATGGTAATTCATCTAGAGATAAATTAATAAATGCATTTTCTAAAATAAGTAGCCATGAATTTGCACTTGCCAAAGAGCTGTATGAATCTATAAATAATTTAGATAAGGTAAATGTTGTAGGTAAAGATTTTTCAGACACCAAAAGAACACCAACCGTATCATTTGTTCACTCTGATTTCACACCTCAAGAAATATGTAAGGCTCTTGCATCTGAAAACATATGTGCTTGGGACGGACACTTCTATGCTTTAAAAGCTATCCAGCAACTTGGGCTTGAAGAAAGTGGTGGGGTAACCAGGCTTGGAATTTCTTTATATAACACAATGGAAGAAGTTGAAAGAGTGGTCTCGGTTATTTCAAAACTATAGACTTTAACCTTGTAGTTTTTTTCTCATCCATTTGTCGAAAATCATAAATACATCTTTGCTTGCGTAATTTAAATCCTGAATATTTAAATATTTGACTTCTTTTGTAGCATCTATTTTTTTTAAAATTGAAATAATTTGACCGGGATTAAAGTTCTTGGTTTGCTTAACTTCTTTTAGTTCTTTCACCCCCTTTATTATTGCCCTATTTTCTTTAATCATTAGATGCCAACATAGACTATATGGCATAAACTGATTATAATTTCGAAACCTATATTTAATTTGATTTATTAGAGATTCAGGGTTTTTACTGTAAAATTCCTTAATTAATGATTTAATTTGAGGCCTTGCAGTATGATATGATTTAAAATATTCTTTTTTAAAACCACTTATGTTGGCTGCCTTTGACTGTGAGGCATTGAAACTTGGCCTTAGACCGAATATTTTTTTAAATTTTCCCGATAAAACCTTAAGAGGGTTAATGCTGTAGCTTTTAGCCCAGTTACCCATTAATACTCCTTTATTTTCTACAAACCAATCTTCCTCACGAATGTTGTTTATTAAAAAAACATCATCATTAAAATAAACGAACTTTTCAGACAGATCTTCTATTCTATGGAGCATAGCATCAATTGATCTAATATTAAATGTTGGTAAATATTGTTCATAACCTTTAAAAATTTCTTTGTGGTCAACAATCTTAACTTTATTGCTTACTATAAGGTCTTCCAAATTTTTAAAACTGGGCTTTTGGTTGTCTGTAACAATGAATATTCTCCTTACAAATGGAGCAAATTTTAAAATAGATTTTACACAATATTCAATTTCATTAGCTTGTAAATACTGCCTTTTATAGTTTGTTGACGTGGTTAAATGTTTTTCTATTTTCTTTTTATAGTTTTCTTTAGATCCGTCAACCCAAGTAATAACTGCGTCTATGCTTCTCATTTAAACAAAATAAAAGAGTTTATCAATGCTAACTTCAAGTGAAGAAGAAATCTTTAATGCAACATCAAGCCCTGGAATAAATTTATTTTTTTCGATTGAAATTATAGTCTGCCTGCTAACACCAGCCTTTATGGCTAAATCTTCTTGTGTTAAGCCCCTCCCTTTTCTATAATCTTTTACCCTATTAACTAGCATTTGTAAAATAAACTTTACAAATATAATAAATTTTTTGTAAAATAAACTTTACATATTCTACAAAATAAACAATTTGTAAAATAAACTTTACTTTATCTTTGTAAAGCTTACTTTACATTTGTTGATTCTTTAATAATGTTAAATAATAATTAAAACTAAAATGTTTATTCTTAACGAATTTTCATTTTTCTAGTTTTATACAAATTTTAATCAAATGAAAAAATTATTCACTTTTTTAATGTTACTAATACTAGCTTCTTGTAATAATAATCCAAACCAAGCTAGTACACAGCAAGCACAAGGTGTTATTACAGCTGACAATATTTATAATATAGAGACTGCACAGAGCCAAATTACTTGGACAGGTAGAGAAGTATCTACAAGTTCTCATTATGGTACATTAGATTTTGTTTCTGGTAATTTTGAGATTTCTAATGGTTCGATTGTTAATGGCGAGTTTATTGTTGATATGACTTCTATAAATAATCAAGATATGGAAGGAGATAGTAAGGCAAGATTAGAAGGTCATTTAAAATCAGATGACTTTTTTTCTGTAGAATCTTATCCTACAGCAGCTATAAAAATTAGCAGTTCTGAATTAATATCAGATGGTAAATGGAATGTTTTAGCAGATTTATCTATTAAGGGATTTACTCACCCAGTTAATTTTGAGATGATAAATTCAGAGGATGGTTGGTCTGCTAATCTTGTATTCGATAGGTCAAAGTACGATGTAAGGTTTAGATCAGGATCGTTTTTTGAAAATCTTGGTGATAAACTTATATACGATGATATCGAATTATCTATTCAACTAACAACTTTATAATATGAATTACGATAGACCTCAATGTGGTTGTGGTAACACAAATGACCCAAATGGTTACTGTGATGGTTCACATAACACAAAATAATGAGTAAAATTCTAGCTTTTGGTGCATCGTCATCAAAAAACTCAATGAATAAAAAACTTGCCTCTTTTGTAGCGAATAAAATTGCTCCTCAAGAGGCAATTCTTATTGATTTAAATGACTATGAAATGCCAATATATAGTGATGATAGAAAGAAAGTTGATGGTATTCCTGAAAAAGCCTATGAATTTAAAAACCTCATTAAAGCTTCAGACGGAATAGTTATATCACTTGCAGAACATAACGGATCATACACCGCTGCATTTAAAAATATTTATGATTGGATATCTGTAATTGATGAAATTGTTTGGAATTACAAACCTATTCTTCTTCTCTCTGCATCCAATGGCTCAAGAGGAGGTAAATCAGTTATGAGTGCTGCCTTATCAAGATTTTCTCAACAGAGTGAATATGAGATACCAAACTTTAGCTTACCTAAATTTGAAGAAAACTTTTCTGACAAAGAAGGTATATTAAATAAAAAATTAATGGGCTTATTAGAAGAGCAAATTAAAATCTTTTTACAACAAATTAATTAATACCAGTAACAATTAAGGTTCCTCCCCATTCTTCATCCTGATCATTTCGCCAAGACTTAACCTCATTTAAACCTGCATTTTCAAAAAATCTTTTCCACTCTTTTTCAGAGTGAAGCTTCATAATTGAAATTCCACAGTCTTTTTGCCATGAATGAGAAGCCTCATTTTCTTGATAATAATCTACCCCCATTATTAATCTACCCCCACTTTTTATCCAATTATTATTTATGTGTTTAATAAGTAACCCCGGGTTCTCGAAATAATAAAACACTTCCATGGAGAGAACTATATCAACTTTACTGTGAGGTTTCCATTTTAACAAATCTTCACAATAATATTTGTTTTTATCATCAAGCTTCTTGGCTTTTTTAATCATATTAAAGGATCCATCAACACCAATTGCACAATTACATTTTGAATCATTGGAAATATGTCTTACAACCCAGCCATTTCCACATCCAGCATCAATAAAAGAATATTCTGGTAATCCACTACACGCAAAATCAATCATATTCATTACTGATTTATTATGATGTCTTTCCATACCCTCATCTTTACCATTTTGGGCCCAATCACTAAAAACATTTATTGGAGTATCCATTAATTTACTTTAATTAACCTGTGTGATATATTAGATTCACATAGGCTAACAATATACAAATTAGAGTTATTCAAATCGTCTATCTGAGAGTAGACCTGATCATTAATTAATTCGTTTACAAAGTCTGGAATTGTATTGCTATGTCCTACAACAAGAACTATTTCACCTTTATTAGATGAAATAAAATTTTTATAGTCGATGCTTGATGGAGAATATAAAATTGCAGTTAAACCCATTGCTACTTCAATTGGTTTAACGGTCTCAAGAGTTCTCTTATAATTTGTTGAGTATATTTTTGAAATGTCTTTATCTATAAAAAAATCTCTCCAATTTAAGGCTCTGATCATTCCCTTTTCATTTAAAGCAGGATCTTTATCAGTTTTATTTATCCTTACTTTTTCTGCATGTCTAATTAAGTAGAAAGTTGAGCAATCATTTTCGGGAATTGAAAAAGCAAGAAAAATTGTTAAAAGCAGTCTCACAGAACAAGTTTCCTCCTACTTATTGAATATGTCATGTAAGCTATTATAAGAATAAAAACTTCCCAAAGAAGAATATAATATGGCCAATCACCAATTACTAGAGGATTATCTACCTGTGGAGGTTCATTAACATACATATAGTTTGAGCCCAATAAGAAGTTTATAGGCATAATTATAGCCATCAAAATATTAAGATTAATCCACAGCTTAAACCATGAGAGCCTTGGAATTTTCATGTCTAAATGAAGAAACATAAAAATCGGCAATACTATAATTAGACTATGAGAAACATAGTAATTAAGAAAATATCTAATTGTTCCATCAAAGTAGTTCATCTGAGGTGTAAGAATAGCCATAACACCACCTATAATACCTGTGTAGTAAACAAATTCAAAAAGTTTTTCTTTCTTTCTAATAAAAGGTAAAACACAGCAGATCAAAGATGAAATTCCACACAACTGGATTGGTAAATTATATTCTAAATCCCAAGTACCTGAAGCAATATATCCTATATTTTCAGCAAAAAAATCAATGATTAAAAGACCCCCCATTATATAGGAAATCATCCTCTTTTGACTTTTATTTAAAAATCTTGCTATGATTAATGGTATGGATATAAAACCTAAAGAAAATAAAGACCAAGTAATCCACTCTTGACTCATAAACTCAACAACATATATAGGGATTGGACTTTCTTGCACTGCAATGGTTTTATTCAAATGTAAAAAAAATTAAGCAAGGTTGAAATAAAATGAGTCTCTCAATAATTTTAAACTTTTAGGCACTGCAGTGTTAGCATCTTCATTTCCTTCAAACTCAAGTGAAATATATCCTCTATAATCATTTTCTCTCATTAATTTACCTATTGCGGGATAGTCAATGTTTATTTCATTAAATGCTGGCCATTTAGCACCTCCAAAATATGTTTTTGCTTGAATTAAACAAGTATGAGGCGCAAGGTCTTTCAACTGTTCTTCTCTATTTTCAAAAAAATTACCAGTATCTAGAGTTACACTAAG
>CACMVZ010000002.1 GCA_902617285.1 uncultured Bacteroidota bacterium | reverse complement strand
TAATAATATCAATATGGTTTTTGAAATCTTAAGCATAAAAAAAAAGGTTTGTAAAATTTACAAACCTTTTTTTAAAGTTTTACTGATTAACCTCAGTTTTTGTAAAAATACCTGGGTCTTCAGCTGGAGCATTTGAATTTGAATTTAATTCAGTTGCTGCATATGGCATCCTCTCAGGATATGGAGGATTAGGCCCAAGAACAAGAGTAAAAGGAACTGAAATTGCAGAATCCGATTTTCTTAATCTTCTTGCATCATTAAATGGTATATGCATTCCAAAACCACTAACGTATCTTTCTTCAATAACTTCTCTTAGAAAAGCAGATTTTGGATCAATACCATCAGTGTTTTCGATACCACCAGAATTAAAGTCAGAAGCTACATAAGCTTCATATTTAAATCCACCAGAGTTATGATTATCATTTAAATTTCCACCTGAGTTAAGCCATGCTCTAACATTATTTAGGTGAGGAAGTCCATCAGATATTCCCCCTTGTCTAGCTTTAGCTTCAGCTAAAATTAGCTCATTTTCAAAAAATGTAACCATATTTTGAGGTTCTGTTTCAGCAATAATACCAGTATTAGCTGAACCACTAGATGAATTAATTTTATAATACCCATATCTTGCAGTCTCATCAGTTTTAGAATTATTCCTATTAATAGAATAATCATTACTTAGTAGCTGAAGTAGATAGCTTTCGGAACCACCAGAGGAGTTACCAAGGTCTCCTGCTCTAGATCCATTTAAGATTGTAGCAAAAAGATTTTGATCTCCTGATTGAGTTCCAGGTGGTTTATATTGCATATCACCAGAGGAAGAACTAATTCCATTATTGGCAGCAGAAATAGCAGCAGAATAATTCTTTTTATGAAGATTAAATCGAGCTACTAGAGTGTATGCAGCTTCAATCCACTTAGTTGTATTTCCACCAAAATAAATATCCTGTGAAAGACTACTTGAAGAAGCTGATTGGAGAGTTGATATCCCTGCATTTAATTTAGCAATAGCAGCGTCGTAAACTGAAGTCTGACTATCAAAAATTGGATCTTCTATCTCTGGGTTTCCAGATTCACTATATGGAATTCCACCCCACAAAGAAGCAGCAGTTCCAAAGGCATGACCCTCAATTATTTGAGCAATACCAACTAGTTGAGTATTCGTCGAGTTGTCTTGAAGTAGTCTCATGTTATTTAAGACCCCAACATAAAGTGCAAACCATTCGCTGTTTGACTCTACAGTTGATAAAGCATATCCATAGATATTAGAATAAAGAGAACTAAATCCTATCAATTGACCTGAATACATTCCGCTAATTCTATTTAAATGTCCTAATTGAAGTTGAATATTAGCTAGTTGAGCACCAGTTAAAAATAATTTATCCTCAACATCTGTTGTCAAAATATCATTAGGATTCGCATTAATATCTTCATTTAAATCCTCACATGAAAATGAGAAAATTATAAGAAGAGCTAAGATTGATTTTATATATATATTTTTCATCTTATTAATAATTTATTGTTAAACTAAAAAGAAAACCTTTCGTCTGAGGGTTAGTGAAGTACTCAACACCCTGTGCAGTACTAACACCAATTGTATTTATCTCAGGATCAATCCCATCAACTTTATTGATGTTTATTAAATCTCTACCTGTAAAAGAAAGCATCACATCATTTAAACCAAGATTTTTGATTACAGGTGTATCAAGTACATAACTTAAAGTAATGTCTCTAAGTTTAGTCCAAGTAGCATCAGCGATAGAGAAGTTGTATGCTTGATTATCACCAAATCCTCCTCCAATACCAGTTCTATACCAGTTTTCATCAAGAAGAACAGGTCCTCCACCAAAGTCTTGAATATTTCCTCTAACAGTTGTTCCTGCTGGAATTGTATTACCCCTGTAATTTACCAAAGGTTGATCAAGGGTTATTCGATTAGCAGTTTCTTGAGTTGTACCAAATCGTCTTAATACCCAAAGAGTCCTAGGAGAAAAATCTCCTCCTTGAGAGTGTTCTAAAACAGCATTAAGTCTAAGTTTTTTATATCTCATGTTTAAAGATATACCACCCCTCCAATCTGGGTTAGGGTCTCCTAATACGATTGGACTTGAAGTTATCTGAGGGAATCCATTAGAGTTAAGATCAAAACTTCCATCTGGATTTGTTTTTGAACCAGTACCATATAATGAACCTAGAGAATATCCAACGATTGCTCTTGAACTAACTGATGCACCAGGAGAAAGATTAATTGTTTCTGTTCCGTAAAGATCTGTTACTTCATTTTCATTAGTAGACCAATTAATAGCTGTTGAAAGTCCAAAGTCATTATTATTAATAAGATCTAAACCAAGATCAAGCTCAATTCCATTATTTGTCATTTCACCATAATTTCCATACTGGGTAGAGAAACCTGTTGAAGGAGATAATGAAACATCTAGTAAAATACCTTCAATGATATTATCATAATAAGTAAATGATAATGAAACCTTATCATCTAAGAATCTAAAGTCACCTCCAATTTCCCATTCTGTTTTTAATTCAGGTTCAAGATTTGGATTACCTAGGTTGTTATCTAACCTAAAACCTCCACCAAACAAATTACTATCTAGTGGATCACTATAAGTTGAATAACCAAATCCTCCTTCTGCAAGAGTCTCAAATTTGTGAGCAGCAGGTTGAACACCTACTTGTCCCCATGAAGCTCTAAGCTTAGCAAAAGAAAGCGCATTGGATTGAATTACATTCTCAGTTAATACCCAGGCTGCATCTGCAGATGGATAGAAGAATGTCCCGCTTATTGTTGAAGAAGCCTCTTGAGTTCCAGATATGTTTAAAAATAATTCATCACTTATATCAAAGTTAAGAATTGCATATCCTCTATTTGATCTTCTAAATGCTTTAGCACCACTAAATGTTGATGCTTCTGAAGATGTATTTAAGGCTGTCGTTCTCTTTGTAGAGTTAACCAAAAATCCTGTTATATTTCCAGATACTCTAGAATACTTTCTGTCATTATAGCTCCAACCAACAGTTGTGGTTAAGTTAACTTCATCTGATAATTGAAAGTTTGCCTTACCAATTACATCTAAAGCAGAGTTTCTAATATCAAAAACATCCTCTTGATATTGACCATTTGCTCTTGAACTTGCATCACCAACTGGGAAGAAATAAGTTCTTTTGTCATCTGCAAAATCTAAATTACCTCTTGTTATTAATTGTAACCAACTAGTTGGTTTGATAGTAATTTGAGGAGTTACTGTTACTCTGTTTACCCTTGTGCTTGATTCTTGCTCATTAACAGTCCATAGTGGATTTGTATATGACTGATTTGAACTTTGTCCAATTGACTTTCTATATGACCTACCTCTATTTATGTATTCAACTCCACTAGAGCTATAGTACGTACCTTTATAATCTCTTCCATCAAAATCAGGTGGAGTTCTTAATAGTCCAAGCATTAAACCTGATACGTTAGAACTTTGTTGAATTCTGTTAGAATTTGTGTAAGTATATGACATTTTAGATGATAAAGTAATTTTATCATTTAATTTTGCCTCATAATTAAGTCTAGCATTGGTTCTTTCATATGTAGCATTTTTTATTACACCATCTTGGTCAAGATGACCTAAACTAAAGAAATAATTGCTATTTTCATTTCCACCACTAACAGTCAAGTCATTTTGTAGAGCATTACCTGTTCCAAAGACAGAGTTGAAATTTTCATCGACAAAAGTATCTCTAGAATTCTTTTTGGAAATAGCTTGGTATTTTCTCCCACTATCTGCCATAAAGTATGCTCCAGATTTATATTCATCTTGACCTCCAGATCTATCAGGTATATAATCTCCCCAAGATTCTGCTCTTGTTTCACCATAAACTCCAGATCTTCCTTGTCCCCATGTATTTTGCATAGGTATTCTCTCAGATATTTCATCAAAAGAATAAGATGACTTAAATGAAATTTTTGCTTCGCCTCTTTGCCCCTTTTTAGTTGTTATAACAACTACACCATTTGCAGCTCTACTTCCATATAGAGATGCTGCAGATGCACCCTTTAAAACGTTAACTGATTCTATATCACTTGGATTGATATCATTAAGACGAGATCCCTGTGTTACACCACCATTACCTCCGGTAATGTTATTACCACCTGCATATGTAGTTGTATTATCAAGTGGCACACCATCAACAATTATTAGAGGCTGTATTGAACCATCAATTGTATTTGCACCTCTAATTCTTATTGTACTCCCTGCACCAGGATCACCATTAGATCTGGTAATTCTAACACCTGAAGCTTTTCCACTAAGGGCATTAACTACAGTAGGTTCAGCAGACCGAATTACATCATCTGTATCTATAACTGAAGATGTTGATCCCTGTTGATCTCTTATTGCAGCAAAACCAAGAGCAGTAACAACTACTTCTTCAAGTTCATTATCTAGCTGAAGAGAAACATTTATATTAGATTGACCTGCAAATGTTATAAATTCTGTTGTATAACCAATAAAACTAATTGCAAGCACATCTCCTTGATTAACAGCAATTTGAAAGTTTCCGTCAAAATCTGTTGAAACACCAGTACTAGTTCCATCAATAACTACGTTGGCGCCAGGAAGAGGCACTCCATTTTCGTCACTAACAAGACCTGAGACAGATGTTTGTCCAATAGAAATTAAAGAAAATATCAAAAACACTGCACTAAGTATTATTCTCATATTTAAGTTAATTTTTATGTTAATTATCAATTAATATAAAGATTAAATTATCAAATTAATAACTAATTGATATTTTTTTTATTATATAATAATTAGAAGAAATATAGCCAACTTATTTAATGTAATAAATCTAGTCCTCTTTTATTGTTGGATATTTAACTCCAAGTTGATCTAAATATGTATCATACTTAGTTTCATCGAAGTAGAATTTTTTCATTTCATCCCTATATTTTTCCATTTTATCACTATTTAAATATACTGGTGGGGGATCTTTTTCTGAGATCATGGGTCTGTAAAAATCTTCTTTACTTTGAACATTTTCAAAATAATCCCTAGCCTCAACAAGTTTATCAGGTTTTAATAAAAAGTCTAGTACAGTCATAGCAACCACTTTTGCTCCAGCATTAGCCCCTTTATGAGCAATTGGTGTGGCAGATGCAATACTAGCAGACCAGTGATGTGAAGTTATATTAGGAATATTCGAGGGAAACCTAAGAACTACAGTTGGAACTTTCCATGAAACATCTCCAATATCATCAGATCCACCACTAACATTGTAAGGAAGAGGCTTTCTTAGTGGAGCTAATTTTGTAGCAAGTCCATTTGCTGACTCTAGTCCAATTTCTTTTTGAACAGCTTTAGCAAGAGCTTGATCAGCTTCAGACCACTTTGGTAGTCCAACTGTTTTTATATTTTCATACATTTCCTCAGCAATTATTTTATTGAAATGCCTTGGCCAAGCAGCTCCAAGAACTTCGGACTCATAAGAAGTGTTTGTCATTAATGCAGCACCTTCAGCCATTTTATTTGCAACATCATACAAATTCATAATCCCATTATATGTAATCTCTCTTAAAAAAAACCAGATTGATGCTTTTGAAGGAACCACATTTGGTTGATCACCAGATTCTAGGAAAATTGAATGAGATCTGTGATCTGGGTGTAGATGCTCTCGTCTATAATTCCATCCAATATTCATTAATTCCGCAGCATCTAATGCACTTTTTGCTCTCCATGGCGAACCAGCTGAGTGAGCAGTTTCTCCACTAAAACTATATTTTACAGAAATTAGTCCAGTTCCTGAAGGTCTACCCCACGAAGTTGACATATTTGAACTTACATGTGTAAAGATGCACATATCTACATTATCAAAGTAACCATCCCTAACATACCATGCTTTAGAACCGAGAATCTCCTCTGCAACTCCAGGCCATAATAATAAAGTTCCATTAATATTATTTTCAGTCATAACCTTTTTAATAGATAGCGCAGCTGTAATTACAATTGGAAGTCCAATATTATGTCCTTCACCATGACCAGGAGCACCCTCAACAACTGGTTTTTCATAAGCTACTCCAGGATACTGTGAAGTAGATGGAACTCCATCAAAGTCACTTCCTAATGCAATAACTGGCCCCCCTGAACCATTTGACCACTTAGCCAACCAAGATGTTGGAATGTCAGATATATTATACTGTAACTCAAATCCATTTTCCTCAAGAATATTACTCAAATATTTGGATGTCTCAAATTCCTGAAATCCAAGCTCACCAAAACTAAAAACCTTGTCAATCATAACCTGTGTCATTTTCTTATCATCCTCAACCATTTGGGATACTTGAGTCTTAAGATTATTTATTTTTCTCTTTGAAAAATTTTGTGAATATGTATTATTTATAGTTCCTGCTATTAGAAGGAAGAATATAATTTTCTTGAATTTGCTCATAATTGAAATTTAATAATAATGTCTTTTAAAAGATTCTATAGCAGCATAATCCGCAAGTCCCATCTTTTTATATTTTTCGGCAGTTTCACTATTTCTTTCTTCAGCTCTTACCCAAAATTCTCTAAGGTCTTGACCTTGAAACATTACACCGTCTTTTTGAGTTTGATGGAAAAAAATTGCCTTTCTTTTTCTTAGTACTTGAGCTGGACTCATTGGTACAGCCATGTCAATATCATGAACATCCCAATCCAGCCATGCTCCTCTATACAACCACAACCAACAATCTTTGATAAATTTTTCACCTTTTAATGTATTTAGGGCATCCAAAATTATATCCAAACACACTTTATGAGTTCCATGTGGATCTTCTAAATCTCCAGCAGCAAAAATCTGATGAGGTTTAATTTTTTTTATTAATGAAGCTGTAATTAATACATCTTTTGTAGTGGGGGGGTTCTTCTTGATTCTTCCTGTGTCATAAAATGGAAGATTCATGAAATGAGTATTTGAATCTGGGATACCAATATATCTTGTTGCAGCTATGGCTTCTCTTTTTCTTATAAATCCTTTTAAATCTCTTACAGATTGAGAATCAATTTTGTCTGGCTTGTTACTCGTTAGTTCATTTATTAGTTGACTGACAGGTACTTTAGAGTCATTCTTAAACATATCCTTGGAAACCTCTATAAATTTAAGAGCATCATGATCTGAAACAGCAATATTTCCTTTTACTTGGTATGCAATATGCACTTCGTGACCTTGAGATACAAGTCTGTCAAATGTTCCTCCCATTGAAACTACATCATCATCTGGATGAGGACTGAAAATAATTACTCTCTTAGATTTAGGAGATTTTCTCTCAGGTCTAGTTGAGTCATCAGCACCTGGTTTTCCTCCAGGCCAACCTGTAATTGTATTTTGAAAGTGGTTAAACATACTAATGTTTAGGTCATATGAAGATCCCTCAAGAGCCAATAAATCAGATAATCCATTTTTGTTGTAATCTTCATCTGTTAGTTTTAGTATAGATTTTCCTGTTGTTTCACAAAGCCAAACTATTGCTCTTCTTTTCATTGAATCAACCCAGTCAATTGTACTTACTAGCCAAGGTGTTTTAAATCTTGTTAATTCACTTGCTGACTCATTATCAAGAACAAGAGTTGTATTTTTATGATTCTGAAGGTATGTAGTTGGTATTAACGAGGTAACATTATTCTCTACTGATTTTTTAACAATTAAACTTTTGTGTAATCCCCATGCCATTACAATAATTCTCTTTGCATTAAAAATTGTTCTAACACCCATAGTTATTGCCTTAGTGGGGACATTTTCAATACCATTAAAACTTTTACTAGTATCAAACCTGGTTGTATGATCAAGTGTTATAAGTCTGGTCTTTGAGTTGAAATGAGAACCAGGTTCATTAAAGCCTATATGCCCAGTTCTTCCAATGCCTAGTAGCTGAATGTCAATTCCTCCACATTTTTCAATTTTTTTTTCGTATAATGAACAAAATTTTTTTATTTCCTTATGTTCTATTTCTCCTGAAGGAATATTAATATTCTCTCTAGGAATATCAATATGATCAAATAGATTTTCATTCATAAAATGATGATAACTGTTAATATCATCTTTCTTAATACCATAATATTCATCAAGATTAAAAGCAATCACATTTTTGAAGCTTAATGATTCATTTTTATGAATCTTTATTATTTCTTGATAAACTATGGAAGGTGATGAACCAGTTGCAAATCCTATTACACAACTTTTATTTTTTTCTTGTTTAGATTTAACCAAGTCACAAATTTCTCGTGCGATAAGAGAAGAAGCTTCTTGTGAATTTTTAAAATTAACAGTGTGCAGTTTTTCAAATCTTGTCTCCTCATTAATTCCTGGAGATTGATACTTAAGGTTTTTTTTAGCCATTTTATCTTTCTCTAATGAAATTACAAAGTTAATAATGTTTTCATTAATTTATTCTTATGTTTTTTTAATTTTACAAAGTCAATTTAAAATCTCAATTATCTTAGTATGAATACAATCATTATAGGAAGTGGGCCAGCTGGATATACAGCGGCAATTTATGCAGCTAGAGCTGATCTCAAACCAATAATATATACTGGGTTAGAGCCAGGTGGTCAACTAACTACTACAACTGAAGTAGATAACTTTCCTGGATACCCTCAAGGTGTTGATGGGCCAACCATGATGAATGAATTAAAAGAACAAGCAGAAAGATTTGGAACAAAAGTTGAAGTTGATTTTATATCAAGAGTAGAATTTTCAAAAGAAAAAGGTGGTATTCATAAGATTTACACTCAAAACGGTGATGAAATTCAATCTAAGACAATAATAATTTGTACAGGTGCTTCAGCTAAATATCTTGGTTTACCAAGTGAGCAAAAACTTATTGGAGGTGGAGTTTCAGCTTGTGCAGTTTGTGATGGGTTCTTTTATAAGGATCAAGATGTTGCTGTAGTAGGTGGAGGAGATAGTGCTATTGAGGAAGCAACATATTTAGCAAAAATTTGTAATAACGTTACAATGTTAATAAGAAAGGATCACTTTAGAGCTTCTAAGGCAATGCAACATCGATTAAGCAATTTTAAAAATATTAATGTCCTTTTTAATTCTGAAATAGATGAAGTATTAGGGGAAAATGTTGTTGAAGGAATAAAAATTAAAAATAATATTACGAATGAGTTTTCTCAATATAATATTACTGGTTTATTCATTGCCATTGGCCACACTCCAAATACAGATATTTTTAAAGGTATTGTTGATATGGATGATAGTGGATATATATTAACAGATAAGACTTCAACAAAGACAAATATACCTGGAGTTTTTGCTGCTGGTGATGTCCAAGATAAAGATTATAGGCAAGCAATTACAGCTGCTGGTACTGGTTGTATGGCAGCCTTAGATGCAGAAAGATATTTACAAGAAATTTAAATTCTTTTTGATGCTTTTAGCCACCTTACAGGGAGGTTATCATTTAAGGCATCTTGATAATCACTTTCAAGACAAGGTAAAAATTTAATTTTATCATTAATAGCTGAGGTTACTGTCATCCACCATCTCTCTGAAATTTTACTTTTATAAAAAATAATATCCCTACCTGAAGTTTGAACTATATATTTAAAAAACAGTTGAGAATCGTCAAAGTTTGATTCATTAATTCTATTATTTAAACTGTCAATAAAATACCAGATGATTTCAGAATATAATTTATTTGAAACCTGATTTTTATTTAAGTCAAACAATCCAAAAAAGGATGTCTTATTACTTTGACCTGCATATTTACTTAATATACAAGCAAGTCTTGAATCTATTCCATTAGGATTATAGTTTCCAGAGAATGATAATGATTTCATGTCAAAACCAACTATATCAGCATCTCGAATAATTGGTTCAGCTCTCATATTATTTTCTGAAATTTCACCCAATGAAATTTTTTCAAAGAATAATTTATCAATTAGCTCAATCTCTTCATATGAGCATAAGTGTCTTTGGTAACCAATATTTGTAAAATCATTTAATTTGTTTGAATCATCCAGTATAATCTTATTCATATATGATCTACCTGAGATTATATCTGAATCCTGATATAAGTCAAATTGATTATCAATTGATACAATGTTTACTTTATCAGAGTATGAATCAAAAGATTTGAAGACTGGATAAATAATATCATTACTTCCTCCAATTATTAATAAAGTAATTTTTTTTGAATGTAATTCCTTACAAATATCATAAAGGGCGTGATAAGTATCCTCAACAGTATTTCCATTAGGAAGATCACCTAAATCAGATATGGATATATTCCATTTGCCCTGTTTTAGTTTGTATAGTTCCTTTCTAAGTATGTTTAGGTCTTGTATATCAGATTCAAAATAAGAGTTTCTAGTTTCGCTAATTCCAATTATACAAAGATTTGATGAATCAATATCAGGAATACCTGATTGTTCTCCATGAAATTTAATTTTATTAAAAAGCGATCCGTGTAAGTTATTTCCATCCAATTCATCTATTAAATTTTCTGAAATAGGTTTTAATAGCTCAAGGCTCATTTTTTCTTTTTTGGATTTAGATATTCTTTAGCAATATCTAATGTAATAGTTTTAGGATCAATTTCTTTTGGAATTTCTATTTTCTTTTTACCCATTGAGATAACTGACCTACCCCATCTACCTTTTTCAAGCTTTATGCCTTCATCGACCCACTCAGCAATTAATTTTTCTTTTTCCTTTTTTAATTTTATCTCAATTAGTTCTTCAATATTATCTATTGTAAGATCATCAAAGTCATATGTCTTATTTACGTTAATAAACATTTCATTCCACTTTATAAATGGTCCAAACCTTCCCTTTCCTTTTGTTACAGGTAAATCGTTATAAATGTGAATAGGTTCATCTGCTTTTAACTTTTCGTCAATTAGTGGAATTGCAGAGTCTATATCAACTGAATGTGGATCAATTTCCTTTGGTATTGAAATAGACTTTGATGAATATTTTAAATATGGTCCATATCTACCATTATTGACAGTTACAATCTCTCCATTATAAGTCCCAATTTCCTTAGGAAACTTGAATAGTTCCAGTGCTTCGTCTAAAGTTATTGTGTCTAACTGCTGCTCTGTAGTTAGGCTAGCAAAAATTGGTTTATCCTCATCATCAACTGTTCCAATTTGAGCAATTGGACCAAACTTTCCAAGCCTTACCTTAACAACTCTTCCAGAGACTGGATCATCTCCTAAAATTTTTTCACCAGATTGTCTTTCAGCTGTATCTTTTACAATATTTACATTCAAATGAAAATCTGTATAAAATTGTTTGATTATATCAGTCCAATTTTGATTTCCCTCAGCTATCTTATCAAAACTTTTTTCAACCTCTGCTGTAAATCCGTAATCAAGGATATTATTAAAATTATCAACTAAAAAGTCATTAACAATTATCCCAATATCAGTAGGCACAAGCTTACCTTTATTAGAACCAGTCTTTTCAGTTGAAGTAATCTCAGTTATATCTCCATTTTTTAGTTCTATGGATTTGTATATTCTTTCTTGGCCTTCGTTATCACCTTTTGATACATAACCTCTGTTTTGTATTGTTGATATTGTAGTAGCATAAGTTGCAGGTCTACCAATACCAAGTTCCTCCAATTTTTTCACTAAAGATGCTTCAGTATACCTTGATGGGGGTCTTGAGAATGATTCTCTTGATATAATATTAATTAAATCAAGATTTTCATTAACATTTAATTGTGGTAAAGTATCTTTTTCTTCCTTTGTCTCATCATCAGTTCCTTCAATATAAACTCTAAGAAAACCATCAAATTTAATTACTTCACCTCTTGCAATGAATATTTCATCAAAAGAGTTAGAGTTGATATTTACGACTGTTCTCTCTATTTGTGCATCTGACATTTGTGAGGAAATTGTCCTTCTCCATATAAGTTGATACAATCTTTGCTGATCATAATCTGAGGATATATCTTCAACAGAAATATCTGTTGGTCTTACAGCTTCGTGAGCCTCTTGAGCTGATTTATTTTTGTTTTTATAATTTCTCAGATTTACATAACTTTCACCATACTTACTTTCAATTTTAGATAAAATTGATGATTTAGCTTCTTCGGATATAGTAACACTATCTGTTCTCATATATGTTATTAAACCTGCTTCGTAAAGTTTTTGAGCAGTTGACATGGTCCTAGTAACACCAAAACCTAATTTCCTTGAAGCCTCTTGCTGAAGCGTTGATGTAGTAAAAGGAGGTGTAGGAGATTTCTTAGCTGGTTTTTTTTCTAAATTAGACACAGTATATGTACTATTGATATTTTGTTGAAGAAATGCTATAACTTCTTCAGCAGAATCAAATTTATTGTTTAGCTCAGCCTTAAGGTTGACTCCAGTGGAATTTTTAAAAGTTCCTATTGACTTGTAAGTGCTGTTTGTTTTAAAGTTTTTGATCTCTCTTTCTTTTTCAACAATAAGTCTTACGGAAACAGACTGAACTCTACCAGCAGAAAGGCCTGTCTTAACTTTTCTCCATAATACTGGAGATAATTCATAACCTACTAATCTATCTAATACTCTTCTAGCCTGTTGAGCATTTACAAGATTATAGTTTATCTCTCTAGGACTATCCAATGCATTTAAAATTGCCTTTTTAGTTATTTCATGAAATACTATTCGATCATAGTCTTTATTAGTCAAGTTTAAATTTTCATATAAGTGCCAAGCAATTGCCTCTCCTTCTCTATCCTCATCACTAGCCAACCAAACTTTCTCAGACTCACTAACATACTTTTTTAGGTCTTTTATAACGGGTTTCTTTTCTGTAGGAATTATATATTTTGGTTTGAAATCATTTTCAACATCAACTCCTAATTCTTTAACTGGAAGATCTGAAATATGCCCAACACAAGACACAACTTTAAAGTCTTGTCCCAAAATTTTCTCAATAGTCTTTGCTTTTGTAGCAGACTCAACTATGACTAAATTTTTTGGCATATTTTATTTTTTGGGCCTAAATGTAATTAGATTTATTCTTTTGCATCAAAAAAAAATAAAAATTTTAAAATTTGTTTAACATAATTGCTAGTTAGTTTTAAAGAAAGTAATTTTGTGATAAGATGAAAGTTGAGCAGATATATACTAAGTGTTTATCACAAGGTTCGTACTATATTGAGAGTAATAATGAGGTAGCTATTATTGATCCTTTAAGAGAGGTTGATGTATATATATCTAAAGCTAAAACAAGTAATTCAAAAATCAAATACATTTTTGAAACACACATTCATGCAGATTTTATTAGTGGTCATTTAAATCTTGCAAAAAAATCAGGTGCAGAGATAGTTTATGGGCCTAAAGCAGAAACTAGTTTTGAAAATATAGTTGCAAAAGATTATCAAGAGTTTAAAATTGGTGATATAACTATAGTTGCAATTCACACTCCAGGACACACCATTGAAAGTACCACTTATTTATTAAAAGATTCATCTGGAAAAGATTATGCTATTTTTACTGGAGATACTCTCTTCTTAGGTGATGTTGGTAGACCAGACTTATCTCAAAATTCTAGTATGAGCAATAGAGATTTAGCCTCGATGTTATTCGATAGCCTTAGAAATAAGATAATGACTCTGAGTGATGATGTTATAATTTATCCAGGACATGGTGAAGGAAGTTCATGTGGAAAAGATCTTAGCTCAGAGACTATTGGAAAATTAGGTGATCAAAAAAGGACTAACTATGCGCTTAGAGAAGATATGACAAAAGATGAATTTATCAGAGAAGTTTTAGAGGGATTATTAGATCCTCCAAAATATTTTCCAGATAATGTAATGTTAAACAAAGAAGGTTATGATGAATCTGATGAAATAATTAATAGGAGTTTTAATAGTTTAACTGCAGAGGAAGTTAATAATATGCTCAAGGAAAAGGTAACAATACTTGATGTAAGAAGTGTTGAAGATTTTTCATCATCTCACATACCAGGTTCAATTTTTATTGGATTAGATGGAAGATTTGCTCCATGGGTTGGAGAAATATTAGAAGATGTCTCCAAAAAGTTAATTTTAATTGCACCTGAAGGCAGAGAAAAAGAAGCCATTATTAGACTATCAAGAGTTGGTTTTGACAATGTTATTGGATATCTAGAGGGTGGAATTAATACCTGGATTGAATATGGAGGTATTATTAATAAAGTATTAAATGAATCTGCATCAAAATTCTCAACTATAGATAATAATAAAGATATCCTTGATGTTAGATCAAAAAATGAACACAAAAGCGAATCATTACTAAACTCTATTAATATTCCTCTGATTGATCTAAATAAATCTATTGATAAAGTTTCTTTTGAAAAAACATTTTATGTACACTGCAAAGGGGGTTACAGAAGTATGATAGCAGCATCAATTCTTCTTGCTAATGGAATATCAAACTTTTCAAACATACCTGGAGGTTATGATAAAATCAAAAATTATAATTCATAAATACTGACAAATTGGCATAATTTAAATTAATTGAGTAATTTTACTAAAAATTAATTTTTATCAAAAAGAAGTCTTTATTTATTGAAACATACGGGTGTCAGATGAATTTTGCCGACAGTGAGGTTGTTGCATCTATATTAAAAAAAGATGGCTATGAATTAACTGATGATTCAAAGAGAGCAAATCTAGTTTTACTTAATACCTGTTCAATAAGAGATAAGGCTGAACAAACAGTTCGAAATAAACTTAAAACATATAATTCTTACAAAAAGGATAATAGCAATCTAAAAATAGGGCTATTAGGTTGTATGGCTGAAAGATTAAAGGATAAGCTTCTTGAAGAAGAAAAAATGGTTGACCTAATTGTAGGACCAGATTCATATAAAGACCTTCCAAACCTATTGGATGAGGTTGATCATAACCAAAAAGCAGTTAATGTTATATTATCAAAGTCTGAAACCTATGGAGATATTTCACCTGTAAGAATTCATAACAACGGTATTAATGCATTTGTATCAATTACAAGAGGGTGTGATAACATGTGTACTTTTTGTGTTGTGCCATTTACTAGAGGTAGAGAGAGAAGTAGAAATCCTGACAGCATAATAAGGGAGGTGGATGAATTAAATCAAAAAGGATATAAGGAAATTACATTACTTGGACAAAATGTTGATAGTTATTTATGGTATGGTGGAGGTCCTAAAAAAGACTTTAAAAAGGCTACAGAAGAGCAAAAGAAAAATTCTGTAAAATTTTCAAGCCTACTTGACCTAGTTGCTTCAAGTTTTCCTGAAATCAGAATAAGGTTTTCAACTTCTAATCCTCAGGACATGACAATTGATGTAATTGAAACAATGGCCAGACATAAAAATATCTGTAACTATATTCACCTTCCAATTCAGTCTGGAAGTGACAGAATTTTGAAAAAAATGAATCGACTTCATACTAGAGAGGAATATCTTAATCTTATAAACAGAATTAGAGAGGTGATACCTAATTGTGGTATTTCCCATGATATGATTACTGGTTTTCCATCTGAAACTGATAGAGATCATCAAGATACTTTATCTCTTATGGAAGAAGTAAAGTATGACTTTGGATATATGTTTACTTATTCTGAAAGACCAGGAACTTATGCGGCTAGAAACTTTAAAGATGATATCTCTCCAGAAATTAAACAAAGAAGGTTAGAGGAAATAATTACTCTTCAACAAAAACATAGTCTAGAAAGAAATAAAAGTTTCATAAATAAAAATTGCGAAGTACTTATAGATAAAGAATCTAAAAAATCAAGTGATTTTTGGAGTGGAAGAACAACTGAAAATAATGTTGTTGTTTTTCCTAAATACAATTTTAAATTGGGTGATACTGTAAATGTTGATATTAGTGATTGCACAACTGCAACTCTAATTGGAAATATTAATCAATTAAAAGCTAAAGTATAATGGAGTCGGTTTTAACAGTAAAACAAAGGTTTGGTATAATTGGAGATAACCCTAAACTTAACAGAGCAATTGAAAAATCAATTCAAGTTGCTAACTCTGATATATCTGTCCTTGTTACAGGTGAGAGTGGAGTTGGTAAAGAGAACATTCCTAAAATTATTCATCAATATTCTCATAGAAAACATGCAAAATATATTGCAGTTAACTGTGGAGCAATTCCTGAGGGGACAATTGATTCTGAATTATTCGGGCATGAAAAAGGAGCATTTACAGGAGCTACAGCAAACAGGAGCGGTTATTTTGAAGTAGCAGATGGAGGTACAATATTTCTAGATGAAGTTGGTGAACTTCCACTTTCAACTCAAGTCAGACTTTTAAGAATTCTTGAAAGTGGAGAATATATCAAAGTTGGATCTTCAAAAGTTCAAAAAACTAATGTAAGAATCGTGGCCGCAACTAATGTAAATATGGATGAGGCAATAAAAAAAGGAAAATTTAGAGAAGATCTTTTTTACAGACTTAGTACTATAATTATTAACATACCGCCATTAAGAGATAGAAAAGATGATATCCCTATCTTATTCAGAAAATTTGCATCTGATTTTGCCCAAAAATACAATATGCCAACCTTAAGACTTGATGATTCCGCTCAAGATTTGCTTTGTCAACAAGATTGGAAAGGTAATATTAGACAATTAAGAAATGTTGCTGAACAAATGTCAATATTAGAAAAAGAAAGAAATCTTAAAAGTGATACTTTAAATAGTTATCTTCCAAATAAAGTTTCAAAACTTCCAGCAACTATTGATAATGTTAAAGAGGATTCATCCTCTTTTTCATCAGAGCGTGAAATTCTTTACAAGGTTTTATTTGATATGAAGAATGACTTAAATGATCTAAAAAAATTAACTCTTGAAATAATGCAAGGAGATAATAACAGTGACATAAAAGAAAAGAATCAAGGGTTGATTAATAAAATTTATGGTGATGATGAGTCATATGATAGTCAAGAAATAGAAAATTCAGCAGTTGATTTAAATGTTGACCTTGAGAGCAAAGCTCAGGATAAGTATGAGTATGTTGAGACTATTGAAGAAGAAGAAACTCTTTCTCTTCAGGATAAGGAACTAGAAATGATAAAACAAGCTTTAATCAGGACTAATGGAAGAAGAAAAAATGCTGCTAAAGAACTTGGTATATCTGAGAGAACATTATACAGAAAAATTAAACAACATAACCTAGGAGATGTTTCAGAATTTTAAAAGATATTTTTTACTTTTTAGTTTTTCATTAATAAGTTTCTCATGTGGAATCTACAGCTTTACTGGTTCATCGATTCCATCAGGTGTTGAAACTTTTCAGGTTAATTATTTTGAAAATGCTGCTGGTGGTAGGCCTGGATCTACAATTGAACCTGGTCTGGACAGAGACTTTACTATTGCATTACAAGACTTGATTGTTAATCAGACTAGTCTGAACCTTGTCAATGAAGGAGGTGATATCATATATAGTGGTGAAATTGTTGAGTTTAGTGTTACTCCTATGGCAGCTACTGCTGAGATTAAAGCAGCTCAGAATAGATTAACAATGGCTGTTATGGTTAGTTATGAAAATGTTTTAAATGAAGAGGACAACATAGAAAAAAGATTCTCATTCTACTATGACTTTCCAGGTAATCTTCAAGTATTTGATGTAAAGGGTGCTGCGCTTGAAGAAATTTTTGAAAGAATTACTCAAGATATCCTTAATGAAACATTGGCAAAATGGTAAATAAAACCAAAGACTCCTTTTCAAAAATTTTAAAAGAATTTGATCCGTCGGATAAAGTAACATCTTCAGTTTTAAAAGAAATATTAAATGCATATCCATTCTTTCAAACTGCATCAGCTTATTATTTAAAGTCACTTAAAGTTCAGAGAAAAGACTCATTTAGCGAGATACTTCCAAAGACAGCTATCTTAACACGTAATAGGTCTATACTAAGGAAATGGATATATGAAAAGGAAGAAAATAAAATTAATAATAAGGTTGATAAAATTGAAAAATATTCTTTTTTAGATTGGTTTGATGTAATAAATGAAAGTGAATCAAATTTAGATTACAAGATTGATTTAATTGATAAATTCATAAAGAATTCTCCAAAAATTAATATAAAAATGGAATATAAGCCTGATCCAGAAATTTTACCTGAATCAAAGATTAAAGATGACCTAATTACTGAGACACTCGCTAAAATTTATATTGATCAAAAAAAATATAATAAAGCGATAAAAGCTTATAATATATTAAGCTTGAAATATCCAAAAAAAAGTAGTTTCTTTGCAGACCAAATTGAAAAGATAAAAAACTTAAAAAAAAATAATAATTAATCATGGGAACCTTTTGGATATTAGTATCGCTGATTTTATTTGTTTGTGTTTTATTAATACTTGTGATCATGGTTCAAAACCCTAAAGGAGGAGGTCTATCCTCTACTTTTGGTGGAGGGCAACAACAAATTGGTGGTGTAAAAAGCACCACAGATTTTCTTGATAAAAGCACATGGGCTCTTGCTGTAATTATTCTTGTTTTGATTCTTATCTCAAACGTAACACTAATGAATGATTCAGATAATTCTGATTCAATTCTAATTGATGATTCGATTCCTGAGCAAACCATACCAGAAATTCCAGAACAAAGCATTCCTGAAATTCCCACTGAAACCATAGATGATTAGTGTCACGATGTCATGAAAAATACTTTTTCATGTATTTTAAATAAAATGGCACAGTTTATGAAAATCTTAAAATAAAAAATATGAGTAAAATTAATATTAAACCACTTGCAGATAGAGTTTTAGTTCAACCTTCAGAAGCTGAAACAACTACATCATCTGGGATTATTATTCCAGATACTGCTAAGGAGAAGCCTCAAAGAGGAAAAATTGTTGCAGCTGGTCCTGGAACAAAAGATAACCCAGTAACTTTAAAAGCTGGTGATATTGTTCTTTATGGAAAATATGCTGGAACTGAGCTTCAACACGATGGTGTTGATTATTTAATAATGAAAGAAAGTGATATTCTCGCAATTGTATAACTAAACTTAAATAAAAATGGCAAAAAAAATTGAATTTGATATAGAAGCACGTGATGGTATAAAGCGAGGAGTAGATGCTCTTGCTAATGCTGTCAAAGTTACATTAGGTCCAAAAGGAAGAAATGTAATTATTGGAAAATCTTTTGGTGCTCCCCAAGTAACTAAAGATGGAGTTACTGTTGCTAAAGAGATTGAACTTAAAGATAATCTTGAAAACATGGGTGCTCAAATGGTAAAAGAAGTAGCATCTAAAACAAATGACCTAGCTGGTGATGGTACTACCACTGCTACAATCCTTGCTCAGTCTATTGTTACAGAAGGGCTAAAAAACGTAGCAGCAGGAGCAAATCCAATGGATTTAAAAAGGGGTATTGATAAAGCTGTTTTTTCTGTTGTTAATGCTCTACAGAAACAATCAGTCGAAATTGGAAGTGCATCAGAAAAGATTCTTCAGGTTGCGAGTATCTCAGCTAATAATGACGAAACTATTGGTAAATTAATTACTGAAGCATTTGAAAAAGTTGGTAAAGAAGGTGTAATTACTGTAGAAGAAGCTAAAGGAACTGATACATATGTTGACGTAGTTGAAGGTATGCAATTTGATAGAGGATACATTTCCCCATATTTTGTTACTGATTCAGAGAAGATGGAGGCAGATTTGGATACTCCCCAAATTCTTATAACAGATAAGAAAATATCAGTTATGAAAGATTTACTTCCTATTCTTGAGCCTGTAGCCCAATCAGGTAAACCTCTTTTGATAATCGCAGAGGATATTGATGGAGAAGCGTTAGCTACTTTAGTTGTAAATAAATTAAGAGGATCTTTGAAAATTGCAGCAGTTAAAGCCCCTGGGTTTGGAGACAGAAGGAAAGCAATGCTTGAAGATATTGCTATTTTAACTGGTGGTACTGTTATATCTGAAGAAAGAGGCTTCACTCTTGAAAATACAACCATAGATATGCTTGGAACTGCGGAAAAGGTTACAATTGACAAGGACAACACTACAATAGTTAATGGATCTGGAAATAAAAAAGATATAAAATCTCGAGTGGGCCAAATTAAAGCTCAAATTGAAACTACAACTTCAGATTATGATAAAGAAAAGCTTCAAGAAAGGCTAGCAAAACTAGCTGGTGGTGTTGCTGTTCTTTATGTTGGTGCTCCATCAGAGGTTGAGATGAAAGAGAAAAAAGATAGAGTTGATGATGCACTTCATGCTACTAGAGCTGCTATTGAGGAGGGAATTGTAGCAGGTGGTGGTGTTGCTCTTCTAAATTCAAAAAATGAATTGGAAAAGTTAAAATCATCAAATGCTGACGAAGCAACAGGTATCCAGATTGTAAATAAAGCAATCGAAACTCCTCTTAGAACAATTGTTGAAAATTCTGGAGGAGAAGGATCAGTAGTTGTATCAAAAGTTCTTGATGGAGATAAAAACTTTGGATATAATGCAAAAGAGGGTAAATATGTTGATATGTTAAAAGAAGGTATAATCGATCCTAAAAAAGTGACAAGAGTAGCTCTTGAAAATGCAGCATCTGTAGCTGGAATGATTTTAACTACAGAATGCGCATTAGTAGACATCAAAGAAGATAACCCTGCGCCAATGCCACCAATGGGTGGAGGAGGAATGCCAGGCATGATGTAATTAGATTAATCACAAATATAAAAACCTGCTTTTCAGCAGGTTTTTTTTGTACTTTTGTTTTCTTCATATGAAAAAGATTTCTTCAGCACTAATTTCTGTTTTTAACAAAGATAAAATTGAACATTTGTGTCAAATTCTTATAGACAATAATGTTAAAATATATTCTACTGGAGGAACTTATGAATATATAAATAGTCTAGGTATTAAGCTTGAAAAAGTAGAGCACTTAACAACTTACCCATCTATTTTAAATGGAAGAGTAAAAACTCTTCACCCAAAAATATTTGGTGGAATATTAAAAACTAATTCAAAATCTGACATTGATGAATCAAAAAAATATGAAATTCCTGATATAGATCTTGTTGTAGTTGATCTGTATCCTTTTGAAGAGACTCTCAAGAATTCAAATAATCATGAGGATATAATTGAAAAGATTGATATAGGGGGGATTTCTCTTATTAGAGCTGCAGCAAAAAATTATGAAAATGTTACTTGTATATCATCTAAATATCAATACGATGAATTGATTAATATTTTAAAGAATGATTGTAAGACAGATATAGAATATAGAAAGAGACTAGCATTTGAAGCATTTCAAAAAAGCTCAGATTATGACTATAAGATTTCATCTTATTTAAATAACAAGAATATTAATACAAATTCTGATAAGGATGATGTAAAAGAGTTAAGATATGGAGAAAACCCTCATCAAAATGGTAGATTTATTGGGCAAATTGATAAAATATTTGAACAAATTCATGGTAAAGATATTTCATACAATAATCTTTTGGATATAGATTCAGCAATAGGACTTCTTAAAGACTTGGAAACCAAAAAATCAGTATTTCTAATACATAAGCATAACAATCCATGTGGTGTTGCTGTTAGGGATAATTTATTAGATGCCTATTTAGATGCCCTATCTTGTGATAATGTATCTGCTTTTGGCGGAATTTTAACTTCTAACCAAGCTATTGATATAAAAGTTGCTGAGGAAATTAATAAACTATTCTTTGAAGTTTTAATTGCACCTAATTTTAGTGAGAATGCATTGGATTTATTAAAATCTAAAAAGAATAGAATAATTATAAAATTAAAATCTTATCCAATAAATAAATACCAAACACGGTCTTGTCTTAATGGTATACTTGAACAAGATATAGATGATAAAATTGAAAAATTTGATGATTTTAAAGTTGTTACAAAAATATCACCAAATTCTACAAAATCTGATGATCTTGTATTAGCATCTATTATAGTGAAACATACAAAGTCCAATTGTATAGCAATAGTAAAAAATAAACAATTAATCGGATCCGGAATGGGACAAGTATCCAGAATAGACGCATTAAATCAAGCAATTCAAAAGTCTAAAAAATTTGGTTTTGATCTAAATGAATCTTGTTTGGCAAGTGATGCATTTTTTCCTTTTTCAGATTGTGTTGAAATATCTCATGCAAATAATATAAACTCAATTGTTCAACCAGGAGGTTCAATTAAAGATCAGGATTCAATCGATTTTTGTAATAAAAATAGGATGTCTATGGTTTTTTCAGGAATAAGACATTTTAGACATTAATTGGTATTATTTAACTAACTTTGCAAACTATTATGGGATTTTTCACAGAAGAAATAGCAATTGATCTTGGTACTGCAAACACTTTAATAATTCATAATGATAAAGTTGTAATTAATAGTCCATCGATTGTTGCAATGGATAGGTCAACAAAAAAAATAATAGCTATTGGTGAGGAAGCAAAATACATGCAAGGAAAAACTCACGAAAATATCAAAACAATTAGACCTCTAAAAGATGGAGTTATTGCTGATTTTGAGGCATCAGAAAAAATGATTAGTGAGTTGATTAGAAGTATTCCAACTCTAAAAAAAAGATGGTTTTCACCTTCTTTGACAATGGTAATTTGTATTCCTTCAGGGATTACAGAAGTTGAGATGAGAGCTGTAAAAGAATCTGCAGAAAGAGTGAATGGTAAAGAAGTTTACTTGATTCATGAACCAATGGCAGCAGCTATTGGTATTGGAATTGATATAGTAAAACCCAAAGGCAACATGGTTGTAGACATTGGAGGTGGAACAACTGAAATTGCTGTTATAGCACTATCAGGTATTGTTTGTGAAAAGTCTTTGAAAGTAGCTGGTGATATGCTTACCAATGATATAGTATACTACATGAGGACCAAACATAATTTGTATGTAGGTGATAGGACAGCAGAAAAAATAAAAATTGAAGTAGGATCTGTTACTGAAAGTTTAGATGACCCCCCTGAAGATATGCATGTACAAGGAAGGGATCTTTTATCTGGTAAACCTAAGGAAAAGGTAATTTCATATATAGAAGTTGCAAAGGCAATTGACAAATCTGTAATTAGAATTGAGGACTCAATCATGGAGACTCTATCTCAAACACCCCCAGAACTTGCAGCAGATATTTATAATACAGGAATATACTTAGCTGGAGGAGGAGCACTTCTTAGAGGCTTAGATGAAAGATTGTCAAAGAAAACTGATCTACCTGTTTATATTGCTGAAGATCCACTTCAAGCAGTTGTTAGAGGAACAGGAATTGCCCTGAAGAATTTAGATAAATTCAAATCAGTTCTAATTAAGTAATTTTTTAATGCAATCAATAATTAATTCCATAATTAAAAATAGGAACTTAATTATATATCTTTTCCTTTCATTTGTCACTTTCAATTATTTATACAACAATAGTTCGGTTCACTACTCTGGAATTGGAAAAGTTGGAACATTTATTTCAGGTTCAACTTCTAGTATTTACTCATTCATAAATTCTTATTTTAATCTTAGGCAAGAGAACAATATGTTAATTGAAGAAAACCTAGAATTAAAAAAAAATGAATCTCAATTTATTGATAAGTCTGATACAAGAGATGTTTCAGAAAATAAAATTGACAAAACCATAAGTGCAAAGGTGATATTGAACTCAATTAACAAGAGTAAAAATATTATAGTAATCAATAAAGGAGAACTTAATGGAATAACTAAAGAAATGGGAGTTATATCTTCAAAAGGGGTTGTTGGAATTATAAAAAATATAACAGATAATTACTCCTCAATTGTTTCATTACTTAATACAGATCTAAAAATAAATGCTATTTTGAAGAACACCTCTACTATAGGATCAATAAGTTGGAATGGTTTAGATCCTAGAATTGTTCAACTTAATGATATTCCTCTAAGTAGTTCAATTAAACTTGGAGATACAATTATAACCGGGGGTATGTCATTTTATTTTCCTAAAGGAATACCGATTGGAAGAATAGAAGATTATAATAACACGTCACTCGAGGGATATTATTCTATCGATGTATCTATTTTCAATGACTTCTCTTCACTTTCTAATCTTTACATATTACAGAGAACCGATAATGATGAAATTAAATCCTTATTAAATGAATAGAGAATTAGTTAAAGATTTAATTATTTCATTAGTAATTATCTTATCTCAATTATTGATTTTTAACCATATGAATCTTTTTGGAACTGTAAGTGCATTTATATATGTTTCTTTATTCATCCTTTATAAAACGACATATGATAAAACATATTTAATACTATTTGGATTTTTAGTTGGATTAATAGTTGATTTATCATTGCAAACCTATGGTGCTCATACTCTAGCCTCAACTACAGTATGTTATTTGAGAGAAAAAATAGAGAAATATTCATTCGGAGTAAACTCTATTTTACCACTAGCAATGGTTAGGGGTACAAGACTATCAAATAGATTAACATATTTCTTTCTTATCATATTTATACATTCATTAATTTATTTTTCTTTAATCTTTTTTAAATTCGAGTTTACATTAACTATATTTTTATATACTCTTATTAATTCAATTGTTAACTTTATAATTATTTGGATTATCTCTAAGTTAATTTTCGATAGATAGAAATGATAAGAAAGAATCTCTTAATTTGGATTACTGTCATTAGCTCTTTAATTTTTGTTATTCAGCTTGCCTCTCTTCAGCTTTCTGGAGATTCGTTTGATAGAGATTTTGCAATACAAGAAATTTCAGTATACCCAGAAAGGGGATTAATTTTTGATAGAAACGGTGAATTATTAGTAGCGAATCAACCAATGTATGAGTTGATTGTTATACCTGAAAATACAGTTGAATTTGATACAGTTCAACTATCAAATTTAATTGGGATTGAACAAAATGAATTATCTAAAAGAATATCATCTGCAAGAAAATATTCAACAAAACTACCTTCTGTTATACAATCTCAAATTTCAAAAGAAAAAAATGCTTATTTACAAGAGAAAATATGGCTATTTGATGGATTTTATCTTAGAAAAAATTCTGTAAGAGATTACATAAGACCTTTTGCTAGTAATGTAATCGGTTATACAGGTGAGGTTGATCAAAATGATATAATCTCTAATCCATATTATGAGAAAGGAGAGATGATCGGTAAGCAGGGCATTGAGAGTTACTATGAAGATAAATTAAGAGGGGTAAAAGGTAAGAGATATTTTCAGAAAGATAGATTTAATAGAATTATAGGCCCGTATAATGATTCAAAAAAGGATATACCGCCAAAAAGGGCTGATAATATTACTTTAACTATTGATATTAAGCTTCAAGAATATGCTGAAAGTTTATTAAAAAATAAGAAAGGAGGAATTGTTGCAATTGAGCCATCTTCTGGAGAGGTACTTACATTAGTTAGTGCTCCAACATACCAGTCTAATCAATTTATAGGTCAAGAAAGAAGTGTCAATTTTCAAAGCTTACTAAACGATACAATAAATAAGCCATTATTCGACAGAGCCTTGCAAGCTCAATACTCGCCCGGATCTCCAATGAAAATACTTAATGCGTTAATTGGACTACAAGAAGGGGTAATTGATGAAAGTACTACTTTTACATGCAACGCAGGTCATTATTACGCTAGGAACGCCTTTATGGCTTGTCATAACAAATTTGGCACAATTAGTAATTTAAGAAAAGGTATTTATAACTCTTGCAATACATATTTTGCCAAAACTTATAAAATGATAATTGATAACTATGATTCACCAAGCCTAGGTTTAGATAGTTGGAGTAAGCATATTAAGAGTTTTGGCCTTGGAGATTATCTTGGATATGATTTATCTATCGGTAAAAAAGGTTTTATTCCAGAGTCTAACTATTATAATAGATTTTATGGGAATAATCGATGGAGTGCCTCAACAACAATTTCAAATTCTATTGGTCAAGGTGAAATTTTGACAACTCCTATTCAAATGGCTAACTTTGCATCTGCTGTTGCAAATCGCGGATTTTTTTATAAACCCCACTTTGTTAAAAAAATTAATAATCAGGCAAATATTAGTTTCGAAAAAAATCTAACATCTATTGATAAAGAAAACTTTGAGGTAGTAATTAATGGTATGGTTGATGTTGTGGAGAGAGGTACGGCAAGAGTTGCTAAAATAAAAAATATTAATGTAGCCGGGAAAACTGGAACTGTAGAAAACTTTATATTAATTGAAGGAGAAAAAAAACAACTAACTGATCATTCAACTTTTATAGCTTTTGCACCTGCAGAGGATCCAAAAATTGTTGTTTCAGTTTTTGTTGAAAATGGATATTGGGGAAGTAGATGGGCTGCTCCAATTGCCAGCCTTATTATAGAAAAATATTTAACCGGAAATGTTGAAAGAAAATGGCTAGAGACTAGAATGATAAATGGTAGCCTTTTAGCTGAGTATGAAAAGCCATATAAATTTCAAAATTTTACAATAAATGAATAAACTACGAATATTTAAGTATGATTTAGTTTCAATTGCTCTTTATATTGGTCTGGTATCATTTGGTATAATTAATATTTATTCTTCTAGTTTTAATGGGACTTCTTTAAGTTTGATAGATTTAAGCTCTATAGTTGGAAAGCAAGTCATATTTTTTTTTCTATCTATTGTTGTATTCATAATTATACTTTTTACAAGAAATAAGTTTTTTGATAATTCTGCATCCATATTTTATTTTTTGTCAATAATACTTTTGCTTGGTCTATTTGTTTTTGGTGTTGAAAGAGGGGGAGCAAGATCATGGTATGCGGTTGGACCAATAAGCTTGCAACCTAGTGAACTTGCAAAATTCGGGACAGCTTTATTTTTATCAAAATTTTTAAGTATTATTCAGACAGATTTAAAGAAAAATAGAGATATATTAATTGTATTGATAATTATATTAGTACCTCTAATTTTAACTACAATTCAACCTGATCCTGGCTCAGCATTAATTTTTTTAGCCTTTATTTTTCCAGTTATTCGTGAAGGATTAAATCTTAATTATTTTTATTTTGGATTATATATTATTTCAACTTTATTACTAACATTGAAATTCAATTTCTTTGTAAGCTTAGCTATACTAACAATAATTTTTTTGACGTATTTAATTTATTTAAGAAATAAAAAAACTAAAGTTTCATTACTTAAATATATATTTTCATTTTTAATATTAATTTCTATTTCCTTCTCAACTAATTATTTATTTGAGAATGTATTGGAGCAGAGACATAGAGATAGAATAAATTTAGTTCTTGGAAAAGAGATAGATACTAGTGGAATTGGATATAATATCAATCAATCTAAAATTGCATTAAATAACGGTGGGTTTTTCGGTACTGGCTTTTTAGAAGGAACTCAAACTAAAGGAAATTTTGTTCCAAGACAACATACTGATTTTATTTTTAGTACAATTGGAGAAGAATGGGGGTTTATTGGGACCGTCACTACTATTGTAATTTTTTCATTTCTAATAATTCGAATTATTACTAGGGCAGATAAACAACCAAACCATTTTAGACGTATTTATTCTTATTGTTTTGCAAGCTTAGTATTTTTTCACTTTTTTCTAAATGTTGGTATGTCAATTGGATTAATTCCATCCATTGGTATCCCACTTCCATTTATAAGTTATGGTGGATCAAGCTTATTAATATTTAGCGTAATGTTTTTTGTTTATTTAAATTTTGACTCGAGTAGATTAAAAGAAAGTTAGTCAATATTTATTTGAGACAAAATTTCATTTGACTTTATTGAAGATAGATCCCTTAGGAGATTCATAGCTTCATTGACATAAATATCTTTTTTCAGAGACTCAATCCATCTATCTCTTTTTTCTTTTATATCATCATTGAATGAGTTGTCTTCTTTGTCATTAGTATTATTCCATTGAAACATATACGGTGATTCAAATTCTTCAATACGTTTTAATTTATCGTTCTGAGATTTTGAAATTTTCAAATCGTCTTTATAGGTGAGATAATCTAGAGAGACTATCTTATCATCTTGTTGAGATTTAATCCAGGATGCGTGTTCATCAATTATAGCAAAATACTCATTATCATTAATTCTATCTTTACTATCAGAAATAACCTGTGAATAATTAAAAATCTTGCCTGAATTATTATACCTAGCTGGATCAATTTTATCCCAACTTAGTGGATTTTCCAAGTCTTTTTCTCCTATATCTATGTAGGAGTATCTATTGGGAAATATTATATCACTCTTTACTCCTTCAAGCTGAGTAGATCCACCGTTAACCCTATAAAATTTATCAGTTGTAACTTTAAGGGACCCTAAATCTCCATAGGTATTTCCTGAAATAACATTGTTTAAATCAACAATATTCTGAACAGTTCCTTTTCCATAGGTTTGTTTACTCCCTAAAATAACAGCTCTATTATAATCTTGAAGAGCTGCAGCAAGAATTTCAGAGGCAGAGGCAGAAAATTCGTTGACTAATACTACAAGTGGACCGTCCCATAATATGGAAGGATCATTATCTCTTAGAATCTCTTTTCTTCCGCCAATGCTTTTTACCTGGACAACTGGACCTTTTTCAATAAAAAACCCTGTAATGTCAACTACAGTTTTAAGAGAACCACCTCCATTGTTTCTAAGATCTAAAATCAGCCCGCTTATACCCTTGGATCTAAGGTTTATTATTTCTTTTTTTAAATCGTTAGCAGCATTTCTCTCACCATAGTCATCAAAATCTACATAAAATCTAGGCAGATTAATTAGACCATATTTTGATATATCATCATTTATTATTGAGGATTTTGCATAAGTTTCTTCAAGTTCAACAACGTCTCTGGTAACAACTACCTGTTCTACTCCACCATCAACTCTTTTAACAGTTAAATAAACTTTTGTTCCTTTTTCACCTTTTATTAGATCAGTTGCATCAGATAATTTCATCAAAGATATTTCGGTTGGTTCTTCATCCTCTGACTGAGCTACAGAGATTATTATATCCCCAACGTTTAATAAGTTATCTCTCCAAACCGGACCACCAATAATTATCTCTACGATTTCAACTTGTTGTTTAGTTTTTGACAATCTTGCACCAATTCCTTGAAACTTTCCAGAAATATTTTGATCAAAAACCTCCTTAGCCTCAGGTGCTAAATAAGTAGTATGTGGATCATATTGATTAACAATAGAGTTGAGATAAATCGAGAACCAATCAGATCTTTCTAGTTCACTATTAAATTGGAAAAAATCTTTAAGGTTATCTTTAATAGAAGATCTAGACTCATTTTCAATTTCTTCGTCTGTTTTGATTTGGCTTTTTTCTGAAGCACTTTTGTCATCACTTATTTCTTTTTTTGCAGCATATGCATCAAGAGCAGATAACTTTAATCTTTTCCTCCAAAGATTTTTTAAATCATTAAGATTTGTTGCATAGTTTAAATTTTCATAGTCAAGACTAATTTCTTCATCAATATTGAAGTTGAAGGGTTCATCAAGGATTTCCTCATAAAATTCTTCAACTTCAGAGATTCTATTTATTAATGCTTCGTAGGCAGTGTTAAAAAATGTTATATCAGAAGAATTTATCTGGTCATCTATAAGAAGTCTATACTTTGACAACATCTCAATATCAGACTCAAGCAAAAACCTTTTTTGAGAATCTATAGCTTCAATAAATTCATCAAATACTTTTATTGAAAAATCATCATTGATTATTTTAGGATCATAATGCAGTTTATCTAAAACATAAGAAACAAGATCAACTAATAATCTATCTTTATTTGGTTCGTCACTTGAAAATTTAAAGTTTGAGACTTCGAAATAAATTACAAGTGAAATTATACCTGATACAACAAACCCGAATATCCTTAAAATCATAATACTAAATTAATTTAAAAAAATTTAAGGTAAGCCTTATAACAGCAAAGTTTATGTTAAAGTTAAAAGAGTAAAACGTTTTCATATATTTACATGAAATAATTATTAATGAAAAGGCCACTTATTTTAGTTACAAATGATGATGGAATAAATGCCCCCGGAATAAGAACTTTAATATCTGTAATTAAGGATATAGGTGACGTTATTGTTGTAGCTCCAGATAGTCCGCAATCTGGAATGGGACATGCCATAACAATAAATTCAACATTACATTCTTCTAAAATTACCCCAAAAAATTCTGAAACTATTGAGTATAGTTGCTCTGGAACACCTGCTGATTGCGTAAAATTGGCCATTAATGAATTAATGCCTAGAAAACCTGATTTATGTGTATCTGGTATTAATCATGGCTCCAACTCTTCAATTAATGTAATTTATTCTGGAACAATGAGTGCTGCAATTGAAGCTGGAATTGAAGGAGTTCCTGCTGTAGGTTTTTCTCTTTTAGATTACAGTTGGAATGCAGACTTTAGTCAATCTAAAGATTTTATTAGAAAGATTACCTTAAATGCTTTAAATAACGGAATTCCAAAAGGAGTTGTTTTAAATGTTAATATACCTGCAGTAAAGAAATCTGATATTAAAGGTGTTAAAATTTGTCGACAAGCAAAGGCATATTGGGTTGAAGAATTTGATAAGAGAAAAAATCCTCTTGGGCAAGAATATTACTGGTTAACTGGAAAGTTTGTTAATAAAGATCAAGGAGAAGATACAGATGAATGGGCTCTTAAGAATAATTATATTTCAATTGTACCAGTTGAATTTGATTTAACTGCTCACCATGCTATTCAGGGTCTAAATGAATGGGATTTTAAATGAAATATTATATAATTGCTGGAGAAGCGTCAGGAGATTTATATGGTTCTCGTTTAATCACTGAGATAAAATCGCTAGACAAAAATGCTGAAATTAGATTTTGGGGTGGAGATAAAATGATTTTAAGTGGAGGAACTAATGTAAAACATATTAGTGAACTTGCATTTATGGGATTTTATGAAGTAATTAAGAATCTTGATAAAATCTTTAGTAATATCAGTTTCTGCAAAAAAGATATACTTGCATTTAATCCTGACAAAATAATTTATATTGATTATCCTGGCTTTAATCTAAGAATTTGTGATTGGGCTAAAAAAAAAGGGTTCAATAACTACTTTTATATAAGCCCTCAAATATGGGCCTGGAAGGAAGGTCGTATAAAAAAGATTAAAAGAAGTGTGGATAAGCTATATGTTATTTTTCCATTTGAAAAGAAATACTATAATGAAAAGCATAACATGGATACATTTTATTTTGGGCATCCTTTAATAGAGGCTATTAGTTCACATAAGATAAATAATAGCTTTTTGAGTGAAAATAATATCCCTAATAATAAACCAGTTATAGCATTTTTACCAGGTAGTAGAACTCAGGAAATTAAAACTATGTTGCCAATTTTTTTATCAATAATCAGTGATTATCCTAATTATAATTTTGTAATTGCGGGTGTCAATAATGTTGATCCTAAGTTATATAATCTAACAGCATATTCTAATTTATTTATCATATATAATAAAACATATGACCTATTAACTAATTCTTTTGCAGCTATTGTTACGAGTGGTACAGCTTCGTTAGAGTGCTCTCTTTTTAAGGTACCTCAATTGGTATGCTATAAAACAAGTTTTGTTAGTTTCTTAATAGGCAAATTATTTGTTAAAATAAGACACATATCTTTAGTCAATATTATATTAGAAAAGGATATTATTAAAGAACTTATTCAAGATGATCTCAATAAGAAAAATCTTACTTATGAATTTAATAAACTTTGTAAAGAAGAAAAAAGATTAAAAATTATTCAAGAGTATTCTAAAATATATGATCTATTGTCTGTTAAAGATACAACTAAGAAAATTGCTTCATCAATATTTAGTTAATCCCATGCATCATTCTAACAATTTTTTTGTTTGAAAAAATCATTAACAAACCTACAATAGTAGGTATAATTGCAAAAATTAAAAAGAAGACTGCCATTCCATAGTCTTCAACAATAGGATCGATATAACTTCCAGTTATTCCAGCAAAAAAATTGGCAATTGCACTAGATAGAAGCCAAATAGCAAACATAAATCCAACAATTTTTTTTGGAGCTAATTTACTTACATAAGATAACCCTACTGGAGAAACACATAACTCACCAAGTGTATGAAATAAATAAGCTAAAATTAGGAATATCATACTTTGAGAAGCTTTAGAAGCTCCAAGAGGGATATCAATAGATCCGTAAGATAAAATTGCAAACCCAGTTGCCATTAAAATCAAACCTAAGCCAAATTTTATTGGTCCAGTTGGATTATATTTTGATTGCCATATTTTTGAAAAAATTGGTGCAAAAACAATTATAAAAAAAGAATTTAATATTGCAAACCAAGAGGCAGGCACTTCTGTTGCATCCTCAAGAAACTCTCTTGATAACATCCAAATCACTATTCCCCAAATAATAACAAAACTCGAAGCTAGAAAAATATTTGAAACTGCGTACTTTTCAAAAGTATTTTTAAAAAGTAGATAAAGAATTATTGTTAAAATAATCATTGGGACAATAGTTAAGAGTGTATTAACAATTTTAAATATTAGAGCGCCTGTCCCCTCCAGGCCTCTTGCTGTATAATCACTTGCAAAGATTGTCATACTTCCTCCTGCTTGTTCAAACCCCCACCAAAAAAATATAGTTACAAATGAAAGAATTACTATTACAAGAAGCCTATCGATAGTAACTTTTCTTGAGGTCTGAACATTATTATCTTTTTCTTCAATATTTTTTGATTCTTTTGGTCTCAAGCCAACATCACCAAATATGTTTTGACCGAAATGAAATTGGAGCATTCCAAATAACATAAAAATTCCAGCCAATCCAAATCCATAATGCCAATTTACATTTTCACCTATGTAACCACATAGAAGTATTCCAAGAAAGGCTCCAGCATTGATTCCCATATAGAAAATTGTATACGCTCCATCCTTGAGTTTACCTTCATCTTTATACATTTGACCAACTATTGAGCTAATATTTGGTTTAAAAAGACCGTTACCTAATATAAGTAAAGCTAATCCTATGTATAGATAGAAATCATAGAAAACCTCCAGGGCCATAGCTGCATGTCCAAGGGTCATCAAAAATGCTCCAGCAACGATAGATTTTCTATATCCAATAAGTCTATCTGCAATTAATCCACCAAAAATTGGTGTAACATAGACAAGTCCGGTGTATAATGCATATAATTCCAAAGCCTCAGCCCTGTCCCAACCCCAGCCTTCATTATCTATTGAAGAGATTAGGAATAATACTAAGATTGCCCTCATTCCATAATATGAAAACCTTTCCCACATTTCTGTAAAAAAAAGTGTAAAAAGACCAGACGGATGACCAAGAATTGTTTTCTGATTTATTTCGTCTCCATTAAATAGATTAATATTATTCATTGAATGATGGCTTTAATTATATTGAGTTTGTTTTCACTTATATTTACATAAAGAAAAGAAAATTATGCCAAATAAAATAATTGGTTTTTCAAAACTTTCAAGGGTTGAAAAGATTGATTGGTTAAATAAAAATATTCTTGATAATTCACATCAAGTTAAATTAATACTTGATAAATATTTAAATTCTAATAAGGATATTCAGGCAATACATGATTCATTTTCTGAAAATAGTATCTCTAATTTTTATCTTCCATATTCTGTTTCCCCAAATTTTTTAATTAATGATAAAATTTATACTATACCTCTAGTAACAGAAGAAAGCTCCGTTGTTGCAGCTTTATCTAATGCAGCTAAATTTTGGTTTGATAAAGGAGGATTTAAAACCGAAGTTAAGAGCTTTACAAAAAAGGGGCAAATACATTTTTCTTTTGATGGTGATAAAAATATTCTTGAAGAATTTATTAAAATTAATAAAAAAGAAATCCTAAAATCTACAGATATCATTACAAAGAATATGAAAAAGAGAGGTGGTGGAATCTCTTCTATTCAACTAATTGATAAAACAGATGAACTAAAAAGCTATTTTCAATTATCTGTTGATTTTAATACTTCAGATTCAATGGGTGCAAATTTTATTAATTCATGTCTTGAATCAATGTCAAAAAAAATAAAAGAGCTGTCTGATCAGTACTTTAAAAAAAATAATTATAGTATCAACATAATAATGTCAATATTATCAAATTATACACCTGATTGTATTGTTGAGTCTTATGCAGAATGTGATATTAATGATTTAGTTGATATTGCAAATATAGAGCCTAAAGAGTTTGCTAAAAAAATGAAATATGCCTTTGACATTGCTAAGATTGATATAAGTAGAGCTGTCACACATAATAAAGGAATTATGAATGGAATAGATGCAATTTTAATTGCTACAGGAAATGATTTTAGAGCAGTAGAAGCTGGTATACACGCTTATGCATCATCAAACTCTAAATATCAGAGTTTATCTGAATGTTCAATCTCCGGTAATAAATTTAGATTGAGCCTCAAAATTCCTTTATCTATTGGCACAGTTGGAGGAATAACTGATCTACACCCACTTGTAAAACTTTCATTACAAATTTTAGATAATCCATCATCTAAAGATCTCATGTGCATTATTGCATCTGTTGGACTAGCTCAAAATTTTGCCGCAGTTAAATCATTAATCACATCCGGCATTCAGCAAGGGCATATGAAAATGCATCTTATCAACCTCCTGATTAAAAATAAGGCTAACAAAGATCAGATTAAAAAAGCTAAGAAATATTTTTTAGACAAAGAGATCAATAATAGCTCAGTTTCTGAGTTTATTAAATCCAATAAATAAATATGAAATTTTACAGTAATGGTAAACTTTTAATAACAGGAGAATATTTTGTTCTTAATGGAGCATTATCTCTAGCATTACCGACAGTTTATGGGCAGTATTTAGAAATAAATGACAATGACTCTAATATTATCAACTGGACAAGCTATAATAATGATAAAGAGATTTGGTTTAAGTGTGAAATGGATAAAGATAATCTAGACATCTTAGATTCTTCATCAAAAGAAATTTCAAAAATTATAAAAGAGCTTATAAGTTACATCAGAGAAAAAGAAACTAATTTTTTAAAATCAAATGGCTCAACAATAAATACTCAATTAACATTTGATAAGAATTGGGGTTTAGGCTCTTCATCAACATTGATCAATAATATCTCAAAACTTTCGGGAGTTGACCCATATGAGCTAAATGATAAATTCTTCAATGGAAGTGGTTATGATATTGCATGTGCTGAGTCAAATAGCTCGCTACTATATAGATTATATGATGATAAGAAAGAGATTAAAAAAATTCATTTTAACCCATCTTTTAAAGATAAACTATATTTTGTCTATCTAAATAAAAAACAAAATTCCATGGATGAAATAATAGATTTCAAAGAGAAGGTAAATTCAAAAATTGGTATTTCTGAGATTTCTGAAATTACAAAAAGGATTATTATATGTAAAGATCAATCGGAATTCAATAAACTTATAAGAGAACATGAAAATATAATATCAAAATTAATCTCAAAAGAGAAAATTAAGGATAAACTGTTTAATGATTTTAATGGTGAAATTAAAAGTTTAGGTGCCTGGGGTGGAGACTTTATCCTTGCATCATCCAATGAATCTGAAACTAAAAAATATTTTAAGAATAAAGGATTTAACTTTATTTTTGAGTTTGATGAAGTAATATTAAATTAATAATAGAGACTTCTGTTATCAACAATTTCTGAGTTGGATTCAAGAATCTCTGGGATTAATAAAGACATTCTTTCTAGTTCACTTTCGATTGATGAATTGGTTATATCTTGACTTAAATTAAACTCTTCAGCAGTTTGTTTTGACTTTAATTTAACTATATATATACCATTATTTCCCTTTAACAATTCAGAAATTTCATCTTCCATTAGAGAAAACGAAGAACCTATAATATATGGCTCAGTACCAGCTCCAACTAAAATAGGGTCACTTTGAGTAACAGCAGATGCATTTTCTATCTCTATATTATTTTCAATTGCTATTGATTCAATATCAATGGTAGATTTGTATTTATTTTTTAAATAACTAAATTTTTTATCATTTAAAATAATTTCAGAAATTTCATCTCTAACATTATCAATATTAGTTAATCTTTTTTTATTAAACTGAATAATCTTTGCAACAAGATATCCATCAGCTAAATCGAATCTTTTAACATCACCTACCTTTGATCCTTTATCATATAACCATTTAATAATTTGTCTAGAATTATTAATTCCTGGAATACCTTCATCAAACTCCTCAAATGATTCAAAATTATTAATTGCAAGAGCATTATCAGTTTGATTAAGAGGAAGATTATTATTAGCATCAAATTCAGCTTGTGATGCTTTCCTGTAATTATTATTTGAAGACTCGTTTGAAGGTATAATCTCTTTTACAACATTTGCTAGTAAAATTTTGTTTAAGTTCCCTTCTCTTTTTTTACCAACCATTCTAGAAATCTTGTAAAAATTACCATCCTTGTAAGGTCCAAAAACCTGACCTATGTTTAATCCAAAAAGTATATCATCATAATCACTCTTTATATCTTCTCTTGTTACATATATTGAGTCCCAACTTATATCTGAGTATATGTCAATGAATTCTGATATATCTTTTGTGTCTTTGAAACCTTCAACATAATCAACATTATTTGTAACCCTGTTTAATTGATTGAATCCATCTCTGAGCTGTTCAAGATTTGATATAATATTATTTACATCAAGTTCTGAGGCTGTGTCTTCAATATATATATATTCAATTTCTTTTGATTCACTTATTTCATATTCATCTTTGTTTTTCTTCATATAAGATAAAATTTCAGAATCTTTAATTTTAAAAATAGAGTCAGGTATGTTTTCATATGGAATCCTTAAATATTGAAGATTGACCTTATCATTTTCTAAATGATATTGAATTTTTGATTCAATATTTGTTTGGATAATACTTGACCTAATTAAATCAAAATAAATTTTTTGTTTTGCAACAGTTATGAAATTTTCTTCCTGAAGCCTCCATGAATTATATATTGATGGATTGGTCGATTTGAGTTGTGAAATATAATTTGAGAAAAGTTTAAAATCAAAAAGGCCAATTTCATTTTGAAATATAGGGTTTGAAGCAATAGATTGGTCTTGAGAAATAATTTGCTCTAATTGATTCTTTCCCGCATCTATACCTAATTTATCAAGTTCTTGAGTTAAAATTTGATTTTGTAAACCTTGCTCCCAAGCTAAATTGACTGCTCTTATAGTATTTAAGCCATAAACAGCTTGAGTTTGTTCAACCATAGAGTTAAATATTTCGAAGTCAATTTCTTCCCCATTAATTTCACCAATTGGTTTATTTGAACCAAACCCTCCATTTGATGTAAAAACTCCTGAAATAACAAATGCAAAAAGAGCCATCCCAATAACTAGGATTAAAAAAATTGATCTTTTTCTTATCTGTCCAAGTATAGCCATAGTTTCAAATAATTTTCGAAAATACAATTAAGTATTATAAAATGCTATTTTGATTGAATTTTTTTTAAGAGTACTTTTTCTATTTTGGAAGATGTTGCTTCAGTTATTTTAATTGAGTATTTATCAATTATTATTTCATCATCAATATTAGGAATTTCTTCTTTATTAAAAACAATTAGTCCTCCCAAAGTGTCATATGACTCACTCTCTGGAAGATCAAGGTTATGCATTTTGTTTAAATATTCTATTTCTAACCTTGCCGAAAACTCAAATAAATTTTCTGAAATCTTTTTTTCATAATAATCATAATTATCATGTTCATCCTCAATTTCACCAAATAACTCTTCAATTATATCCTCTACAGTAATTATTCCAGATGTTCCACCATATTCATCAATTACCACTGCAATGCTCTTTCTTTGTCTAGTTAATCGTTTTAAAACATCATTTACTATCATTGGCTCTGGAATAAACTCAATAGGTAAAATGAAATCTTTTAAATTATCAGGTTTTTTAAGGAAGTCAAAAGAATGAAGGTAACCAATAATGTTATCAATTGAATCTTTGTATACAGGAATTTTTGAGAGACCTGTTTGAATTAGAATCTCCTTAACTTTTTTTAAGTCTGTTAATTCATCAATAGCTATAACTTCTGCTCTTGGAACCATAATATCCCTTGCTTTGATTTCTGATAATTCAAGAGCATTTTGAAAAATTTCGATTTCAGTGTCAAGATTTTCATTAGAATTTTCTATTTCACTTTCTATATAATTTTCTAATTCTAATTTTGAAAATGAATTTTCTGATGATATGTCATTTACTTTAAAAAATCTTTTTAAAATAAAACTAGAAATAATTGTTACTAAACTAGTGATGGGATAGAATAACTGATAAAAAATATAAGCTGGAACAGCAAAAATTTTCATAAAAAGATTTGAATAAATCTGAAAAATTACTTTTGGAATGAATTCTGCAGCAATCAAAATCACGAAAGTAGATACAGTAGTTTGGATTAATAATGCTGATAATTCATTTAGTGATGCAAGGTTAATATAAGGCATATTATCAAAGATAAATTGCCCCATAAATATACCATAGATAACTAGAGCAAAATTATTTCCAATAAGCATTGTAGCAATAAATCTTGACGGATTCTGTGTAATTATAGAAAGTATTTTTGGAATTAATCCTGATTGATTTTTTTCAATTTCAAGATTTACTCTATTAGATGAAACATAGGCAATTTCCATTCCTGAGAAAAATGCAGAAGAAAGAAGGCTAAATAAAATTATCATCTATCTTTTTTTTTAGAATACTTAATTCTAAAATATCTTCTGAACAAAGCCATAAAAACAGAGAGTATAGCGAATCCTAAAAAAATATATGCTCTATTTTTATCAATATTCCAATTTTCAAAAATGCTAAATATAGATATTACAGCTATCACCCAATAAATTATCTCAGATATTAAATAGTTTCTCATTAATCTACTATGTTTATTGAACCTCTTAATTCTCCTGTTATCAAATCAGTAAAGTCTCTGTTGGAGTCAAGTCTATTTCCAATAATTTTATTTGTATTATCAGCATACTCAAATTTTTGTTCAGTGAAAAGCCAATTATTTTCAGTATCATAATATAATTGATCTGTAACTAATATCTCATTATCAGTTGTAGTAATCTTAACATTTCCATTAAACTCTATAAACTTATGTAAATTATAAATTATGGCATAATCTGATTTAATATTTGAAGTTTTATTATCATCATAAATTATTAGTTCTATGTTATCATATAACTCTGAATAATTTAGTTCATCATTTGAAAAATCATAGTGCTTTTCTCCTGTAATTAAGGACTTTAATATCGTTGAATCTGAATAAATCAAAGAAAAATTTTGAGCAATACTTAGAGGCACTTTATTATATATGGAATTGGATTCTAAAGCAGAGTCAACATCTGTATTACATGATAGTAATAAAGAAATAACAACAAGATTTTTATAGTTCATTGATCAAAGGGTTGGAACCTTTATACTCCTTCTTATCCAACAAGGAAATGTAATTGTTGAACCTTGATTACCTTCTGTAAATATATCTGTTTTGGTTGGTGCTCTTCCTTCAAATGCAGCAGCTGTTCTATCTGATAATTTCCTCAAAGATGCATCTACTCTACCAGCTTTTCTAGCTGTTTGAGCAGCTAGCCAAAAAACTGCTCTTTTGTTAAACTGAGAGTCACCACAACCGTTGGCACTGTCTGCGTATAAATTAGAAATTAACAAGTAAGCCTTACCCATTGATGGTTGATATGATAGTGCTTGCTCAGCATAATCTCTAGCAGATACTCTTCTACCAGCATTTCTAGACTTAACTGCAATTTTATATAAAATATTAGCCTTTTTATAATTATCTGATTCTAATGTAACCGATTCTTGATAATATTTTAATGCTTCTTCTGAATTACCTTTTTTATCATTTAAAATTCCAAGATAGTAGGCTGAGTCAGCAGACGGCTCAAGGCTATGAAGTTGTTCTACCAGAGTTACGAAAAGAGGGCTATCAGAACAATCTTTACCGTCTAATCTGCCAGCTGCTCTTCTAATCCAAAGTGAATTGTTTTTATTTTCTTCAAAATTCTTGGTATATAATGGTATTAAAATATCACAAGTAGCTTCTTTTGCAATTGTCTGGTCTAATAATTTCAAATAAGATCCGACTGCATTTGTGTTAGTATTATAAATTTTTTTATTTCTAGCTTCAGATGAGGATAATGCAATACCAGATTCTTCTTTGTTAAGAATTTTATCTAAGTTTCTTGAAATATTTATTTGCAAGAGTTGGAACTTTTCAGTAAGCTCTTCGTATTTCTCAAATAAATCTTCGAGGGTAATTTTAGAACCTGATTTATATAAATTATATGCGGTTATAAAATAATATGCGAGGGATTTTGGATTTGTGAAACTTAAAGAGTCATTATTATATGCATATTCAAAGGTTTCATATATAAGAGCTTCATCTTTAATACCATTATCTAACATTGCTTGGCCTTTACTACTAAATATTTTACCTATTTGATTAATGCCTTTTCTAGTAGGAAAATTTTCAGCCCATGCATCATAAAGGTTGATTAGTTCATTAACATATTTTTCTTTGCTTTCTTCATTAGAAGATTTTGAAATAAAATCTTTCAAAATTCTTTCTCCGAATTGATAAGTGGCAACGTTTAGTTTAGGACAATTATCTAGGACAGATTTCCATGGCTCATAAGCAGCTTCATAATTTTTGATTTTTGCAGATTCTGCAAATATTGAAAGTTGCTCCATACATTCGTTAGAACTTAGCTGAGTGAAAGATTGGGAGGTAACAACTAGAAAAACTAAACTTTTAAAAACCTTTAAGTGATTCATATTTAAATTTAACTATATATAATCTTTTATATCTTAAAAAAGAGTTAATTAAACTTTCTTTTAATAAACCAAATATCATTCAACGATAAACCTAATCTTATACTAAAATAGTTTTCTTTTAAAGATTTGTTTTCGTCTTCAATAGTACCAAACTCAAGGCCAAAATTAGCTTTCGAAAACCCTGAAAGGGGTAAACCAAGTCCCAAATTTAAACTAAATTGATTTACAGGCAAATTATTTAATAAAATACTTTTTTCTTCATTTCTAATACCAAATCTATATTTGACTCTTTTCCAATAACTAGTTAAAGATGAGGCATCTGGAATATAATGTGCTCCTATTGAAAACACTCTTGAGTCACGATAAGAAATATTATCTATAATTAAGAATTTATTTTCAAAGCTTGAAGACAATTTTTCTTCATATTGAAGCCCAAAAAACCATTTATTCTTCTTTTCCAAACCAATAGAATAAATCGATCTGTCAGAAATAATAAGATCAGTATTCTCTAGGCCACTTGAACTAAGATCAACATCAATGAAGTCTCCAAGTGTTTCTAGGTTTATGGCAGAAGATGTCGAAGTGTAAAGGGATTCAACATTATAAGAGTTTAATTTAGAAGATGGATGGTAATTAAATATAAAACTAGCTTTTAGATCATTTTTTAATGGAATTATTAAGCTTGAAGAAATTATATAATTAAAACCTGTAATTTCTGAACTACTATTTGAGTATAGACCATAGTTAACATTTTCGTACTGATTAAATTTTTCATAAGAAAATTTTCCAAAATTATAATTTAAAGATCCTCCTACAGAAAAGAATTTAAATAATGGCATACCTAAGGAAAAAAATACCCTATTTATATTGCCTTCAGCAGAAAATAATCTTGAAATTAGACTGGAATTAGAATTATAATCATCCGAAGTTTGCAAGTTAAATCCTACAGATGAATAAGGTAGAACCCCAAAACCAAATCCAAATTTTTTTGTTGGTATACCAATAGCAATATAATTAATATTCGCAGAGTTAAATTTATCAGTATTCAAATTATTTGATATGGACGAAGACTTATAAAATGTTCCAACATGATAATTTGTAAGTTGAAGTTTTGCTAGCGACGAGGGATTATTTATATTAAATTCAAGTGAATCAATCAATGAATCAACACCACCCATTGTAATATTTGATACGTTTCCATGAAAATTAATTTCTCCTAATTCATTTAAAGAATATGGTGAACCAGTATTTTGAGAAAAAGCATAGCAATTAAAAAAAATAATTATAAAGATTAAAAGATGGCTTCTATGGGTTCTCATTATAATTAATAATATAGTTTAGACCAATTGCAAGAAAATCTTGGTCAGCAAATATTGCATTTTTTATCCTATTTAACAAAAACTTTGAGGATCCACCAGTTATAACTACGTTTAGGTCAGTATAATTAGAACAAAGCTTTTCAATATGATCATTTATTTCCGCAACAACACCATTGTATATACCAGAATGTATTGAATCTTCAGTATTTGTGCCAATTAATGTATCAATTGCTTTGAATTCCAACAGTGGAAGATTTGAAGTATATTCATTTAAGCTTGAATACCTTAATTTAATGCCAGGAGATATAGCACCACCATAATATACGTTTTTGCAATCTACGAAATCATAGGTTATACACGTACCAATATCTATAATTAAAGTGTTAGAATTGGGGTAATTAAATACTGCAGATGAAACTAGAGCTAATCTATCTTGACCTAATGAATTTAATGTCTTGTATTTATTTTGAAAAGGTAGTTTTAAATTTTTATTTGATAATACAAAATAATTAGAATCTTTAAAGTTTATTTCAATTATATCATCATAGTTTGTTGAAACAGTAGATGAGATAACATTAATTATTTCTTCTTTAAATGGGAGAGTCTGGAGTGTATTAATTAATTTGTTATGATTACAAATGCTACGAAAAGTTATTTTATCATTTTTAAATAAAAATAATTTAACTCTCGAATTACCTATATCAATCACCAAGTTCATACTTCATTTTTTTATAAAATTACAGAAACATTTGAATAGAGCTTTATTTAAAATTAATATATTTGCCTTTGCTTTTTGGTACCATAGCTCAGTTGGTAGAGCAAAGGACTGAAAATCCTTGTGTCCCTGGTTCGATTCCTGGTGGTACCACAAAAAACCCTGCATATGTAGGGTTTTTTTGTATATTTCAATACCTAAATCTTATTAATTGACTTATTATATTGATCAATTTTATTTTAGTAAAAATAAGCTTTGGATGTTTAAGCTCATGGGTACTTATACATTCAATAAAAACCTTTTTAATTGTAGTGGTTTAAAGTTTATAAAACTTATGGGAACTGGCTCTAATGAAGGTTTTAGTTTAATTCCTGACTTTTCATCATATGTAATGATTTCATCTTGGGAGAATGATCATTATAGAAGAAAATTTATTGATGAGAATAATATCATTAATGAGATTAATAGTAAATCCTGTAAAAGAATAGAAATTAAAATTGATCCCTACAATTTTGTTGGATTATGGAATGGTATAAATCCTTTTAAAAATTCCAGTTTATATAGTGGGGGAAAGATTTTAGTTCTTACAAGAGCAAGAGTAAGATTTAACAAGCTAATTAATTTTTTAATTAATACTTCTTTAGCTGCTAAATCTATAAAAAGTCATAATGGAGCGGAGTTTTACAAAGGAATAGGTGAACTTCCCATTATAGAACAGGCAACTATAAGTATTTGGAAAAGTGAGCAGGAAATGAAGGATTATGCTTACTCTGATAAAAACCATTTAAAAATAATAAATAAAGCTAGAAAAGATAAATGGTATTCAGAAGAGCTATTTGTTAGATCTAATATTTTATCCTTAAAAGAATTTAAGTGAAAAAGAAGGTAATAATAATTGGCTCAGGAATTGCTGGTCTTGCTTTATCAATAAGACTAAAGTCTAAAGGATATAATGTTGATGTTTTTGAAAAAAATGAAAATGTAGGGGGAAAACTGAGTGATTTTTACCTTGACAATTTTAGACATGATTTTGGACCAAAATTATTTACAATGCCTAATCTTATTGAAGATATATTTGAAGATGCAGGAGTAAATATTGACAAATATTTTAAGTACGATAAACTTGACATAGCATGTAAATATTTTTGGGATGATGGTCATATTTTTAATGCTTATTCAGATAGTCAAAAGTTTATTCATGAAGTTCATACTAAGTTTAATAAAGAGGAAAACATGGTTGAAGAATACATTTTTAATTCGAAGAAAAAATTTAATCTCGTAAAAAAAATATTTTTAGAAAATTCACTACATAAAATTTCAACATACTTATCACTAGATTCAGTAAAAGCAATTTTAAATTTTTTAAAATTAAATATATTTATCAGTTTAAACTCTTTAAATAAAAGATATTTTAAAGACGAAAAATTAATCCAATTATTCAATAGATTCGCAACTTATAATGGATCAAGCCCATATTTGACCTCTGGAATAATGTCAATTATTCAACATTTAGAGCACGACCTCGGAGTTTTCATGCCAAGAAAAGGCATATCTGATATCTCATACTCTTTATATAATTTGGCAATTGATCTTGGTGTGAAATTTCATTTTAATTCAGAGATTGATAGTATCATAATTAAAAATAAGTCTGCAGTAGGAGTATCAATAAATAAAATGAATCATAAAGCAGACATCATAATCTCTAATATGGATATAAACTTGACTTACGATAGACTTTTAAAAGGATATAAGAAGCCTTTTTTTATCAAAAATTACCAACCTTCAAGCTCAGCAGTTGTTTTTTATTGGAATATGAATAAATCTTTCTCAAATATTAATGTCCATAATATAATATTTAGTAGAGATCAGAAGAAAGAGTTTGATTATATATTCAATAAAAAATCAATTTATGAAGATCCAACTGTATATATCTGCTCAACATCAAAAATTGTAAAAGAAGATGCACCAACTGGATGTGAGAATTGGTTTATACTCATAAATTCTCCATTTGATAGCGGACAAGATTGGAAAAAGATTAAGAAGACCTTAAGAAATAATATCATTAAAAAGATAAGTTCAACTCTAAAAGTTGATATTGAAAGTAATATAGTTGGTGAAAAAATATTAACTCCTATTGAAATTGAGATTGAAACACTTTCTAAATTTGGTTCATTATATGGGAGTTCGAGCAACTCATTACAATCTGCATTTATTAGACATCCCAATTTTTCAAAAAAAATAAATAACTTGTACTTTTGTGGAGGTAGCGTTCATCCGGGTGGAGGAATACCGCTTTGTTTAAATTCAGCAAAAATTGTTTCAGATTTAATAAACTAATATGTCAAAGTTACTCGATAATAAAGAATTGAAAAATTTTTCAATTTTTATTGTTTGGCTATTAAATGTTAGTGGATTTTTTGGAATATTATCTGATCAAAAAGAGTTTTTTCTTTCATCGACACCATATGTCCTAACAATTACTTTATTTTTATTAATATTAAATAACTCTATTGATAAAAAGTTTCTTATAAGATTATTTTTTATTTTTTTATTGGGAATGACTGTTGAAATTATAGGAGTAAATTTTTCAATTTTTTTCGGTGAATATAAATATGGCAATAATCTAGGCATTAAGATATTTGATGTACCTATAGTAATTGGTTTTAATTGGGTTTTATTAATAATTTTAACTGGAAACTTTGCTCATAAAATTTTCCCAAAATCAATTATTTTAAGGGTTCTAACTGGATCAATAATGATGATTCTGTTAGATCTATTAATTGAGATTAGTGCACCGAATCTTGATTATTGGGAGTTTGCAAATCATCCAGTTCCATTTTCAAATTATTTATGGTGGTTTATCTTCTCAGTCTTATTCCACTTCATTTATCAATCTAAGATTAAAAAAGAGTACATAGTCTCTTTAAATATTCTTATAATACATTTCTTATTTTTTGGTCTCTTGGCCCTTTTTCTTTAGATTTATTAAAAATAAAAATATTATGAAATATATATATTCACTTATAGCAATAACTTTAATTATTGGCTGTGAAATGCCAGCTGAAAATGCAAGTTCAACTGGTGAACCGGATGCTCCTCATACATCTGCAGAGTGGCAGATCTGGGCATATTCTACTGCTGCTCCAGCATATATTGCTGCTAATGCAACAGTTTATGATGGTCCTCCTGCAATGGGAGGGAACCTTCTAAGAGAAGGGTCTAATGAATGGACTTGTTTACCAGCAAATCCCAGAGGACAATCTGATCCAGAGAATGGATGGGTAGATGCTCATGAGGCAATGCCTCTTTGTGGAGATGCAGAAGTTTTCAAATGGATTAGTGCATATTTTGCAGGAGAAGTTCCTGTTATGGATAAAGATGGATATGCATGGATGTTACACGGAGATATGGGAGAAGATAATACAATGGCTGGTGTAATGACTGAGGAAGAATCTACAGAAGGTCAATGGATTGAATCAGGTCCTCATCTAATGAGAATGCCTGCAGATCCTGCAACTTTGAATGGAATGACTACTGACTTTACATCTGGTGCGCCATACGTAATGTTCGGAGGAACCATATATGCACATGTAATGTATCCAATGGCAGGTTACTACGATTATCAACCTGAATCTGCTCCTCAGTAAATAAAAACTTTTGTTTATAAAAAAACCCTCTTTGATGAGGGTTTTTTTTAAATACTATTTTTATAATTGTGTTTTGATTAAATTTAAGTAGTGGAATATTTATTTACTTTCATAGTTCTTGGAGGGTCTATATTTGGGCTTTATTTTTTGATAAAAAAACAAATTAATAGTAACTCCCAAGATAATAGTAAAGAGCTTGAGTCTAAGCTTGAATCTTTTATTGAAGCATTTAAGTTAGAGTCGGCAAAAAATTTAGCAGATCAAATCAAAGATTCAAAGCAAGATCAAAAAAATATGTCCGATACGCTTGAAAAGGTTACTAAGGAACTTGAAAAAATTAAAGGAACTAATGAACAGGTCCTAACATTTGCTAATCAGATGAAAACCCTTGAAAAAATTCTGGGAAATCAAAAGCAAAGGGGAATCCTAGGTGAGATTCAATTAGAAAACTTACTAGCAAACGTTTTACCTCCTCAACTATTTCAAATGGAGTACTCTTTTAGTAATAATGAGGCTGTTGATGCTATTATAAAAGTTGGAGAATTTATTATACCAATTGATGCTAAGTTTTCACTAGATAATTATAATAAAATGATAGAAAGTGATGAGACAGATACTGAGAGGTTGAATGATTTAGAGAAAAAATTTAAAAATGATATAAAAAATAGGATTGACGAAACATCAAAATATATAAGACCAAATGAGGGTACTGTTGACTATGCGTATATGTTTATTCCAGCTGACGGTCTCTATCAAGATCTTCTTAATAATAAGGTAGGTTCACTAAAAATTAATCAAAGAGACCTCGTTTCATATGCATATGAAAAAAAGGTAATGATAGTTTCTCCGATGAGTTTATTCCCAATGCTTCAAGTCACCAGTAAGGCACTAAATAACATGAAGGTTGAGGAGTCTATTCAAGAGATCATGATTAACCTTGAAAAATTGGAGAATCATTTAAATGCCTACTATACATATCATAAAAAATTAGGAATTAGTCTAAGTACTGTTGTTAATCATTACAATGTAAGTAATAATGAATTTAAAAAAATTGACAAAGATATAACTAAGTTAAATCCTGATAGATCAGGCATTGTTATTGAGAGCGAGAATCTTGAGAGGCCTTTGATTGAAGACTAAAAAAAAAGCCCCCCAATTGGAAAGCTTATTTAGTTGCCTATAGCAACACACAACATGCAAATTTAATAAATTTTACGAATTTGACTTCAAATAAATTAAAAAGTCAACTATTACTTCTTTTATTTTACTCAAGTCTTTAGTAAAATGATTAATCATTATACTAAAAATATATATTCTGTTTTTATCAGTAATTAGATATCCAGAATAGTTGTGATTATTTTTAAGAGTACCTGTTTTCCCCCATACAAAATCTTCTTCATGCCGAATTATATAGTTTTTAGGAAATATCTTTTTTATTCTATCAAACCCAATCAAGTCATATATATTATGTAAGGATGAAATTATTGATTTAGGAGTTACCAAATTATATCTTGACAACCCAGATCCATCAAATAATTCTACCTGTTTCGATATATTTTGAATTAATCTTATCCCTTTATCAACTGAAATAGTGTCATTTAATCGATAAGAAATATTTGCTGCTATACTCTCTGAAATCAAATTGTCAGAATCTTTAAGTATAGCAGAGTATATATCATCGACCTGACTACTATTTAGTACATCATAATCTTTTAATTCTTCTTTATTAAATTCTACTTTTTTTTCTAAAGCATTTTCTAGTAAGCTTACAGTGTTTTTTCTTGATGTAATAAATGGATAATATATTGTGTCTCCCAATTTCAATAAAGAGGGATTAATAGAAAAATTGTTCTCTATCTCTGATCTATCTATTTGTATCTTTTGTTCAAAATCAATTACAATTTTAAATTTATCCGGGGTAATTTCTATATCTCCATTGGATTTTTTTACAGCTTGAATTACGTTTCCATAAATCGGTATTTCTGATCTTTCGGCTTGGTAGTAATTATTATAATCATCCCAAGCCCAACCTGGCCCATATTTATCAAGATCAATTTTTGGGATATGATATTCTATGTGTTCAAATTTCTTTAAAAATTTTCCTAAATCTTTATCTTCATATTTTGGATGTGAAAGTAATGGATAACCTGTAGGTGAGATTTTCAAAGTATCATTATAAACTTTATAATTTATAATTGGGATGGAGTCCCCATAATATATTGAACCTAGTACCGTCAAAATTTTAACATTTGAAGCTGGAGTCATGTTGATATCAATTCCTGATCCAACAATCTTTTTGTCTTTATCTATTCGCTTAACTGCTATAGATACAACACTACCGTCTAATTCATTATTTTTTGATATCCAATTTTCAATTTTTTTACTAGATATCTGGGAGAATAAACTTGAGGAGAAGAATACTAAAAGAATTATCTTTTTCATTATATCAAGTTAAAAAAAAAGCTCTTATAAAAAAGAGCTTTTTAGAGCGGTCTGGACGGGACTCGAACCCGCGACCCCCTGCGTGACAGGCAGATATTCTAACCAACTGAACTACCAGACCAAAAGGGATGCAAATATAATTATTTTGATTTATAAAGCTGCATTTATTGCATCTTCATATGTTTTTTTTGGAGCAACTCCTACTTGTCTTGAGATTAATTCACCATCCTTGAATAACAACACAGTTGGAATATTTCTTACTCCATACTTTGCGGCAAATTCTTGATTTGCATCAACATCAATTTTTCCAACAACAGCTTTACCTTCAAATTCTTTACTTAACTCATCAATAATAGGTCCAACCATTCTACATGGCCCACACCATTCTGCCCAAAAATCAACAAGTACAGGTTTGTCTGATTTTAAAACTTTTTCTTCAAATATTGAATCATTTAACTCTAATGCCATAATAATTATTTTAAGCAGCAAATCTAATATTTATTATTCAAAGAAATACAATTTGAATTAATTTAATTTATATAAAAACTCGTCTTCTTCAAGTGATATCAGTAGTTCTTTAGATATATTAACCTTAGTGTCTTCAGATATCATATTTAATTTAAATTCATTTTTAGAATCATGTATATCAAAATAGACTGGACTTGAACCTTTAAATTTAGACAGAGTAGATTTTAGTTTTTTTATATCATCATTAACTATTGCAGTTGAATCAACTCTAAGTGTAATTTTTTTAGAATTAGAGTCAATTATACCATCCATTAGCTCTACATTCAAAAATTGAATTCTTGGCTCACCAACTCTTCCCGTATCTTTATTAACCCATCCTTCTCTAACAGTCAGTCTCAATCTAAGAATTTTATTTTCTTCAAGTAGATGTTTATACTTGAGATATTCTTCACCAAATATTCTAAACTTATACTGATCATTATAATCTTCAAATGAAAAAACAGCAAATCCATTACCTGTTTTTGACACAAGATGTTCAACCTCGTTTATTATTCCTCCAACATAAAAATCTTTATTTATAAGTTTATTTAGATCATTTAAGGTATTTAATCCTGTAGAGGTAAAGTTATTTAATTCTCTTATGAAGTCATCCAATGGATGAGCTGAAATATAGATACCAACAACTTCTCTTTCTTTTTTTAATTTCTCTAAATTTATCCATTCATTACATTCAGGTATAACAGGGTTAATTGACATGTCATCGCTATCCTCTCCAAAAAGATTTATTTGTGATGAATTAACAGACTCTTGATATTTTGAACCAAATTTTATAGCTTTTTCAATATAACTTAAACCTTCATTGTCTAGGTTAAAATATTGAGATCTATTAAGTTTAAATGAGTCTAGACCCCCTGCCAAAACAAGGTTTTCAAAAGTCTTTTTATTTGCTAATCTAAGATCTATTCGTTTTGCAAAATCAAATATATCATCATATTTATCGTCTTTTCTATTCTCCACAATTGTCTCAACAGCACCTTTTCCAACACCTTTTACAGCACCCATTCCAAATCTAATTGCTTTATCATTGTTAACATTAAATTTGTAATATGATTCATTTATATCAGGACCTAATACTGTAATACCCATTCTTTTACACTCTTCCATAAAAAAACTTACTTGTTTTATATCATTCATGTTATTAGATAAAACTGCTGCCATATATTCGGATGGATAATTTGCTTTTAAAAATGCAGTTTGATATCCAATCAAAGCGTAGCATGTAGAGTGAGATTTATTAAACGCATATGAAGCAAATGCCTCCCAATCTTTCCATACTTTTTCTAAAACTTCTATTGTATATCCATTCTCTTGACCACCTTTCATAAACTTAGGTTTTAATTTTTCAATTAATGAAAATATTTTTTTACCCATTGCTTTTCTAAGAAGATCAGCTTCACCCTTTGAGAACCCAGAAATTTTTTGAGAAAGTGACATTACTTGCTCTTGATAAACTGTTATACCATATGTTTCTTGAAGAAACTCCTCCATTTCAGGAATGTCATAGGTGATTGGTTCAGAACCATTTTTTCTTGAAATATATGATGGAATATATTCAAGAGGACCAGGCCTATAAAGAGCATTCATGGCTATTAGATCATTAAAATCTGTGGGTTTAAGATCTTTCAAATACTTTTGCATTCCTGGTGATTCGTACTGAAAAATACCAACTGTTTCACCTCTTTGAAACAATTCATATGTTTTCTTATCATCCAGTTCAAACTTTTCTGGATCAAGATCTATATCATATTTATACTTAATTAGCTTTACAGTATCTTTAATGATAGTCAAAGTCTTAAGACCAAGAAAATCCATTTTAAGTAATCCTGCATCCTCAACAACTGAATTATCAAATTGTGTGACATAAAAATCTGAATCTTTAGCTCTAGTAATTGGAACAAACTCTGATATATTACTTGGTGTAATTATAACTCCACATGCATGAATTCCAGTATTTCTTAATGATCCTTCAAGTAAACTTGCTTGTTGCAAAGTTTGTGCAGATAAGTCAGAAGCTTTAAATAATTTTTTTAGTTCAGAAACCCTGCTAAATTCATCCGTTCTTAATTCTGATTTTAAATCAGACTCATTCATAGAAAATATATCATTTAGTTTCATATTTGGAACTAATTTTGAAATTCTGTCAACTTCAGATAGTGATAAATCTAGAACTCTTCCTGTATCTCGTATTGACGATTTAGCAGCCATTCTTCCATACGTAATTATCTGTGCAACTTGGTCAGAGCCATACTTTTCTACTACATATTCAATAACTTTATTTCTTCCTTCATCATCAAAATCGATGTCAATATCTGGTAGGCTTACTCTGTCTGGATTTAAAAATCTTTCAAAAAGTAAATTATATTTTATTGGATCTATACTGGTTATGCCAAGAGCATAGGCAACTACAGAGCCAGCTGCTGAACCTCTACCGGGACCTACAGATACATTCATCTCTCTTGCAGCATTAATAAAATCTTGAACAATAAGGAAGTATCCTGGGTAACCAGTCTTTGCGATTACATCTAACTCAAAATCTACTCGTTCTTGAAGATCTTTTGAAATCTTACCATACTTATTTTTAACTCCTTCATAAGTCAGATGTCTTAGATATGAGTTTTGACCTTTTTGATTGTCAAAATCATCCTTTTGCATAAATTTCTTTGGAACTTGAAAATCAGGCAGTAAAACTTCTCTTGCAAGATCAAATGAGTCAACTTTATTAATTATTTCTGAAATATTATAAATACTCTCAGGTATGTCATTAAAAATCTTAAACATCTCGTCTTTAGATTTATAATAGTATTCTTCATTTGGGAGACCGTACCTAAACCCTCTACCTCTTCCTATTGGAACAGATTGTTTTTCACCATCTCTAACGCATAATAAAATATCATGAGCATTTGCTTCAGATTTAGAGGTATAATAAGAATTATTAGTTGCAATAAGTTTTACACCATACTTTATACTAAAATCTTTAAGAATTGGAATTATATAGTCTTCATTTTCTTGTTTGTGTTTTTGGATTTCCAAATAAAAGTCATCATTAAAATTTTCTATCCACCATTTTAAAGATTCTTCCGCTTTTTCTTCGCCTTGATTTAAGATTTTGGAGGAAATCTCTCCATTTAATCCTCCTGATAAGACAATTAAATCTTCAGAGTAGGTTTTTAAGATTTCTTTATCAATTCTTGGAACATAGTAGAAACCCTCAATATTAGCTATGGAACTTAATTTTGATAAATTTCTAAAACCATTTTTATTTTTTGCTAAAAAAACCATTTGGTATCCATTATCTCTGTTAGATTTATCTAAATGATTTTCACATATATTAAATTCACACCCAACAATTGGTTTAATATACTTTTGACCATCCTTTAGATTTTCATTATAATTTTTAAGAGTTTTTATAAAGTGAAATGCTCCCATTAAGTTCGACTTATCAGTAATTGCAATAGCATCGTGTGAAAAGTCAATACATTGTTTTAATAAATCTGAAATCCTGGATGTTGACTGTAAAATTGAGAATTGAGTGTATGCATGAAGATGAGCAAATTCAAAATCTTCTTTTAATTCTTCATTAGTTATTGAGGAGTCAGTTTTATCTATCTGTTCATCTGATTTTAACTTCTTAGATTCTTCAAATAAATTAAGATGATCTATTCCTTGAGCTTTAACTTTTTCAAGATCTAAATCTGATAAGTTCATGTAAATATCTTCATTATCAGAAAGTGATGCAGGATGAATTTTTTTATCTTTTAAAAGTTTAAATAGACAAAGTGCAGTAGCTTCAACATCAGCAGAGGCATTATGTGCTGACTCAAATTTCTGGTTAAAAAGATGACTATATAACTCAATTAGAGTTGGAAGTTTAAATCTTCTACCTCTTCCGCCTTTTAACATACATATTTGAGCTGTTTCCTCTGTACAGGTATCAATTTTTGGAAAATCTTGAAGTGGATTTTTTCCATCAATTCTAAGATATTCAGAGCCTAAAATCTTTTCATCAAAATTTAAATTATGACCACAAATAAACTTAGACTTGCTTAGATCATCTTTAAATTTTTCAAGAACAAATTCGACTTCTACTCCAATTTTTTTGGCAAGCTGAGTTGAAATACCATGAATCTTTTCAGAATCATAAGGTATTGTGAACCCTTTTGGATGAATAATGTGACTCTGATTTGAAACACAAATTCCTTTTTCATCGTGAACCTGCCAAGCTATCTGAATTGCTCTTGGCCAGTTGTCAAAATCTGTCAAAGGAGCACTCCATTTTTTTGGAAGTCCAGTAGTTTCAGTATCAAAAATTAAAAACATTTAGGAATAGTTTCAATTACTAATTTAATATTTTATCTTGGATTGATTTTGAATATTTATCAAGAGTTTCAATGTCAAATAATAAAGAAACTTTTACAATTACAGCAGCACTTCCATATGCAAATGGCCCAATACATATTGGCCATCTAGCTGGTGTTTATATTCCTGCTGATATTTTTGCTAGATACAAAAGACTTACAAATAATGATGTTGCATTTATCTGTGGAAGTGATGAACATGGGGTTGCAATTTCCTTAGCATCTAAAAAAGCTTCAATCTCTCCAAAGGAGTTAATTGATAAATATGATAAAATGATCAAAAAATCATTTGATGAATTTGGAATTTTATTTGACAATTATTCAAGAACATCAAGTAAAGTCCATCATGAAACTTCTCTAAAGTTTTTTGAGAATCTTAAAGAAAAAAATCTTTTTTCACTTATTAAATCAGAACAGTTTTTCGATGTTAATGAGAATCAATTCCTTGCAGATAGATATATTGTAGGTACGTGTCCTTGTGGAAAATTTGATGAAGCATATGGTGATCAATGTGAAAAATGTGGTGCGACACTTAGTCCTGAAGAGCTAATCAACCCCAGATCAGCGATTTCAGACTCAACACCGGTATTAAAAGACACTAAACATTACTATATTAAGCTTGACGAATTTGAAGAATTCATCAGAAATTGGATAACTGTTGAAAATAAAGATAAGTGGAAAACAAATGTTGTAGGACAAGTAAAGTCTTGGATAGATAATGGTTTAAAACCAAGAGCTGTTACCAGAGACTTAGATTGGGGTATACCAGTAAAAGTTGATGATGAGGATGGTAAAGTTCTTTATGTGTGGTTTGAGGCACCTATTGGCTATATATCCTCTACGATTGAATGGGCAAAAAAAAATAATAAAGATTGGGAGAAATATTGGAAAAATCCAGAAACTAATCTTATTCACTTTATTGGTAAAGACAATATTGTTTTTCATTGTATAATTTTTCCAATTATGCTTCGAATGTTTGGCGATTTTATTCTACCAAAAAATGTTCCAGCAAATGAATTCCTAAATCTTGAAGGCAATAAGATTTCAACATCTAGGAACTGGGCAGTTTGGCTTCATGAATATTTAATTGATTTTCCAAACATGCAAGATGTATTAAGATATGTATTGACATCTACATGTCCTGAAACAAAAGATAATGATTTCACTTGGAAAGACTTTCAAGTTAGGAACAACAGTGAATTAGTAGCTATTTATGGAAATTTCACCAATAGAGTTCTTTCATTAATAAATAAATATTATGATGGTAAAATACCAAATCCAGATTCAAAAAATAATACTGATGAATTAGTTTTAAATGAAGTCAAATCCTTAAAGAGTAAAATTGAACTTAGCTTAAATGAATTTAAATTTAGAGAAGCAGTTAAAAACTTAATGAACATAGCAAGAGTTGGGAATAAACATCTTGCAGAAACAGAGCCATGGAAAATTAAAGAATCTGATCCTGAAAGAGTAGAACAAATTCTTCAAACTTCCTATATTATAATTACTTATTTATCAGTTCTTTCTGAACCATTTATTCCTTTTACATCATATAAATTAATGAAAATGATTGGGCTAAATAATTTTAGCTGGGATATGTTAGATAATATCTCTGAAAATATTGACTATAGTTTTAAAATTGATAAAATAGAAATGTTATTTAGAAAAATTGAAGATTCTGAGATAGACCTGCAATTAAATAAACTAAATGGTAATCCTAATTCATAGAATTTACTAGTATTGATTCTATCATATTAGCTGAGTAGTTGTAAAAAACAAAAATTTTATTAAGTTCTTCCAGTCCCTCGCTCTTATTAAACTGTGATAGATTGTGTTTGGTTTTTTGTATTTGAATATCAAGTAGCTTAAGTCGCCCTTTAATCTCGGGGCTACTAATAAATAAATCAAACTCCGATTTCAAGATCTCTCTTGAGTTATTTCCCAATTTATTTAATATATCTTCAAGATATTTTGCATCATTTTCATTATATCCAGAAATTGAATTTGCTAGAACTAGAATATTATATTTAAGAATTTTGAACTCAGTCCAATCATCTAAATTGTACTTAGTTTCAAAGTCTTCTTCAAATGTTATAGGAATTTCATACTCAATTATATCTAATTGATTTTCATCAACTGAGGTTTCAGTATTAGATTCAATTTTTTGATTACAAGATGTTAATATAATTATTGCAAATAAAAATTTCTTATCTAAAATTCCAATCATAATTAAACTAAATCTACGATATTTTATACTTTTATCATTCAATATTTTTAACATGAGTAAATCGTTTGTTGCTTTTATAGTTATTCTATCAATGATTGTAGTCCTTGGGTCTATAGTTTATGACTACGTCACCACTAAAAATGACTAAAAAAATTCTAATTATTGGTTCTGGATTCTCCTCTATCTCTGCTGCTACTTATCTGGCAGATAAGGGTTATGATGTAACTGTATTTGAAAAAAACTCTTCATTTGGTGGAAGAGCTAGAAAATTTGAAGCCAATGGATTCACATTTGATATGGGCCCATCTTGGTATTGGATGCCCGATGTCTTTGAAAAATATTTTAATGACTTTAACAAGAAGGTAAGTGATTATTACAATATCAAAAAATTAGATCCTGCATATACTGTTTATTTTGGATCAAATGATTCAATAGAAATCAAAGGAGACATTGATTCAATATGTAAAACTTTTGATGAACACGAAAAAGGTGCTTCAAAAAGTTTAAAAAAATTTATGAGTCAAGCAAACAAAAATTATTCAATAGCAATGGATAAGATTGTTTATAAACCAGGAATATCAATTTTTGAGCTAATTACCTTTCAAACAATTACAAGAATTAGATATTTTTTGACAAATATAAAGTCTGAGGTCGCTAAATATTTTAAAAACAAAAAACTCCGTCAAATTCTTGAATTTCCTGTTCTATTTTTAGGAGCAAAACCAGAAAATACTCCTGCTTTTTATAATATAATGAATCATGCTGATTTTGGACTTGGAACTTGGTTTCCAGAAAAAGGTGGAATGTATAGAGTAATTGAATCGATGATTGAGCTTGCTATTGAGAAAAAAGTAAAATTAAAGTCAAATCATAATGTCGATAGTTTAGTTGTAGATGCAAATAAAATAAAAGGTGTTGAAAGCAATGGTCAATTTTTTTCATTTGATATCATAATAAGTGGTGCTGATTATAACCATACTGAAACTCTTTTACCTAAAGAACTTAGAAATTATTCGGAAAGCTTTTGGTCAAAGAAAGTTTTTGCACCTTCTTCATTACTATTCTATTTAGGCCTTGATAAAAAAGTAAAAAAATTAAATCACCATAATCTCTTTTTTGATGTAGATTTTAACAAACATGCATCTGAGATTTATGATAATCCAAAGTGGCCTGAATCTCCTCTTTTTTATGTGAATTTTCCATCTATTTCAGATAGTGATATGGCTCCAAGTGGACATGAAAATTGCTTTATTTTAATACCGATTGCTCCAGGATTAGAAGATAATGATCAAATAAGGGAGAGGTATTTTAAAATTGTAATTGATAGAATTGAAAAAATTAGTGGTGAAAAAATTTTAGATCACATAGTCTATAAAAAGTCTTTCTGTGTAAAAGATTTTATAGGTGATTATAATTCATACAGAGGAAATGCCTACGGATTAGCTAACACTTTATTTCAAACTTCAATTTTTAAACCTAAGATTAAAAGTAAAAAAGTTAAGGGTCTTTATTTTACCGGTCAACTTACTGTGCCAGGACCTGGTGTACCTCCATCATTAATATCTGGAAAAATTGTCTCAGATATTGTTATGCAGGATTTTCCGTATTAATAAATTCATTTGTTTCAATTATATCCTTTATAATCTCAATTAATAGTTTTTCTACCTCTTTTATGTTTATTTGATCATGATTTTTAATTGAAATAAATGGAGAAGTGCTTTTTTTCACTGAATAAATTCCTATTTGGCCAATATCCAGATTTTTATAATTATTTGATACAAGTAATTTATAGATAAGTAATTGTAGCAAATTTGAATATCTGTAGTCTAATTTAATTTTATGTAGATTTTTTATATCTAGTATTGATGGATTTACAAATCCTGACTTATAATCAATAACTCTTAATTTTCCATTAAATAAATCAATTCTATCTATAATACCGTTTATTTTAACTGTTTTATTATTTACAGTAATTTCAGATGACAGTCTTTCTTCCAATGATAAAATCTTAATATGAGCATTTTTATTATTCAATTGTTCTTTTTCAAAATTTAAAATATTAGTTATGTAGTCTTTAACGATTTCTAAAAAAATTAAGTTTTTACCCTCTGGTTTCTTGGAATATAGATCAATGAAAGATTCAGTAATTTGGTTATCTATATTTCTACTCATTTTTTCAATATGCTTTAACTCAAGATCTATTTGTTTAAATGGACTATATAGTTTTTCAATTACCTCATGAATCAATGTTCCTTGATCCATATAATTTAAATATTTTGAATCTTCAATATCGTCTATTCCTAAAACTTTTTGTTCATAGAATAAATATGGATTCTTAATAAATAAGTTTAATGTGGATGCTGAAATTCCTAACTTTAAAATATCATTTATTTTTTGATCAATTCTTTTATCTCGTTTTATTTCCTCATTAATTTGATTGTCAAATATTATTTTTTGAGATATTGAATTATTAGATATAGTATAATTTGTATCTAAGAGCTCTAGTTGTTTTATAAATCTACTTTTTTCACCGTTTATAAGTGATGATAGATCTGAATCAAAAGTTAGATGTACTTCTTTTGAGTTTTCAATAAGGCTATAAAATAAATTGGAAATATTTTTTTCCTTCTCAATTAGGTTCAAGTTTTCAAATTCCTTTTTTTTTGTTTCAGACACATGATCATTATTTATCTTATGAAATGGGAATAAACCTTCATTCATATTACTAATTATGACATGATCATATTTTGAATTATCATAATCCAAAATATGATAGTTTGATGACATACTTATATAATTTGAATTAAAGAGGTTCACTAGATTAGCTAATTTATGATTGCTAAAAAAGACATATACTTTTGCTGTATTATTTTTATTGTATATTGTTGAAAGGGTATCAGAAATATATTTAGCTTGACTGACATTTCCTGAAGTTGATATAATTTTTATTTTACCACTTAAGTCTAATTTTTCTTTATTATCTGACCTAATATCAGATTTTATTTTTTTTCCAAACGAAAAATTATTTTTACATGACTTGTAATCCAGAAACTCTTTAATAAGGAAAGATATACTGTTAGGGGTTACTTTATTGTTATTTGCTAAAATATAAAGCTCTTGTTCAGCCCTAGTAAATGCAACGTATAAAAGATTGATTGAATCAATATAGTTATTTAGAACTGAACTGTCATATACTTCTTTAAGGTTATGCCCATTTTGATTCAAGTCTTTTATCCTTTTAATTAACATCCACTTTAAAGATTCAATTTCACTGAAAGGTTCATAGATCCATAAAGAATCATTAAAACTATTTTCATCTAACTTATCATTATATATTGGAAGTATTACTGCAGGATATTCAAGACCCTTAGATTTATGAATTGTTGATATACATACTGACTTTTGATCATCGGGAAGACTAAGATTTATTTTATCTAAATTTTTAGTCCAATAATTTAAATACTCATCTACTGAGTCATTAGATTTTTCAAGAAATTCAAATATGTTATCTATAAATGCTACCAAAAAAATATTATTTAAATCAATTTCAAATATTGAGCAACAATATTTAACAGAGTCTAAAACATTAAGTCTTAGAAAATAGTTTAAATCAAATTTTTCTTTTGAAATCCTACTAAGGAAATCATAAATATTTACCTTATTGAGATTGTCAAAGAAACAATCATTTAGTGTGAGATAATCTCCTTCAAAATAGTTTTTTTTATACAGAAATTCAACAATATTTTTTCTTTCACTATAATTATTTCCATAGATACTTAACTTAAATATTGAAATAACAAATTGAACAATTTCTGAATTTTTTATCTGCAAAATATCACTTGAGACTAGATCAAAATCTGGTGAATCAATATTAAGTATTAACTCTTTTGCATATTTATTTTTTCTAACTAAAACTATAATATCTGAAGGAAGATATCCACGATTTAATAAATCCAGTATTTGATTTTTAATCTTTTCATAGAAAGTGTCTGAATCACATAATTCTATTTCAACATAACCGTCTTCTTTTTTTGTTGATTTTTGTTTGAAATTTAAAAGATTTGAATTGTATATTTTTAAATCTAGGCTATTTGTCAAGTGGGAGAAAAACTCAGAATTAAAATCAACTATATTTTTTAAACTCCTGTAATTTGTGTCAATTGTTTCTATTTCTGGATTTATATAGAATGGATTGGATTCTCCAAGAATAAGATTCACAAATTGATTTATTCTACTCCCTCTCCACCTATAAATTGATTGTTTTGGATCTCCAACAATTAATAAAGAACCTTTAGTGCCATCATGAGACTCACTTTGAATTGAATTAGAAATTAGAGGAATTAAATTTTCCCACTGAAGCTCTGAAGTATCTTGAAATTCATCAATAAAAAAATTTGAAAATCTTGAGCCTAGCTTCTCATAAATTAATGGAGCATCATTTGACTTAACAAGTGAATTTAATTCAGAATTAAATTTAGAAATTAATTTCGTGTTATTATCACTTTGAATTTTATTAATCTTATTTTCAAATAAGTTTATTAGAGATAGTGACGGTAAATGAGATAGAAATGAATTTAAAATAAATACGTCTAATATTGTTTTGTTTATTTCATTGTAATTATCTAGTAACGAAATTCTTATTTTTTCAATTATATCAGACTTACTATTGCTTAGAGATTTGTTATATAAACTTGTCTCACCATTGAGTGATTTAGATATAGACTCATTTATGTAAAGTTCATCATTGAAGATTATATTGTTCAAATAATTTGGGAGATAACTTCCCCTAAAATCGCCAAAATCAAGGTCATTATTTGATATTAATTCTATACTCTTTTTTGCTACATCCCTTAAATATTCTTTCTTCTCATTCTTGAGGTTATTAACCTTTAATTTCATTTGAGAAAAAAACTCTTTATTCTTTTGACTGAAGTATTGAATCTGATCTCTATTTGATTCTTTATCAATTAAAACAATAAATTCCCTTAAATCATGAGAGATATCCCAGCTTTTATTTATTGTTGTTTTGAATCTTGCAAACTCTATTAATTGATTCTTTAAATAGTTATCATCATTAATATCCACGAAAATACCATCAATCGCTTGATCAATATAAACCATACTATCTAGTTCAACCAAATAATCTTTTTCAATATCTGACTCAGGTTTAAATGACTTTAGGATATTATTTGTAAAACTGTCAATAGTCATGACATTGAAACTTGAATAGTTAAGAAGAATGTTTTCTAGAATTGTGAAAGCCTTTTCTTTAATTTCTAATTTATTAAGAGTGGTTTTGTTTGAAACTATATCGATTATAACATTTTCATTTTCATTTACTATAATATTTAGATAAGATAAAATTCTGTCTTTCATTTCAGCAGATGCTTTATTAGTAAATGTTAACGCAAGCATGGACTTATAATGATCATCTTTTTTTGAATTTATTAGTTGAGCTATAAACTCAATTGCTAGGTAGAATGTTTTACCTGAACCTGCAGATGAGTTAATGATTTTATAAGAGTAGCTCATTTATGATTATTGATACTTAACAAAATAATCCTAATTTTGTAAAAAAAAAATTATGGCTTTTGAATTACCTAAATTAAATTATGCTTTTGATGCATTAGAACCAAACATAGATGCAAAAACTATGGAAATCCATTATGGGAAACACCATAATGGTTATACAAATAATCTCAATAATATCATTTCAGGTACTGAAAATGAAGGTAAGAGTATTGAAGAGATTCTTAAATCTCTTGACCTTAATAACAGTGGATTAAGAAATAATGGTGGTGGTTATTATAATCATAATCTATTTTGGGAAATAATGGGACCAAACTGTGGTGGAAATCCAGCTGGAGAAATAGGTGAGTCTATAAATTCAAATTTTGGTTCATTCGAAAATTTTAAAGATGAGTTCAGTAAAGCGGCTGCTACAAGATTTGGTTCAGGATGGGCATGGTTATGCGCTCATACTGATGGTAAATTTGAAATATGCTCTACTGCAAATCAAGACAATCCTTTAATGCCAAATGGCTGTGGAGGTGTTCCTATTTTATGTCTTGATGTTTGGGAACATGCATATTACTTAAATTATCAAAACAGAAGACCTGATTATATAAATGCATTCTTTAACGTAATTAATTGGGAAGAGGTGAATAAAAAGTTTTTACAATAAAAAAAGGGGAAGAATCCCCTTTTTTGCCCCAAATCTTACCATGAACTTAACCTACTTATGTTCTGGTATAACCAATTTAGGATTTTTTTTAAATAAATAAAACTTATTTAGTAATTATTTTTTGTTATAGATTAGTAAGCTCTAGCTGATTTTCCTTCAACAAAGTTTATAAAAGCTTGATTAACAACTTTATTTCCTCCTGGTGTTGGATAATCTCCAGTAAAATACCAATCACCCTTGTGATTGCTACAAGCTTTATGAAGATTTTCCACCTTTTGAAAAATTATATCTAATTCAATTTTTGAATTAGAATCTATTAACATCTCTGACATTTTTGATGATATTTGCTCAGGAGAAAAGTCTTTATAGATGTTTTTAACATGATTTTTTTTATAGTCTACTTTTTCTTTTGATAAAACACATTTATCATATGTGTCTTTAATTATCTTATCTGCTGTTCCATTATCTTTATGCAGTTCAATAGCTGATCTAAATGCAATAAAATCTTCAATTTTTGCCATATCAATTCCATAACAGTCCGGGTATCTAATCTGAGGAGCGCTTGATACAATAACTATTTTTTTTGGATTTAACCTTACCAACATTTTCAGGATACTTTCTCTAAGAGTTGTACCTCGAACAATGCTATCATCTATAATAACAAGGTTATCTGAATTTTTAATAACACCATATGTTATATCATAAACATGTGCAACTAGGTCCTCTCTTCCTTTATCAGCAGCGATAAAGGTTCTCAGTTTTGCATCTTTAATTGCAATTTTTTCAACTCTTAGATTATTCTTTTTAGCTTTTTCTAGTAAACCGTAAAATGATGCCTCTGCTGTATTAGGTATAAATGAGAAAACTGTATTCTTATAATCATTTTTAATTGATTTTTCAATCTGAGGAATGAGTAGACTTCCTAGCATTTTTCTTTCCAAGTATATATCAGCATCCGAACCTCTTGAGAAGTATATTCTTTCAAAAGAACAGGATTTTTTTTCTTTTGGTTTTAAAATTTCTTTTAATAAAGTAGTACCACTCTTTTTTATTATTAAAGCATTTCCTCTAGGAATCTCATGAATCTGAGAATATGTAACATCAAAAACAGTCTGTATAGCTGGTCTTTCAGAGGCTACTGCAATTACCTCATCATTTTCAAAATAGTATGCAGGTCTAATTCCGTGAGGATCTCTTATAACAAAAGAATCTCCATGACCTATCATACCGGCTATTACATAGCCACCGTCCCACTTCCTTGATGACTTTTTTAATATTTTCTCAATATTTAAGTCCTTTTCGATAAGTGGAGGCATTTCAGATTTAGATACACCTTTTTTCTTTAATTTATTATATCCTGCAATTACCTCAGAGTCCAAGAAATGTCCAATTTTTTCCATTATAGTAATCGTATCTGACTGTTCTCTTGGGTGTTGTCCTAACTTAACTAAACTTTGAAATAGTTGATCTGTATTGGTCATATTAAAATTGCCTGCAAGAATTAAATTTCTGTTCATCCAATTATTTTGTCTCATCATTGGTTGAACATAATCAATAGAATTTTTTCCATATGTCCCATATCTTACATGACCTAACATAACTTGACCCAGAAATGGAGTTTGTTCGTAAAATGAGTTGGAACCTTTTTGAATTTTTTCAGACTTTATAAATGAATTAATTTTTTTATTAATCTTTTTAAAGATTGAGTGAATTGCCTGTTGTTCAAATGATCTTACTCTATAAAAATATTTTTGTCCTGGGTTTAAGTCAAATTTTATACTTGCATAGCCAGCTCCATCTTGGCCACGGTTTTTTTGTTTTTCCATCATCAAGAACATTTTATCTACACCATACATGTGTGAACCATATTTCTGCGTGTAGAAGTCAAGTGGTTTTTTTAAGTGGATCAATGAAATTCCACATTCATGTTTTAGCTGATCACTCACTTTTTAATTTATTGGTTCTGGTTTTAATGTCATCCATTGACAAATGTAATAAGTTTTTTGTTCCCATATTTTCCACATTATAAGAAGCTATTGATGTACCATAAGCAATTGCAGATTTAATAGTGTCAAATGAAATTTCATCTGATTGAGTAAGATAACCTGCAATACCTCCTATAAAACAATCTCCTGCACCAGTTGGGTCAACTACCTTTGAAACTTTAAATGCGTTTGACTTAAATTGATTGTCAAAATTGAACAGTTCAGCACCATCTGCCGCTTTTTTTATTATGACAAATTTAGGACCCATATTATGAAGAACTCTTGCTGCTTTTTGAAGATCTTTTTCACCTGTTATCATCTCTGATTCTTCATCATTTATAGAAATTAAGTCAGAATTATTTATTACCTCCTTAAGGGTGTCCCAAAAGTTTTCAATCCAGAAGTTCATAGTATCTAAAATAATAAGTTCAGGTTTTTTCTTTATTTGCTTTATAGCATTAAGTTGAATTTCAGGATGAAGATTGCCAAGTAACAAAATGTCAGGAGTTGAATTTGATTTAGATATAACTGGATTAAAATTGGCCATAACATTCAACTCGGTTTTTGTTGTTATTCTATCTTTGAAATTATTTTTATAGATACAGCTCCAATAAAAAGTTTTATCATTTTTTATAATTTCTATTCCTGATATATCCACACTACAGGACCTTAGTAATTCTAGATCTTCGTTGTGGAAATCATTACCTACAACTGATACTATTGAAGAATTACACTCAAAATGTTTTACAGACAAACATATGAATGATCCTGCTCCACCTAGTGTTCGATCAACTTTTTGCTCGCTAGTTTCAATTCCATCATATGCTAATGAAGCCACTATTAATAATGATTTGTTTGACATTTAATTAATTTTAGTTGTTATACCCTGAGTCTTCAATCAAGTTTGAACTTTTGGCAGCATCATTTGCTAAAAGATCACACCTGTCATTATAAAAGTCATTACTGTGCCCTTTAACCCAATGAAATTTGATGTTATGCTCATTGTAAATATGTAAAAATCGTATCCATAAATCTGGATTTTTTTTGTTCTTAAAATTTTTTTTCTCCCAATCAAATACCCATCCTTTTTCTACTGCATCTGAAACATATTTTGAGTCAGTAAATATAGTAACATTAGAATTTTTAATCTTGATTTTTTCAAGAGCAATTATTACTGCTAAAAGCTCCATTCTATTGTTAGTTGTTAATTTGAACCCCTGACTAAATTCTTTTTTATAATCTTCCCCTTCTACCAACATAACTATTCCATAACCACCAGGTCCAGGGTTTCCAATCGACGAACCATCTGTATAAATAGTAATTGGCTTATTCATAATTATATTAATAGAGATTCTATAACCTTGGGAAAATATTCATACTCTAACTTATGAATTTTTTCTTCAAGTTTTTCTGGTGTGTCATATTTATCAACTTTTATTTTTTTTTGGAATATAATTTTACCTGAATCATATTCCTCTGAGACATAATGAATAGAAATACCTGTTTCAACTTCTTTATTTTCAATTACCTTTTTATGGATATTTAATCCATACATTCCTGCTCCGCCATACTTCGGAAGAAGAGATGGGTGAATGTTGATAATTTTATTTTTGAAAAAATTTATATATGAAGGAGGAATTTTTTTTAAGAAACCTGCTAGTATTATTAGCTTAGGGTTTATCTTTTTTAGCTCACTTAAAACCTTACCACTAATCTCAGCTTCTTCAAATAAAAAGTATTGAACATTTGTGCTTTTTATATAATTAACAAAATCAGAATACTTATTGTTTGAGAAGACATGTGAAACCTGAAAATCACTATTATCACTAAAGTAATTGATAATATTTTTGGCGTTCGAACCCCTGCCAGATATAAAAACTACAATTTTATTATTCATAAATAATTTGAGCGGTTCATAACTTTTATGAAAAACTTTTTTATTTAACAAATAAAGGTATAATTTCGAATTTTACACGAGTTTTGATTAAAGTTTTTTAATTTTATCAACTGAACTCATAAATAAATATATTATGTCAGATATTTCTTCAAGAGTAAAAGCAATAATAGTAGATAAATTAGGGGTTGATGAGAATGAAGTTGTTCCTGAGGCAAGTTTTACAAATGACCTTGGTGCAGATTCTCTAGATACTGTGGAATTAATTATGGAATTCGAAAAAGAATTCGATATTCAAATACCAGACGACCAAGCAGAGAACATTGTTTCTGTTGGTCAAGCTATTGAGTTTATAGAAAAATCAAAATAAATTTAATTGATGACATCAAGAAGAGTTGTAGTAACTGGAATGGGAGCTTTAACTCCAATTGGTAATGATCTAGAATCATATTGGAACGGTCTTATAAGTGGTACTAGCGGTTGTGCTAATATTACTCATTTTGATGCCACAAATTTTAAAACAAAGTTTGCCTGTGAGTTAAAAGGATTTGATCCAGCAGACCACTTTGAAAAAAAAGAATATAGAAGATACGATCGTTTTTCTCAATATGGAATCGTTGCTGCTAGTGAGGCAATTAATGACTCTAAATTAATTGATAGTAGCCCAAATTATGATAGGATAGGTGTAATTTGGGGGGCTGGAATTGGAGGTTTAGAAACATTTCAAAATGAAGTTTTAAATTTTGCAGATGGAGATGGAACTCCTAGGTTTAACCCTTTCTTTATTCCAAAAATGATTCCAGATATTGCCCCAGGTCTCATAGCAATGAAGTATGGTTTTCAGGGTCCAAACTATGCAACTGTCTCTGCATGTGCTTCATCTTCTAACGCTTTAATTGATGCATTAAATTATATTAGAATTGGTCATGCTGATGTAATTGTTGCAGGTGGCTCAGAGGCACCAGTAACAATTGCTGGTGTAGCTGGTTTTAATGCTATGCACGCGTTGTCTACAAGAAATGACGATCCAGGATCAGCTTCTAGACCATTTGATAGAGACAGGGATGGATTTGTGCTAGGTGAAGGTGCTGGAGCATTAATTTTAGAAGAATATGAACATGCAATTAATAGAGGGGCTAAAATTTATGCAGAGCTTGCTGGAGGTGGGTTATCATGTGATGCCTATCATATGACTGCACCACATCCAGATGGAAGAGGTGCAATTAAAGTTATGAAAAACTGTTTGGATGATGCTGGTCTAAATCATACTGATATTGATCTTATCAATATGCACGGCACCTCTACTCCACTAGGAGATGTAGCAGAGTCTAAGGCAGTTCAAAATGTTTTTCAAGAACATTCATACAATTTAAATATAAATTCCACTAAATCAATGACAGGTCACTTATTAGGAGCTGCTGGTGCTGTTGAATCTATTTCATGTGTACTATCAATGAAATATGGTATAGTACCTCCAACTATAAATCATTTTAATGATGATGATAATATTGATTCTGAACTAAACTTTACTTTCTCTTCACCTCAGAAAAGAGACATAAGTATTGCAATGTCAAATACATTTGGATTTGGTGGCCACAATGCATGTGTTATATTTAAAAAGTTCAAATAATAATTCGTTGAGTTATCAAAAAAATTTTCAAACTTGAACCAGCAAAAGAGGATAATTACAAATTAATTGCTATACATTCTACTTTAAAAATTTACTCACTTGCCTTCCAAATAAATAAATACTGTTATACAAATTTTAAAAGATCAAAAAATGATATTCATATTGATGGTGAACATAAAGTTCCTTGTTATGAATGGAAAATAAATGAAAAAGGAATTGATTTTGAACTTTTTGAAAATAAATTTGTTATTAAAGGTGATAAGTCTAAACTTAAAGATTCTCTTTTTAGTTTCACAAACTCAAAAGAGTTATCTTTGATTGGATCACATAAAGAAGTTGACTTCTTTATTAAACAAAACTGTTACTTTTCAACATCAAATTTGATTGAAAAAATGTCAAAAATTCCACATATATCATTTTCTTATAGATTACCTGGTAAACAAACTTCTGAAAATTTTAATTTTGAAATATGAAGAGGATAAAAAAAACAAAAATTATTGCTACGCTTGGTCCAGCTTCATCATCGGCTGAAAGTATTGAGAGTCTTATTAAAGAAGGTGTTGATGTATTAAGAATTAACTTTTCACATTCAACTCACAAAGAAGCAGAAAAAATGATTCGGGAAATAAGAGAAGTTAATGATTCATTATCTACAAATACTGCAATTCTTGCAGATTTACAAGGGCCTAAGCTTAGGATAGGTGAAGTTTCAGCAAATACAAAACTCAAAGATGGAGACAATATATTTATTAAGACCGGTAAAGAGTTTAAAGGGGATAACAAGACATTATACCTTAATTATAATAATCTTTATAAGGATATTAAAAAAGGTGAAAAGATTCTTATTGATGATGGCAAAATTATTCTTAAGGTTATTGATATAGACAAAAAAAATCAAATAATAGCTGAAGTAATTCAAGGTGGAATTCTATCTTCTAATAAAGGATTTAATCTACCTAATACTAATATTTCCCAACCTGCATTAACTGAGAAAGATATTGAAGATGCTATTTTTTCTGTAAAACAAAATGTGGATTGGATTGCACTTTCATTTGTTAGGCATGGATCTGATATAGAATCATTAATAAAATTATTAGATAAAAATACAAATCACAGAATCCCAGTAATTGCCAAAATTGAAAAACCTGAAGGGGTTAGGAATATTGATGAAATCATGAAATATGCTAGTGGTATTATGGTTGCTAGAGGTGATCTTGGAGTTGAAATTAACGCTGCAGAAGTCCCGCTTATTCAAAAAAAATTAGTTAATAAGGCAAAAAAAGCTAGGATACCTGTAATAATTGCTACTCAAATGATGGAGAGCATGATGAAAAGCTTAAACCCAAATAGAGCAGAAGTAAATGATGTTGCAAATTCAATTATGGATGGCGCAGATGCAGTAATGCTTTCAGGAGAAACCTCGGTTGGAGAACATCCTGTTGAAGTAATTAGAACAATCTCTCAAATTATAGGTAAAGTTGAGAATTCTGATTTAATCTCTTTAAAACATAAACACCCAACTGATTATGAATCAGAAAGGTTCATAACAAAATCAGTTTGTTATTATGCAGCTAAAATTGCTAATGACACAAAGGCAAAAGCAATTAGCACCTTAACAAATAGTGGTTATACAGCATATCAAATCTCATCATGGAGACCTAAAACCCATGTTCTAGTTTTTACATCAAATAAAAGAATATTGACCCAGCTTAATTTGTTATGGGGGGTAAAAGCATTCTATTATAATGGTACAGAAAGCACGGATAGAACAATTGAAGAAATTAATGAAATTGCTGTTAAAAACAGTCTTTTGCAAAAGGATGATAAAGTTATAAACCTTACATCAATGCCAATTGAAAAAAAAGGTATGGTAAATACTGTTCGTGTATCAAAAATATAGTTATGAAAAGTTTAGACAAATTATTTGGTAAATATGGTATTGATCAATTAACAAACGGATGTTCTACTGGAAATAATTGGTTTGGTTCAGGAGAAGTAATTGAAAGTATATCTCCTGTTGATGGTAAGTTAATTAGAGAAGTATCTTGTGGTTCAAAAAAAGACTTTGATGATATCATTAAAATTTCCAAGAAAGCTTTTGATGATTTTAGAAAAATTCCTGCTCCAAAGAGGGGGGAATTAGTAAGACAATTTGGAAATAAGTTAAGAGAAGAAAAGGAATTACTAGGAACTTTAGTATCATATGAAATGGGTAAATCATATCAAGAGGGACTTGGTGAAGTTCAGGAAATGATTGACATATGTGATTTTGCAGTTGGTCTTTCAAGACAGCTACACGGACTAACAATGCACTCTGAAAGACCTACACATAGAATGTATGAACAATATCATCCACTTGGAGTAATTGGCATTATTTCTGCATTTAATTTTCCTGTAGCAGTTTGGAGTTGGAATGTTGCATTAGCATGGGTATGCGGTAATGTGACAATTTGGAAACCAAGTGAAAAGACTCCTTTATGTAGTATAATTTGTCAAAAATTAATTGGTGAAGTTTTCAAAGAAAATAATATTCCAGAAGGTGTTTCATGTTTAATTAATGGTGATTATAAAATTGGTGAGTTATTATCTGAGTCTAAAAATATACCTCTTTTATCTGCAACTGGATCAACTAGAATGGGGAAAATTGTTGCTGAAAAAGTAGGAGCTAGATTAGGTAAAACTTTACTTGAGCTTGGAGGCAATAATGCAATTATAGTGACCCCTAATGCTGATTTAAAGATGACAATTATGGGAACTGTTTTTGGTGCAGTCGGAACTTGTGGACAGAGATGTACTTCAACAAGAAGAGTTATTGTTCATGAAAAAGTATATAAAAAAGTTAAAGATGCTTTAGTTAAAGCTTACAGTCAAATTAAAATTGGTGATCCACTTGATTCAAACATGCATGTTGGACCTCTTATTGATTTAGATGCAGTAAAATCCTATGAAAAAGCTTTATCTCAAATTGAAAAAGAAGGAGGCAATTGGATAGTTGAGGGTGGTGTATTATCTGGGAATCAATATGAAAGTGGATGTTATGTTAAACCAGTTATTGCAGAAGTTGATCATTCTTTAAAAATTGTTCACACAGAAACGTTTGCTCCAATATTATATCTAATTAAATATTCTGGAGATATAGAAAATGCAATTGAAATTCAAAATGAGGTTGATCAAGGGTTATCATCTGCAATTATGACAAATAATTTAAAAGATGCTGAGTTATTCTTATCTCATTGGGGAAGTGATTGTGGTATAGCAAATGTTAATATAGGAACTTCTGGTGCAGAAATTGGAGGTGCGTTTGGTGGTGAAAAAGATACTGGCGGCGGAAGGGAAAGTGGTTCTGATTCATGGAAAATTTACATGAGAAGACAAACAAATACAATTAATTTCTCATCTGAACTGCCACTAGCCCAGGGTATAAAATTTGAATTAGAATAAATTTATTATTTAAACTGATTTAAAAATCTAACGTCATTCTCAAAGAATAGCCTAATGTCTGGGATTTGGTAGATTAACATAGCAATTCTCTCAATACCTAAGCCAAATGCATAACCAGTATATTTTTCTGAATCAATATTACAATTTTCTAGAACCTGCGGATCTACCATGCCACAACCCATAATTTCAAGCCAACCTGTACCTTTTGTAATTCTATAATCTGTTTCCGATTCTAATCCCCAGTAGATATCAACTTCTGCACTTGGTTCAGTGAATGGAAAAAAGGAAGGTCTAAACCTTAACTTGGACTTTCCAAACATTGACTTAGTAAAATATAGAATCATCTGTTTTAAGTCTGCAAATGATACATTTTCATCAACATAGATTCCTTCAACTTGATGAAAAATACAGTGAGATCTAGATGAAATTGCCTCATTTCTATATACTCTTCCAGGTGAAAGAATTTTCAGAGGGGGTGTATTATTTTCTAAATACCTAACCTGTACTGAAGAGGTATGAGTTCTTAATAGAATATCAGGGTCTTTTTGAATGAAGAAAGTGTCTTGCATATCTCTTGCAGGATGATGCTTTGGTAAATTAAGTGCAGTAAAATTATGCCAATCATCTTCAATCTCAGGTCCTTCTGATAATTCAAATCCAACTTTTGAAAAAATTTCAATTATCTGATTCTTAATTAAAGTTATTGGATGCAAGGTTCCATTAGAAATGGGAAAACCAGGTTTGGTTAAATCTTCCGAAATACTTTTATTAGACTTTGAGTTAACTGATTTTAATTCATCATACTTACCTTGAGCTAAATTTTTTAACTCATTTATTTTTTGACCGTATTCCTTTTTTTGATCAGATGGAACATTTTTAAATTCACTAAATAGATCATTAATTATTCCTTTTCTGCCAAGAAATTTGATCTTAAAAGACTCTATCTCATCAATATCTTGTGATTTGAAATTTTTGACATATGAAATATGTTCATCTAGTTTACCTATCATTTTAATTTTTTTAATAAAATTAAACGTCTATAACGATCCTTCTGTATATTGCAAATATATATTAAGTTTTATGAATCTAATTGATTTAGTAATAATTGCATTATTAGGTTACGGTATAATAAAGGGATACAAAAAAGGACTAATAGTTGAACTATCTAGTTTTTTTGGGGTTTTTATTTCTTTTTTTATTTCAATAAACTTGGATGATATTGTTTCAAAATACATAGTAGAATTAATAAACATAAATTTTGACATATTAAATATTGTAGTTTTTATTTTAATTTTTCTACTATCATATTCAGCTATTATTTTCATTGCAAAAGGATTCACTAAACTTATAAAATTTGTATACCTAGGCTTATTAAACAGTCTTCTTGGATCTTTATTTGGAGGTTTAAAGCTTCTATTAATATTAATGATAATAGCAAAGATTATTTTTAGTTTCAATCTTATTCCTATGAAAATGCTTAGTGAGTCTAATCTTATGATACAGCTACATATTCTTTCTGAAATTATTTTTAACTCAGTAGAGATAATTAATTATGAGTTTCCAAATAATTTAATCTAATGTTTTAATACTAGATGATTGAATCCAACCTAATGTTCCGTTTTCAAGTTGAATATTTACCCAGTCTTGAATAGTATCAATCTGCTTCACTTTTGTTCCCTCATGAAGTAAAAATTTAAGCTCGGATATTTTGTTAGGTTCAGACCACACTTCAATTTCTTTATCATATACTATAGCGAACTTTTCGTTATTTAATTCCTTTTTTTCATAGTTTATCATTAATACAACTATTGCTATAATTGCCAGTATAATAGATTGAGAGAAAAAGATTCTTTTTTGTGTGGGATTTTTAATTGATAAGTATAGTATAAACGAAATACATGCAATCCAAGCTAAGATTATTAATAGCAATGACCATCCTTTTTCACTTAGAAGATTTAGAGTATTATTTTTTAGATTTTGAGTTTGAGTAACTGGAAGCTTTTCGATTTTATCAATTCTTAAATTCTGAGCAAAAGATAAATTCATCAATATATCTTCATCAGAAGGGGATATAGATTTTGCTTTTTCATAAAAGAAATTGCTTTCTGGAATATTATTAAGCTTATAAAATGCATTTCCAAGATTATAGTAGAGCTCAGCACTTTCAAAACCTGAATTTAAAATGCTTTGATAACCCTCAACAGCCATTTGATAATTTCCATTTGTATATAGATCATTCGATGAATCAAATATTGAATCTAGGCTTTGATTATTTAAAAAAAATAAAATAATAAATAACAGTCTCATTGCTTATTTTTTAGAATCAGATTAATAACTTCTGTTGCATTGTTTAGGTCATTATTCATTATCGAATTTGAAGACCTTGAATATTTGGCACTTTCACAATTTTCAATTAATTGAATAATTTTTGAAATAGTTTTTTCATCAACTCCTTTATCCCTTGATATACTTTTAATCTTCTCTTTATTAAAGTTTTCAATACTTATTGAAAATTTCAAAAACAATGTTTTTAGTAAGGCTTTTTCAATTAGGTCATAAAATATATTCTTATCGTTTAATGATTTCTTTGCAGCATCAATCATTTTATTTATTTCTTTTTCTTGAGCCTTTTGCAACTCTATAGATGATGACTTTCTAGTTCTAGTATAAGCAGTCAGCATAACAAAAGCAATAACCATTACAAAAGGTGAAGAGACTAAAATGTAAAACAATTGAGATTCAAAAAACTCACTATCATCTATCTTAATTAAGTTAGCCTTTGTCTTAATAAATCTAAATGAGTCATTAGATGTAATAACATTTGTATTATTTGATGATGAGTTGGCAATTGAAGGTCCATCAAATACATCGACTGTTAGTCTAGGAGATTTAAGTATTTTATATGATTCTAATTGAGGGTCAAAATATGAGAATTCAACCTCCTCAATAGGAAAGCTCCCTTGAAATCTTGGAATTACTGTAAATAGTTTAGTTATTGAACCACTCATACCTGAAAGATTGGTGTTAATAGATTCTTCTCGTTGTGGTTCAAATAACTCCATAGAGCTTGGTACTAGAAGATCAGGCAAATCAAAAAGTTTTAAATTACCTTCACCTTTAACTTTTAACTCAGCTTGAAAAGATTCAGTTGCTCTAAGAGAAGATTTATTAAGAATTACATCAAACTCGAATTGACCGACAGCTCCAGTGAAACTTGATGGCTTGTTTTTTAGAGGAAGATCTTTAACATTTATTCTTCTCATTCCAGTTGAGATAAATTGAGATGTTTGATCATAAATAACATTTCCAAAAAAATCTCTTTTGTCAGTGGGGACATCAAGTACAAGGTTTAATGATAATGGAGATATTTCAAGTTGACCAGATTTTTGAGGATACAAAACGACTTTCCTCCACTCTACTACATTATAATTTTGACCTTTATATATTTCTCTTTGTACTTTTAATTGAGGAATCTTTATAGTCTGACTCCAGAAATCTTTATAGTTTGGGGTTTCAGTCTCTCTAGCATCAGAGATATTTATTGGAGCTTTATAATATAGCTTATATATAACTGTTATTGGTTCATTGAGGTAAGGAGAACCTTTAGAAATTAAAGCGCGTAGCTCTATATCGTCGTCGTTATAGTATTGAGTGACAGATTCTGACGGTTGACTAACCGAGTCTGTTATTAATACCTCAATTGGAAGTGATTTATATTCTTCTCCATCTATTTCAATGCTTGCCTGTTTAATTCTAATAGAACCTTTTTTAAGGGGTTGGAGAAAATATGAATATGTTTTTGAAAAGCTCCTTTCTCCATTAACATATGAAGTCTTAATAGATTGATTTGGACCTCCAATTATTTGAAAATTTTCAAAATCAGGAGGTGAGAAATTATCACCGTTTTGATTCATAACAAAATCAACTCTCAATCTTTCATTTAGTCCAAGTTTAGTTTTACTTACAGATGCATCAAACTTTACCTGAGCAGAGAGAAATAAACTATTTAGAGCAAGTATCAATATTGTTATATTTCTTACCAATCTTTTTCCGATTTTTTTGTTGTTTGTAATTTCTTTTTACCAGACTTAAGTTTTTCATTTAAGTCCTTTTCAATATTATTTACAGCTTCTAACAGATTTTCCATTTGTTGTTTTGAAAGACCTCCACCTTGATCTTGTTCTTCCTTATCATCTTGATCTTTTGGTTTTTCCTTTTCTGACTCAGAATTTTGATCACTGTTTTGATTTTCATCTTGATTCTCATTCTGATCTTCTGATTGATCCTGTTTTTCTTCTTCTGAATCTTCACTATTTTCAGAATTTTGACGTTTATCGCCTTCTAAAAATTTCTTTGCAAGAGCATAATTATATCTAGTTTCATCATCTGCAGAATTATTTCTGAGAGCATTTTTATATGCTTCTACTGCTTGTGCATAATCCTTTTTCTTCATGTAAGAATTTCCTAGATTATGAAAAGCTGAATGTTTTTCAAGGTCTATTTCTGAGTTTTTTTGTGTTTTGAAATACTCTTGAATAGCCTCATCATAGTTCTGATTTTCAAATAAAAGATTACCTAAATTATGACTTGCTTTATTTTGATTTTTATTAGTAGATATAGCCTTTCTATATTCAACCTCAGCATCATTGTAATTCTTATTCAAAATATCAGCATTACCTTTTAGAACAAGGTTATTTGGATCACTTTGCGAGTATGACATGAAAGTGAAAAATAAAAAAGTAATATGAAGTATCTTAATCTTTATTTTCATTAAATAAATTTAAATTTTGTATCCATTTTGTTTTAGTCTGAAAAACAAATACATCACAAATTATAAATAACAGAGACAAAAATAAAAATATTTGAAATTGTTGTTTATAATCAATGAACTGAGATGTTTCAAACTCAGACTTATCTATTTCATTAAGTATAGATTTTACTTGATCTAAGGCTTCTTCAGTAAAATTTCCATCAATATAATCACCATCAGAAGAATCTGCTATTTTATTAAGAATCAAACTATTTCTTTTGGTAATAACTACTTCTCCATTAACATCTTTTTTGTATGAATCAATTGCTCCATTTAATCTAATTGGTATAGTAGATCCTGAATCTTCTCCGATTCCTACTGTTATTAAGTTTATGTCATTTATGGAGATTAAGTCAATTAAATCATCAGGTATATCATCATGATCTTCACCATCAGAGATAAGTACTAAAACTCTATTTGTCTCAGAATTTTGATCAAAGAAATTTACAGATAAATTTAGTGCAGCATCAATTGATGTTCCTTGAGATGATAGCATATCCGTATCTATTATCTGGAGAAAGTTTTTTACAGAGGCAAAATCTGTAGTAAGAGGAACTTGTGGAATAGCCTGAGCAGCATAAGCAACAATACCAACCCTATCACTTGATAAAGAGTTTATTATTTCTGAAACTATATTTTTTGATCTTAACAGTCTATTAGGAGCTACATCTTCTGCAAGCATACTTTTAGATACATCTACTGCAAAAACAATATCAACACCTTCTCTATTAATTGTTTTAAGCTCAGTTCCTATTTTAGGGTTAGCAAGTGCTATGGATAAACATAAAATGGCTAAACATTCTAGAATAAGCTTAAGATTAAGCTTGAAATTAGACCTATTAGGGCTAATGTATTCTAATAGATCATGCTTTGAGAATGAATTCTGTACTTTCTTCCTCCATAACATGTAGATATAATTGACAATAACTAACAGCGGAATTACTGATGCTAAATAAAGAAAATATGTAATGTCTATCTCATACATTATACAAAGCTTTTAAATATTGTTTTTCTTGCAAATACTTCTATTACAAAGAATATAAACCCTAACATTACAAATGGCCTATATTTTTCAGAAACATTAGTGAAAATAGTTTCTTTTATTTCTGTCTTCTCTAATTTATTGATCTCATCATAAATATTTTGAAGTTCTAAATTATCAGTTGCTCTAAAATATCTTCCAGATGTCTTTTCAGAAATATATCTTAAAAGATCCTCATCAATTTCAACTTTTGTAAGACTAAATTGGAAATTTCCGTTGGGAAGAATTGAGACTGGTGCAAGTGCTCTTCCATTTGTTCCTAGACCAATAGTATATGTTTTAATTTCATATTCAGCAGCAAGTTCTGCAGCAATTCTTGGGTCTATAAAACCTGAATTGTTGACTCCATCCGTGAGCAAAATTATTACCTTACTTTTAGCAGTGCTCTCTTTAAGTCTATTAACTGCAGTTGACAGTCCCATGCCAATAGCAGTTCCATCTTCTAGAAGAGCCTCATAATTAATTTCAGATAAAGATTGCTTAAGTATTAGTTTGTCAGTTGTAACAGGAGTTTTAGTATAACTCTCGGCTGCATAAACTACTAAACCTATCCTATCATTTGGTCTATCATCAATAAAGTTTGAAGCAACATTTTTTAAGGCAGTTAATCTATCTGGTTTTAGGTCTTTAGATAACATACTTGAAGAGATGTCAATAACCATAACAATATCAATACCTCTCGATGTTGTAATCCTCTTAGATGTTGACTTAGATTGAGGTCTCGAAATCGCAATTATTAATAGTAAGATAACTAATACTCTTATTATATTTAAAAAGGGTCTAAGCCTAGTTAAAAGTGAATTTTTAGCCTTTAAATATGATAAAGAAGAATGTGTAAGTGATGCCTGTGTATATTTTTCGAACTTATACCAAAAAAATAATATTGCTGGTATAATTATCAAAATAAAAAGATATTCTGGGTTTGCTAAGTACAAATCTTTAAACATTATAATTCTTTTACTATATCAAAGCTTTCTAAAATCCTAGACTTTATATTATCCGCATACCTATCATCTGCTCTATGAACTATTGTTAGTCTGATAGTTTTTTTATCATAGGGAAGAATAACAGTAGTAAAATTAGATCTAATTAATCTGTTTTTTATTTCAATATCAAGACTTCCAAAAAGTCTTAACCCTGTATCTCCAGATTTAATTGTGAACTGATCATCCTTTAAAAGTATATTTTTTGAGCCCATAGTTTGAAATTGACTAATTAAATCATTTTTTATTAAATCAAGACTAGGGTTGTTATCAACTTGCACAACATCTTTAAAATCAATTGTCAAAAAAAATGCATCTTTAAAGCCCCCCATAACAAATTTACTATCATAAAGGGTGTCATTTGATCTGACTAAAATGTTTGGAGAATTTAATTCAACTGGTGGAGAACCATATTGACTTGTGAACCATTCTTTGGATATTAGAATTTTTGTAGGATTCATCAATATAGTATCTCTAACAGGATAATAACCAAATATTAAAATTGATATTAATAGAATTGAGGAAAGAATTAAAAACGAATATTTTAAAAAGGTTTTTAAGTCGTCAATTATTGAATTTTTATCATTTTCGGGTTCTATATCTTCAACTATATTAAATTTTTCACTATAAATTTTTTCGGTATCATCAATAAAGTCTGATATTATATCTAAGTCATTCTTAATATCTGATTTCGTAGGAAGTGATTTTGCGAATTTGACTAAATCAGACTTAGTGAAAAGACTTTCAAGCTTACTTATTTTACTTTTTTCAAAATTATAATTACCACTATCTCTAAGTAAATTAATTCTTAATATAAGCTCCTTGGAAGTGCTTTCCATTGCAGGTATTTTAATCTGGGATTCAAGATATTCTCTGAAAATATCAATTAAAATTGTATAATATTCTTTGAATTCAATCTGAGAATTAGGATCCAGGCTATTCAAGTTTTCTAACTTCTCATTTGCCAACTCAAATAAGGATTTTTCTTCTTCATTAGGTTTTATGTTTTTTTTCAGCAAATAATATCGGTAGAGAAAGAAAACAAGAAAACCAACAATTATTGCAATAAATATCCTTAATAGTAGATTTTGATAATTTCTTTTAACAGGAATAATTGGTTTTATGTCATATAGGTTTTGTTTTAAAGTATCAACTTCAACATCGTTTACTACAATTAATATTGAATCTGAATATTTTATTGACTGATTAAAGTATATTTTTTGAGGTGGAATCCAATATTTTCCAGGCTCAAAATTTATTAATGAGTACCTCTTTGAAAAAGTAGATGACTCTTGAATTGTATCGGTATCAAATGACTCTAAAATCTCAAAAGGCATAAAATTTGGAATTTCATCAAATGAAATATTGTATTTATTTTTTGAGGATATATCGATTTTAAAATTTAATTCTTCGCCTATTTTTACTTCGGTAGTATCTACATTAGTAGATATAATTATATCCTGGTCAAAATTTGGGTTTTGACTGTATAACAACGCACATGAACATAGGTATAGAATTAAAAAATTTTTCATTTATCGTTGCTTAAAATATCCTAGAAGTTTTTTTACATAACTATCATCAACTTCACAATTAATTACACCTGCCCCATTTTTATTGAAAAGAGTTTCAAAATACTTTACTGAATTTGCATAGTTTAGATTATAGTTTTCCCTTAACCTCTTTGATGATGTATCAACCCATATAAGTTCATTTGTTTCAGCATCAATCATTGGCACAAAGCCTATTTTCACCATCTTAGTTTCCATTTGATCATAAATTCTTATTCCAGTAAGATCAAATTTTTTAGCTGCAAGTTTTAATGATTTATCATAGTCTCTATCAATGAAATCAGATAAAATAAATACAATTGCTTTTTTTTGAATTATACTTAGGAGAAACTTAAGTGATGAATTAATATTTGTTTTAGAGCTTTTAGGCTTAAATTCAATTAATTCTCTTATAATTCTAAGTATATGCTTTTTACCCTTATTAGGAGGAATAAATAACTCAATATCATCAGTAAAAAGTATTGCACCAACTTTATCATTATTTTTTAAAGCAGAAAATGCCAATGTTGCAGCAATTTCTGTTATTATTTCTTTCTTTAGTTTGTTGCTAGTTGCAAAGTTTTCCGAACCACTTACATCTATTAGAAGCATTAATGTTAGTTCCCTCTCCTCTTCAAATACTTTGATAAAGGGCTGATTATATCTTGCCGTTACGTTCCAGTCAATCGATCTAATATCATCTCCGAATTCATACTTTCTAACTTCACTGAAAGTCATACCTCTACCTTTAAAAGTACTTAGATATTCTCCTCCAAACAGGTTGTCACTAAGCCTTCTGCTTTTAATTTCAATTTGTCTTACTTTTTTAAGTAATTCTTTAGAATTCATTAACTATGGTACTTCAACTGTATTTACTATTTGTTTAATTACGTCTTCAGTAGATACGTTTTCAGCTTCAGCTTCATATGTTAAACCAATTCTATGTCTAAGAACATCAGTTATGACTTCTCTTACATCTTCTGGTATTACGAAGCCTCGGTGATTTATAAATGCATAACATTTAGCTGCAAGAGCCAGGTTGATACTACCTCTCGGTGAAGCACCAAATGAAATAAGAGGGGATAAGTTTTTAAGATTGTATTTTTCTGGATATCTAGTACAGAAAATTAAATCTAATATATACTTTTCAATTTTTTCATCCATATATACTTCATTAACTAGATTTTGAGCAGTTAATATTTGCTTGGTTGTCACAACAGGCTTTATTTTATCTTCTTTCGAAGATAGATTCATATTTATAATTTTTTGTTCTTCTTCAAGTTTAGGATAATCCACTACAACTTTTAGCATAAACCTATCTACCTGTGCCTCTGGAAGAGGATATGTACCTTCTTGCTCAACAGGATTTTGAGTAGCCATTACTAGAAAAGGATCGGTTAATTTGAATGTTTTATCACCAATGGTTACCTGTTTTTCTTGCATAGCTTCAAGCAACGCTGATTGAACTTTAGCAGGTGCTCTGTTTATCTCATCTGCTAATACAAAATTTGCAAAAACTGGTCCCTGTTTAATAGAAAATGTACCTGATTTCATATTATAAATCATAGTTCCAATGACATCAGCAGGAAGAAGATCTGGGGTAAATTGAATTCTGCTAAATGAGCCTTTAACGGCGTTACTAAGACTATTTATTGCCAATGTTTTGGCAAGTCCTGGAACACCTTCAAGTAAAATATGTCCTTTACCTAATAGACCTATTAAAAGTCTTTCAATCATTGTTTTCTGACCAACAATCTTTTTATTGATCTCCATTGAAAGTAAATCTACGAAAGCACTCTCTTTTTTGATTAATTCATCTTTTTTACCTAAATCTACACTCTTGTTTGTATCACTCATAACTACTTGTTTTAATTATTAAATTTCAAAATTTATTAGTAAATCTCCTGTTAAGAATTGGTTAAATTGATTTTAACAAAAATATTACTTTGAAAAGTATTCGGGGTATAAATAATCATTTTTTGGATAATGACTCATATCAACATTCTTTACTAGTTCATATATTTCTTTTCTTAAACTATCAAAATTAACTTTATTCTTAGCTGAAATAAATAAGGCCTTACCATTAGTCTTATTCATCCATGTATTTCTCCATTGTTGTAAAGAATAGTGGCCATTTTTTCCAGAATATGAGTCATTAAAATCAATAGCTTGATATTTATCAATTTTATTGAAAATCATCAAGTTATATTTATTGTGGCAGTTAATTTCATTCAAAATATTATTCACGGAGTCGATATGATCTTCAAAACTTGGATGAGATATATCAACTATATGTAAAAGTATGTCGGCATCTTTAACCTCTTCCAAAGTGCTTTTGAAAGACTCGATAAGTTGTGTGGGTAATTTTCTTATAAAACCTACTGTATCAGTTAGAAGAAATGGTAATGTATTAATAACAACTTTTCTTACTGTAGTATCAAGTGTTGCAAACAATTTATCTTCCGCAAAAACATTACTTTTAGACAACATATTCATTATTGTTGACTTTCCTACATTAGTATATCCTACCAATGCCACTCTAACTAACGATCCTCTATTTCCTCTTTGTACCTTCATCTGTTTATCAATTGTAGATATTTTTCTTTTTAATAGTGAAATTTTATCCCTAACAATTCTTCTATCAGTTTCGATCTCAGTCTCACCAGGACCTCTCATACCAATACCCCCTCTTTGTCTTTCAAGGTGGGTCCATAGTCCTTTTAGTCTTGGCAGTAAATACTCATACTGAGCAAGTTCGACTTGAGTTTTAGCGTAACTTGTTTTTGCTCTTTGAGCAAAAATATCAAGAATAAGAGCAGTTCTATCAAGAATTTTACACTTTAAAATTCTTTCAATATTTGCTTGTTGAGTGGGAGACAGTTCGTCATCAAATACTACTACTGAGACATCGTTGACTTTAACATATTTTAATAGCTCATCAATTTTTCCTTTTCCAATAAATGTTCTTGGATTTGGTGTATTTATCTTTTGAGTGAATTTTTTAACAACATTGCCGCCAGCTGTAACAGACAGAAACTCTAATTCTTCTAAAAATTCTGATAATTTTTCTTCATCTTGGGAATCATTGACAACTCCAACTAAAACAGTATTTTCATAATTTGACTTTTTTGGCTCAATCATTTTAAGCTGAGTAGGTTCTAAGATTAAACGTTTTACCATCAAATACACCATAAGTATAGTGTGTGATCCAATCTCCTAGGTTAATGTATTTTGATTTTGACTTTAGTTGATGAACTATAGGTAGATGTCTATGTCCAAAAATAAAATAGTCAATATGTTCCTTTGATAGTTTTTTTTCACAGAACTGAATTAACCATTCTTTATCCTCACCTTTAAATTTTAGATCCTCTTTTCCTGATAATAATTTATTTTTTTGTGAAAAATATTTTCCAAGCCATAGACCTATGTCAGGGTGAATTAGTCTATACATTTTAATGAAAAAACTATTCGATAATATCAACTTCATCCTTTTATACCCATAGTCACCAGGCCCAAGACCATCTCCATGTCCTATATAGAATGATTTTGAATTAAATACAAATAGTTCAGGTGATCTAAAGACCTTAATGTTTAACTCCTTTTCAAAATAATCATTCATCCAAAAGTCATGATTACCAACAAAAAAATAAATTTTAATTCCTGAGTCAGATAGTTCAGCTAGTTTTCCAAGAACTCGAGTAAATCCTTTAGGAATAGCCTCTTTATACTCAAACCAAAAATCAAACAAATCTCCTAATAAAAAAATTATATCAGCATCATCTTTAATTGAATCCAACCATGAAACAAATATCTTTTCTCTTGCATGACTTTCTTCAAGTGAAGGTGCTCCTAGGTGATTATCGGATGAAAAGTATATTTTTTTATTTATTGGAATGTCCATGATCAACCAATTGCAGTATTTAAATCTTCTATAAGATCCTCTGCATCCTCAATTCCGACACTTAATCTTAATAAAGATTCTACTAATCCTGATTTTTTTCTTTCCTCTGGTGGTATTGAAGCATGTGTCATACTAGCCGGATGACAACAAAGACTCTCAACTCCACCCAGTGATTCAGCTAGGGTAAATAATTTAAGATTCTCTGCTATTTTTTTTGCAGATTCAAAAGAATTGTCCTTTGGGATGAATGAAACCATACCTCCAAATACATGCATTTGTTTTTCTGCAATTTTATAATTTTTATTATCTGAAAATCCTGCCCAGTATACATTACCTATTTTATCATGATTTCTCAAGTAAATTGCAACTTTTTCAGCATTTTCTGAATGTCTTTGCATTCTTATATGCAATGTCTTAATCCCTCTTAGTGAAAGAAAACAATCCATTGGTCCAGGTGTAGCTCCTGAAGCATTTTGGATAAATGATAACTTATTATAAAGTTGCTCATCGTTAACAACTATAGCACCAATAACGACATCACTATGACCAGCGATATATTTTGTAGCAGAGTGCATAACAATATCTGCACCTAGCTCAAGTGGTCTTTGTATATATGGAGATGCGAAAGTATTATCAATGCAAAGAAGTATTTGATTTTTTTTAGCAATTTTTGATATTGATTCTATATCAACAACATTCATCATAGGGTTTGTAGGTGTTTCAGCCCAAATAAGTTTAGTTTTCTTATTTATTTTATTTGATACTTCATCTAAATTTTCCATGTTTACAAAGTGAAACTTTAGGTCATATTTCTCAAATATTTGTTTAAATAATCTATAACTTCCTCCATATAAATCATTTGTAGATATTATTTCATCACCGGGATCTAAAGTCTTAACAATAGCGTCAATTGCTGCTAAACCTGATGCAAAGGCTAAACCATAATTTCCGTTTTCAAGAGATGCTATTGATCTTTCAAAATTAGTTCTAGTTGGATTATGAGTTCTGCTATATTCATAACCTTTATGAACACCAGGAGAAGTTTGAGCATATGTAGATGTTTGATAAATAGGCGTCATAACAGATCCATATGCGGGATCTAAAATTTGTCCACCATGTATCGCTCTAGAATTAAATTTTAATTTTTTCTTCATACACTGCAAAGATAAAGATATTGGACTTTAACCATACTTTTCAACTAAAATGATTTTCTTTGTTGCAAAATTTCAAATGAACAGCAGATATTTAGCTCTTGCCGCAGCTTTTATAGCAACAACAATATATGGAATCAATCATACTGTTGCTAAAGAAGTAATGCCAGTTTATATAGGTTCTGCAGGTTTTATTATGATTAGACTTCTGGGAGCAACAGCCCTTTTTTGGTTAATTAGCTTATTTACTCCGAAAGAGAAGATTGAATCCAAAGATATTCTTAAGATAGTTTTTGCTTCAATTTTAGGTATGTGCACAAATATGTTAGCTTTTTTTAGAGGTCTTGAATTGTCGACTCCAATCAATAGTGGTGTAATAATAACTTTATCCCCTGTTCTTGTTCTTATATTATCTTATTTTTTCTTAAAGGAGAAAGTTACAATGAAAAAGATTCTGGGAATTATCATTGGGTTTTCTGGAGCACTTTTTTTGATTATTAATAGCAGTAAAATAGGTATAAATGCACCAAATATTCCACTAGGAAATTCATTCTTCTTGCTAAATGCTTCTGCCTATGCTGGATATTTAATAATTGTTAAGCCTTTAACTGCTAAATATAATATTTTCACTTTAATGAAATGGTTATTCCTGATTGGATTGGTTTTATCAACTCCTATTACATATAATCAATTTGTTGAAGTAGAATGGGCTGAATTACCTTGGTACGCTATTTGGAGAATGATTTATGTCGTTATTGGTACAACATTTATGACATATTTATTAAATATCTACGCATTAAAGACACTGTCTCCAACAGTAATTGGTTCATTCATATATCTACAGCCAATTATAACAATAATATTTGCATTATTAACTGCTAATGATACTTTAGATTCAACAAAAATAATAGCATGTTTATTGGTATTTATAGGAGTTTATCTTGTGTCTATTAAGAATAAGAATGACTGATTATCAAATCAGAAATATTAATTAGCTTGTATTGTGTATTTTAAATTTTCTATGATAAATTTGAAATAAATAAAACTATTATGAAAAAGCTTTTTTCAATTCTAACAATTTTATTAATTCTTTCATGTAACAATTCTAATACCTCAAAAGAAAAGTTTCAATATGAAAGAGTTAAAGAAGACAATGTTTCAGCTCAAAATAATTCAGTTTCAAATAATGTAATTTTAAACTCTAATGATCAGATGAAGTTTGATAAAAGAATAATTAGAGTTAATGCGAATGAGAGTGTCACTTTAACATTAAATCATACTGGTAGATTTCCTGCTATTTCAATGGGACATAACTTTGTACTAATAAAAAAAGATGTTGATATAGATGAATATGCTATTAGGGCAATTAGCGCAAGAGATAATGATTATATTCCTGAAGGCGGTGATGAGATTGCATTTACAAAAATGTTAGGGGGAGGAGAGTCTGATACAATTACTTTCGATGCTCCTGAACCTGGCACATATACATTTATTTGTTCATTTCCAGGCCATTATCAAATAATGATGGGAGAGTTTATTGTAATCTAAATAATTAATTTTTAAAAACTTACTCTGGTGAAGAAGGTTTTATTAATTATTTTTTTTATATCAATAAGCTGTCAGAATAATTCTAAGGGAATAGACGCTTTGGAAAATAAAGGAGTGGGTCCAATTATTAATGTTATACTTGAAGATAAGGTGAATATTTCAATGGCAAACTCTGGTGAAAAGCTATTTAATCAACTTTGTACATCCTGTCACATTATCAATGAGGATTATATTGGACCTGCTATGTCAGGAATACTTGATAGAAGATCACCAGAATGGATAATGAATATGATTTTAAACCCTATTCAAATGCTTGAAGAAGATCCTATTGCAATAGAGCTACTTGAGAAATATAACTTTGAATATATGTATAATCAAAACTTATTGGAGGAAGAGGCAAGAGAAATTCTTGAATATTTTAGGCTTCTAGATTAAATATCAACATTGCCATCATAATATCCTGGTACTGGTACATATCCAAGTTTATTTGTCATAACATATTCAGAGATCATATATGAGCTTACTGCCATATCTCTTATTAAGGCGCATATTTGACTGTAGTTTTGACCATTTGATGCAATCATACTTCCATTATCAATATGATTGGAAAAATGCTTTTCTAAGAGCTTCTCATCAACTTCACTTATTGAATTAATTTTTTCAGTTTCAATAATCATATCTATAAAACCTTCTATCATAGCAAGAAGATACTTTTGATCTTCTGTTCTAATGTTTTTTGCAACATGAGCATCAACAAATTTAACTATACTAAGTGTTTTTGCTCCCGGTGTATCTGTTTCTGGAATAACTATCTCCATAATTTTTTCAAGAAAACTAATTTGCCTTTTATTAAAAAAAGAAAAATTTAGATCAGAAGAATTAGTTTGACATGATTGAATAGTTAAAATTACCGGTGTTGATAATGTCAATGAGCTAAAAGCTAAACTAATTCTTTTTATTGCTCCTCTTCTTTTCATAGTTAGATGTTTAACTTATTTAATTCCTCAACTGCGTGATTAACTGCACGTGCTGTTAATGCCATATAAGTAATTGAAGGATTCTGATTACCCGCTGATGTCATACATGAACCATCAGTAACATACACATTTTTTACCTCATGAATTTGGTTATTACCATTTAAAACAGACGTTTTTGGGTCTCTTCCCATTCTAGCAGTTCCCATCTCATGTATCCCATTTCCAAAAATATATTTACTTTCCCAACCATCCACATCTTCAAAGCCAGCTTTTTCAAGCATTTCTTCAGCTTGCGTTTTCATGTCTTTTCTCATACTTATTTCATTTTCCCTGATTTTAGCATCAAAAGTAACGGTAGGCAATCCCCATTTATCTTTTTTATTATAATCAAGAGTCATTTTATTTTCATGATACGGCAAAATCTCACCAAAACCATTCATACTTGCAGTCCATTCATCTCTTTTTACAATGTTCTCTTTAAATTTTGGACCATATGAAATAAGTTCCTCAGCACTATCAGCTATACTCATAAATCCTCTTGATGCTCCGCCCTGATATTGATAACCTCTTATAAAATCCTTTCTATCAGTAATACCTCCAATATTTCTAAATCTAGGTATATAAAATCCAGCAGGTTTTCTTCCGTATGTGATTTTATTTTTAAAACCCTTAAAAGTACCAGATGCACCTACTTGAAAATGATGATCCATTAAATTATGACCCAACTCACCTGAATCATTACCCATTCCATTAGGAAATCTATCAGACTTTGATTGCATTAAAATTGATGTAGAACCAACAGTTGAAGAGCACAAAAAAATCACTTTTGCAAAATATTCATATGATTGATTGTTTACTGAATCAATTACACGAACACCTGTAGCTCTTTTTTTATCTTGGTCATATATTACTTCATGAACAATTGAGTTTGGCATGAGTGTCATTTTACCTGTTGCTTCAGCTGCAGGAAGGGTTGAGGAATTACTGCTAAAGTAGGCTCCGTAAGGGCACCCTCTCATACATCTGTTTCTGTATTGGCAGGTTACTCTTCCAAGACCAGGTTTGGTACCTTCAGTAATATGTGCAGTTCTGGCATTAGATAATATTCTTCCATCGTAAAAGTTTTTAGAAATGCTCTCTCTCATGTGTTTTTCAAGAACATTTAATTCAAAAGGCTTTAGAAATTTTCCATCAGGAAATTGGGGTAAACCTTCATACCTACCCTGAACTCCAATGTATTCCTCAACATAATCATACCATGGAGCAATATCTTTATATCTAATTGGCCAATCAACTGCAATGCCATCTTTTGCATTACCCTCAAAATCAAATTCACTAAGTCTATAAGTATGTCTTCCCCAAGTTATAGACCTACCTCCAACATGATATCCTCGTATCCAGTTAAACTTATTTTCTTCATCATTGTATGGATGATCAACATCGTCAACAAAAAAATGTCTCGAGGATTCTGTATTAACGTAACCAGTCCTACTTTGTTTAGGTTGTCTTTTTAAAGCATCTTGAGTAATTGTATCACCACCTTCAAAATCCCATGGATTCATATCAGCAGTATGATAATCATCGACATGTGTTATCATCCTTCCTCTCTCAAGTACAAGAGTCTTTAAGCCTTTTTCTGTTAATTCTTTTGCAGCCCATCCTCCACTTATTCCAGTTCCAACTACAATTGCATCAAATTTATTGTCCATATTATAAGTTTTAGCAATTTAAAAATTATATGTTTTAAATGACAATTATTTATTTAAATTTATATTTATAGTATTATAAAACCAAACTAATATGAAAAGAAAAGAATTTATTAAACTAGCTTCCACAAGTGCATTAGGTATTTCTTCACTAGGTTATATGTCTCTCCAAAAGCCTAAGGAATTATTTTTCAAACTTTCATTGGCTCAATGGTCACTTCATAAAAATATTAAATATGGAGACATGGATCCATATGACTTTGCTCAAGTAGCAAAAAGCTTTAATTTCAGTGGCATAGAATATGTTACCGCATTATATGATAACGTAATGAAAGTTAGAGATGGAGATATGAGTAAGGCAATTACTTTTTGGGCAAGAAAAAATAAAAAATTAGCAGAAATAAATGATATAAAAAATGTTCTGATCATGATTGATGAAATTGAAGGTTTAGCTGAAGAAAATAAATCAAGGAGACTTAAAGCAGTTGATAATCATAAAATGTGGATTGACGCTGCAGAGATTATGGGATGTGAATCTGTTAGACTGAATTTATATGGCACAAGTAATGCTGAGAAGTGGAAAGATCTTTCTATAAAGAGTCTATCTGACCTTGGTAGTTATGCAAAAAACAGTGGAGTAAACGTAATAGTAGAAAATCACGGAAGAATAAGTTCCGATATTCCTAAACTTATGGATGTGATTTATGGTGTTAATATGGATAATGTAGGTACTCTTCCTGATTTTGGTAATTTCTGCATGGCTGATGAAGGATATGGTTCTGTATTTGATGGTTCATGTGAAACAGTGTATGACTTTTATAAAGGAGTAGAAGAAATGATGCCAAAGGCATTTGCAGTTAGTGCCAAGTCAAATGACTTTGATGAAAATGGAGATGAAAAAACTATTGACTATATGAGGATGATGAAAATTGTAAAGAGTTTTGGATATACTGGTTATATTGGTGTTGAATACGAAGGTAATAGATTATCTGAAGAAGAAGGTATTAAAGCTACTAGAGATTTATTAATCAAAATTGGTCAAACCATTTAAAATGAAAAATTCAACAAATTTAAAATTAAGCATAATGATGTTCCTAGAGTTTTTTATCTGGGGATGTTGGTTTGTTACAATGGGTACATTTTTATCTCAAGCATTTAGTTCAACTGGAGCTGAAATAGGTTTAGCTTATGAGACTCAATCATGGGGTGCAATAATTGCCCCATTTATTATTGGATTAATAGCTGATAGATATTTTGATGCTGAAAAAATTTTAGCAATAATTCATATAATTGGTGGTGGGCTTCTATTCATGTGCTCAATTGCTGTTGGCTTTGAAACATTTTTTCCTTACATATTAATATATATGATTCTATATATGCCAACTCTTGCTTTAGTTAATTCAATTGCATTTAGACAAATGAAAGATCCATCTAAAGAATTTCCCAAAATTAGAGTATGGGGAACAGTAGGATGGATTGTTGCTGGTTTGGTAATTAGTTATGGTGTTGGATGGGAAGCTAGCCAAACTCTTGAATATACGTTTTATCTTTCAGCTATTGTATCTGTAACTCTAGGTCTTTTTAGTTTTAGCTTACCCAAAACTCCACCAAAGGCTAAGAATGAGAGTCCAAGTTTAAGAGAGATTCTAGGTCTTGATGCTTTAATGCTTTTAAAAGATACTAGATATCTAGTGTTTTTTATATCATCAATTTTAATTTGTATTCCATTAGCATTTTATTATGCTGATGCTAATTTATTTCTAAATGAATTAGGAATGGCTAACGCTGCTGGTGTAATGACTCTAGGTCAAATTTCAGAGGCATTATTTATATTATTACTACCTCTTTTCTTAAATAAATATGGAATAAAAAAGACCCTAATTGTTGGTATGCTAGCATGGAGTTTAAGATATGTCCTATTCGCATTAGGAGATATAGGATCAAATCTTTGGATGTTATTATTTGGTATTGTTCTCCATGGAATTTGTTATGACTTTTTCTTTGTCTCTGGACAAATATATACCGATTATAAGGCAGGAGAAAAATATAAGAGCGCGGCTCAAGGGTTAATTGCACTCGCAACATATGGTGTTGGTATGTTAATAGGTTTTAGACTAGCTGGAAGAATTACTGATAAGTTTGTAATTGATTCAGGTCATGATTGGACTCAAATTTGGACCTATCCTGCAATATTTGCAGCTGTTGTACTATTAATCTTTATTATAACATTTAAAAACGAAAAAATAAAAGTTGAAAAATAAAATTAGGCTTGGAATTTTAGGTGGGGGTGGTGATTCACTAATTGGGATTGTTCATAGAATTGCATCATCCATGCATGATAGTTATGAAATAGTTGGTGGTGTTTTTAATCCAGATTTTTCTGAAAATTTAAAATTTGCTGAAGAAATTGGTTTAAATAAAAGTAGAATTTATGAAAACTATGAAAAGATGATTGAAGAAGAGTTAAAACTTGATGAAAATGAAAGAATTCAAGTTGTATCAATTCTAACACCTAATTTTCTTCATTATCCAATGGCTAAAAAGCTTTTAGAAAATAATTTTAATGTCATTTGTGAAAAGCCTATGACAACTACTTATGAAGAAGCAAAAGATCTAGAAAAAATTTACAAATCGAAGAATTTAACATTTGCTGTCACATACACATATACTGGGTACCCTATGATAAGGCAAATGAAAGAAATGATTAAGTCTGGAGAAATAGGTGAAATACAACGTGTTGATCTTCAATATTATCAAGGCTGGATTAACCCTATCATTCATGATTCAAAAAAGCGTTCTGAAACTTGGAGACTTCAGCCTGATAAATCAGGTATTAGTTGTTGTATTGGAGACATAGGAACACATGCATTTGATATGCTAGAATATGTAACGGGGATGGAAGTTGAAGAATTACTGTCTGACTTAAACTACGTTTATGATGATAATATCATGGATGTAGATGGTACAATTTTAATTAGGTTTTCAGATAAAATTAAAGGTGTCATAAGAGCTAGTCAAATAGCAACTGGTGAGGAGAACAATTTCACCGTTGCAATTTATGGCAAAAAGGGAGGTTTAAAATGGGAGCAACAAAACCCAAATTATTTATATCATTTAAGTGAGTTAAATCCATTAAGAATATTAAAGCCAGGACATGACTACAATTCAAATTTTGCTAAAATTTCAACTAAATTACCTCCAGGTCACCCTGAAGGAATGTTTGATTCAATGGCAAATATTTATTATGGAGTTGCAAGAGAGATAAAAGGAACAGTAGAATTTGATGGCGAATATCCTTCTTTGAATGATGGTCTTAGAGGTATGATGTTTATTGAGAAAGCTGTTGAATCTCATAAAAAAGGTAATATTTGGGTGAAATTAAATTGATATTATAATGAAAACAATAAAAGGTCCTGCAGTTTTCTTAGCTCAGTTTGTAGATAAAAAATCTCCGTTTAATTCTCTTGATGGGATGTGTAAATGGGCTTCTGATCTAGGGTATAAAGGAATTCAAATACCAACATGGGAGAGTTTTTTAATTGATTTAGATAAAGCTGCTGAGAGTCAAGATTATTGTGATGAACTTCTTGGTAAGGTAAGATCATATGGATTAGAAATTACAGAATTATCCACTCATCTTCAAGGACAACTGGTAGCAGTTCATCCTGCATACGACTTAATGTTTGACAATTTTGCTCCTGATAAGTTAAAGAAGAATCCAAAAGAAAGAACCGAGTGGGCAATTGAAACTGTAAAAAAAGCAGCAGTTGTTAGTAGAAGACTTGGCATAAAAGCACATGCTACTTTTTCAGGTGCATTATTGTGGCATACATGGCATCCATGGCCCCAAGCTCCTAAAGGTCTAGTTGAAATGGGATTTAATGAGCTTGCTAAAAGATGGCTTCCAATTCTAGATGTATTTGATGAGAACGGAGTAGATGTGTGTTATGAAATCCATCCAGGAGAAGATCTTCATGACGGAATTACTTTTGAAAGATTTCTAAAAGCAACTAAAAATCATAAGAGGGTAAACATTTTATATGACCCAAGCCATTTCATTCTTCAACAACTGGATTATATATCATATATTGATCATTATCATGAATTTATAAAATCATTCCATGTTAAAGATGCTGAATTTAATCCAACAGGTAAAAAAGGAACATTTGGTGGATATTTAGATTGGGCTGATCGAGCGGGCAGATATAGATCTCTTGGAGATGGGCAGATTGATTTCAAAACCATTTTTTCAAAACTTACACAATATGGCTGTGATGTTTGGGCAGTAATGGAATGGGAATGTTGTATCAAAAGTCCAGAACAGGGAGCTGTAGAAGGTGCAAAATTTATAAATGACTTGATTATAAATTGCACCGACAAAAAATTTGATGACTTTGCTGGAGGTGATACAAATAAAGAAGATTTAAGAAATATTTTAGGTTTACAGTAATGAAAAAATTAATCATTACAGCTCTCATATTAACTACAAGCTTTTGTTTTTCACAAAGTGAAGAATGGACATATATATTTGACGGAAAATCTTTTAATGGATGGCACCAATATAATAGTGAGACTGTAGGCAGTCAATGGTCAATTAGTAATGGTGAACTTATCTTTACAAATAACAGAGATAGAAAACAGGATCTTGTTACAGTTAATGAATATTCAAATTTTGAACTATCTATTGAATGGAATATATCAAGGGGAGGAAATAGTGGGATATTCTTTGGTGTGAAAGAATTACCTGAATTTGATGAAGCCTATATAACAGGGCCTGAAATACAAGTTTTGGATAATAAAAATTTCTTTACCTCAACTAAACTTCATAAAAGTCCATCTTTATATGATCTAGTAAGTACAGATAATAAAAATCTGATTGTGAATAAATATGGAGAATGGAATCACCTTGTTCTTAAGATCGATAACCAAAATAATAAAGGTACTGTAACCCTTAATGGTCAATTTGCTTTTTCATTTCCTCTATCTGGTCCAGAGTGGGATAGACTGGTATCAAAGTCTAAATTCAGACATAAAGATTACTACACAAGAAAAGCTGGTACTAATCAAGAATTTCTAGCTTTCGGTGCTTTTAAATCTGGTAAAATTGGTCTTCAAGATCACGGAAGTGATGTTAAGTTTAGAAATATCAAAATTCGAAAATTATACTAGTATTTATTCTAAAATATTATCCTCATAATCTATATAGATGAACAGAAATAAGCTTATTGTTTTTTCAGCTCCATCAGGAGCAGGAAAAACTACGCTTGTGAAACATATTTTATCTCAATTTAGTAATACAAGTTTTTCAATATCTGCTACATCCAGATCTCCTAGAGGAAATGAAAAAGATGGAGTTGATTATCATTTTTTATCTAAAAGCGAGTTCAAAAAGAAAATTAATAACAATGAATTTATTGAGTTTGAAGAAGTTTATGGAGGAGTTCATTATGGAACTCTAAAATCTGAAGTTGAAAATATATGGACAAATAATGAAGTAGCACTTTTTGATATTGATGTTGTTGGAGGTTTCAATATCAAGAAAATGTATCCCATGAATACATTATCTATTTTTGTTATGCCACCAAGTATAGATACTTTAAAGAAAAGATTAATTTCAAGAGGAGATATTTCAGATAATGAAATTAATAGAAGAATTAAAAAAGCTGAATTAGAGCTAGATTTTGCATCAAAATTTGATAAAATTATAATTAATAGTGATCTTGAAGAATCAAAAAAAATAGCATCAGATCTTGTAAATGAATTTATTAAGAATGAGTAATGTAGGTTTGTATCTTGGAACTTTCAATCCAATTCATAATGGTCACGTAACTTTAGCTAAGTATTTTTCAGAACTGCAAGAATTAGATCAAGTCCTTGTAGTAATTAGCCCTCAAAGTCCTTTTAAAATTGAGGACACTTTTATTAATGATATAGAAAGGCTTGAACTAGCTAAAACTGTTTTTAAAAACTTCAAAAATGTAAAGGTTTCTGATATTGAATTTAAAATGTCAAAGCCTAATTTTACAATTGACACATTAAAGGAATTTAAGAAAAGACATGAATACAATAACCTTATCCTTTTAATTGGAGAGGATAACTTAGTAGGATTTAATAAGTGGAAAGATTATGAGGAAATTATTGAAATTGCTGAAGTTTATGTTTACCCCAGAGATACTGAACATAAAATCCCTGATGAAATTTTAAAAAACAGTAATATAAAATTAGTTGATGCGCCAAAAATAAAGATTTCAAGTAGCCATATTAGATACCTTATTAAAGAGAACCAGAAAATAGATCATCTTGTTCCAGAGGAAGTAATCGGTTTTTTAAACTCTAAGAGTTAATTATATTAATAATATCAAGTAGTCTCTTTGTCAGACTCTCTCTTGATAAAGAGTCGATGTTATCTGTAGGGCTTTTTTGGTATTTTCCTGCAATCCAATCATTATATTCATCATTTATGAATTTTACAACTTTCTTTAGAGAAGAAGAATTTGCATTAAATGACTTCTTTGAAAACTTTAAAACATATTCAGATTCCTTGCTAGAATTTGAAAAATTAATAATTGGTGAACCACTTGCAACATATTCTGTAATTTTCCCTGATAACATATCTGTTTCCTCAGTATTTTCATACACGAAGTTAATAAGTAAATGAGATGATTTTATTAACCTGATTGCCTCTTCATGATTTACATATCCTTTGTAATCTATTTCTATATTTTTAGAAAAAATATTTTTTAAATCCATATCAATTCTGCCAGCTAAAATTAACTTTATCCTAAGCCTATTTCTTTTCGGATTTAATAATTCAATTGCATCTTTAAACACTTTATAATTATGATTTTTGGATAAGACACCTGTAAAAACAATATTAAACTGATTTGTTTTATTAATACTAATTTTCTCATAAACTGATTTATCAAATCCATTATAAATCTTAAATATTTTTTCTTTATCAGACACTTTGGCAGATAGAATTTTATGATATTTTTCTCCAACTGTAGTAATAATTGCATCAGAATTTTCTAATACTTCTGATTCAAGTTTTTTGTTCTTTTGCTTTGAAAAAGGAAATCTAAATCTATTTTTTAAATAAAATATTTCGGTCCATGGATCTCTTAAATCAACTATCCATTTGAGTTTATATTTATTTTTAATTTTTAGTCCTACTAAGTGGGTTGAATGTGGGGGACCAGTTGTAATTAGACAATCAATCTTTTTATTACTAATTATATTTATAACTTTTTTATATGCATACTTATTCCAGCCAACTCTTGAGTCAGGGATGAAGAAATTAAGTCTTATAAATGATGTAAACTTATCAAAGAATGATTTATTTGGAATATATGATTGAGGTATACTTTTTGTTGTATTTCCAGATTTTATAAATGAGTATAGTTTTAGAAGATCAAAACTTTTTGTTTTATATGTTTCAATATTATCAATTTCATTTAATAGCGAGTAGTCCTTTTGATTGTATGATGCATATTTTTCATCTACTGTAACCACAATAGGATTATGTCCCATTTTTTTTAAATACTTTGAAAAATACATCCATCTCTGGACACCTGATCCACCTGATGGTGGCCAATAGTAAGTAATTATTAAAATATTTAGTTTAGAATTCAAACTAATTTAATTTTAGTTGAGCTCCTATACCAAATACTTCTCTAACCTGTAGTCTAGATACTGCATTATCATCATAAATTAATTGAAAAATTAATTGAGTTGATAACAGAGGGTTTACATCAAAATCAATCTGAACAAGATAATCAAGGTCGACGTTTGAGGCCTCTTCTAAATAATTTGAGAAAAGCTTTAGATCTTGTCTGTAATTAACATTCTCAAAAATTGAGCCTTGGGAATGAAATGTCAAGTTTGCCCCTAATTCATAACGTGATGATTTATTTTTATCAACACCAAAATATTTTTCATTATCGGTTAAATTCTCAGTAAATCTCTTGCTAACTAAAATTAATCTTGATGCAATTGGAGAATAATTAAGCCATAACTTTTCACTTTTCTTCCACAGAAAACCAGATCCTATTTGAAAGTATGCTGGTGAAAAGGCTTGAGTTGTTAATTCTCTTATTTCATTGTTCTGAGAGTCCTTTTTGTATTTATAGCCTTTACCTATTTGCGATGTAAAATTAAAAAATGCAGAGAAAGATAAATTCTTTGAGAACTCTTTACCAATAATTGACTGGATTAATACCCTATCATCAATTTTTCTTGCAAATGGTGCATTTTTAAACTTTGCTAAACCATATGCTGACTCAAAATTAGTTAACCAATTCCAACCAAGGTTTGTATATTCCCATTCATAATCAAATTTTATAGTTCCGGAAAAATTATTTGTTCCACCTCCAACCCAATCACTAAATCCAGTTTGATTTAATAATAATGCAACATTTCCTTTTGTCGTCCATAGTGAATCTTTGGGTGTTGATTCTTGTGAATAAAGATTTACGCTTAAAGCAAGAAAGAAAATGAATAAATTGTTTTTCATTAATTTCTACAAAAATCCTAGTTCTAGTTTTGCTTCTTCACTCATTAAATCTTTAGTCCACGGTGGATCAAAGGTGATCTCAACTTCGGCTGTTTTAACCTCATCAATAGACTTAATTTTCTCTTCAACTTCTTGGGGCAAGGTTTCTGCAACTGGACAGTTTGGTGTAGTTAAAGTCATTAGGATTTTAACTTCATTATCCTCGTTTACAAAAACATCATAGATTAATCCTAGCTCATAAATATCAACTGGAATTTCAGGATCAAAAATTGATTTCAATTCTTTTACAATTTTTTCGCCTAGATCTTGTGAATTCATTTTATTTTTTGACATGTTCTACCTTTTAGATTGATATGCTAAGGCATATATTTTAATTTGTTTTATCATAGCTAATAAACCATTTGCTCTGGTTTGAGATAGATGAGTATTTAATCCAATTTTTTCAATAAAATCAATTTTTGCTTCTAAAATATCCTCTGGTCTATGACCTGAAAAGACCCTAATTAAAAGAGAAATAATTCCTTTTGATATAATAGCATCACTATCAGCTTCAAATATAACTGTGTTATTCTTAAAAGATGAATTTAACCAAACTTTGCTTTGACATCCTTTTATTAGATTTGAATCTATTCTTGACTTGTTGTCAAAATTGGGAAGATTTTTCCCTAAATCAATTAAGTATTGATATTTTTCGGACCAATCCTCAAAAAAATCAAACTCATCAATAATTTCATTTTGTATCTGCTGTATTGTTCGCACATTTAAAATTAATGAATTATCCCAACATTTTAGATGCTTTTATCAAAGCTTCGATGAATAAATCAATTTCACTCTTTGTATTATAAAAAGAGAAAGATGCTCGAACAGTACCTGGTATTTTGTAGAAATCCATTATTGGTTGAGTACAATGTTGACCTGTTCTTACAGCAATTCCAAACTGATCAAGAATTGAACCAATATCAGATGGATGGTGATGACCAATGTTAAATGATATTACAGATATTTTTTGGTTGTTGTCACCGTAGATTTTTATACCATCAATTTTTTTTAGATTTTCGGTTGCATAATCTAGAAGTTCTTTTTCATGGTTTTCGATATTATCAAATCCTATTGAATTCATATAGTCAAGTGCAACTCCAAAAGCTATTACTCCTGCTATATTAGGTGTTCCTGCTTCAAATTTATGAGGTAGATCAGCATATTCAGTTTTTTCAAAAGTTACATTTGAAATCATTTCACCTCCACCTTGATAAGCAGGAAGTGAGTTTAAAAGTTCTGATTTTCCATATAGAAAGCCAACGCCGGTAGGACCACACAATTTATGTGCTGAAGCAACGTAATAGTCCACATTTAATTCATTGAGATTGATTTTTATATGTGCTGCACCTTGAGCTCCATCAATTAATACTTGTGAATTGTTCTTATGAGCTAACTCAATTATAAGTTCTATTGGATTTATAGTCCCAAGGGTATTAGATACATGATTAACAAAAACAAATTTAACTTTTGGGTTAAGCATTGATTTATATTCATCAATATCTAAAGTTCCATCATTTTTAATTGGAATAACTTTCATAGTCGCACCAGTTTTCTCACAAAGCATCTGCCAAGGAACTATGTTGGAGTGATGCTCCATTGCAGAGATAATTATTTCGTCGTCTTGTGTCAAAATACTTTGTAAACCAGAGGAAACAATATTAATTCCATGTGTTGTTCCAGAAGTAAAAATTATTTCATGATTTTCAGAGACTCCAAAATGCTTTCGAACTTTTGTTCTTGATTCTTCATACTGGCTTGTAGCATCAGCACTAAGTGAATGAAGGCCTCTATGAATATTTGAATTGAATTTTTTGTAGTAATCTGAAATCGCATCTATAACTTGTATTGGAGTTTGAGAAGTTGCAGCATTATCGAAATATACAAGATCAGTATTATTTACTTTTCGATCTAGTATGGGAAAATCTTCTCTTATTTTGTATACATCAAACATTTATAGGTCAAAACCAAGATTTACTCCAAGTTTATTGGCAATCAGTGAATTTATTCTTCTTTTTAAATTAGGGATGTTAACACTTTCTAATACATTATTTGCAAATGCATAGGTAAGAAGTGCTTTAGCCTCTTTTTCTGGGATTCCTCTTGTTTTCAAATAGAAAAGTGCTTCCTTATCAAGTTGTCCTACTGTACAACCATGGGAACATTTTACATCATCGGCAAAAATTTCAAGTTGAGGTTTAGTATTAACTTTAGATTTGTTATCAATCAAAATATTATTATTCTGCTGAAAAGCATTAGTTTTTTGCGCAATTTTATCTACAATAATTTTGCCGTTAAATACACCTACTGATCTATCTGAAAAAATTCCTTTATAATCCTGATGACTCTCACAGTTAGGTTGCGCATGATTTACAAGTGTATTATGATCAACATGCTGATTTGCCTCTAAAATTGTAATGCCTTTTAAGGTAGATTGAATATTTTCACCTTTGTGATAAAAATTAAGATTATTTCTTGTTAGTTTACCGCCAAAAGAAAATGTGTGAACACTAACATTACTGTCTCTTTCCTGACTTATAAATGTATTATCAATTAGGCTTGATGTGTTTAAATCATTTTGGATCTTGTAATAGTCTACAAAAGCATTTTTTTCAGCGTAAATTTCGGTTAGACTGTTAGTAACAACTGAGTGGTCTTTGAGACTTTGATGTCTTTCAATTACTTCAATTTTAGATCCTTTATCAGCAATTATTAGATTTCTAGGTTGTAGCCAAATTGAGTTTTGATTTCCTGTTGAAAAATGCATTATTTGCACTGGATCTTCAGGACAGATACCTTCCGGAATATAGATGTACGCACCTTCTTTTGTGTAAGAGGTGTTTAAAGATGCTAGGCTTTCTGAGCTTGGAACTACTTTATTAAAATATTTCTTAATCCTTTTATTGTACTTATCTTTTGACAATGCAGCTGAAAGAACACATATGTCCTTACCATCATGAGTAGTTTTTGAAAGGAATGGACTGTAAACCCCATCTATAAATACAATTTTAAATGAGTCAATATCATTAAGCAGATATTTTTTTACATCTTTTAATTCAACATTAGTTTCAGATTTTGCATATAAATTGTAGTCTTTTTGAACTAATGACTTTAAAGAGGTATACTTCCATGATTCATCTTTTTTTGATGGAAATCCTAATTCTTCAAACCTTTTTAATGCATCCTTTCTGTCCTTATGAATTGGATTTAACAAATCAACATCTTGTTCAAAAGCAATAAAAGAATCCAATAATTTTTCTTGAAAGTTCATATTATGACTTTTCATTTTTTAACCAATCGTACCCTATTTCTTCAATTTTTTTTGCTAGGTCTTTATCTCCGGACTTCACCACTTTACCATCCATTACTATATGGACATAATCTGGGACGATATAGTCAAGTAGCCTTTGGTAATGAGTAATTACTAAGACAGAATTATTATCATTACTGCACTTAATAACCCCATTTGCAACTATCTTTAGTGCATCAATATCTAAACCGGAATCAGTTTCATCAAGAACAGCTAATTCAGGTTCCATCATTGCCATTTGAAAAATTTCATTTCTTTTCTTTTCACCTCCAGAGAAACCTTCATTAAGAGATCTTGACAAAAAATTTGAATCTATTTCTAGTAAGGCTGCTTTTTCTCTTATCTTTTTAAGCATTTCACTAGAAGGCATTTCATCTAAACCTTTTGATTTCCTAGATTCATTTATAGCAGTCTTAACAAAATTAGTTACTGTAACTCCTGGAATCTCTACAGGATATTGAAATGACATAAACACTCCTTCATGTGCTCTCTCCTCCGGACTAAATTCATTAATTTCTTGATCTTTAAAGAAGATATTTCCTTTTGTGATTTCGTAATCTTCATGCCCTGATATAACATTAGCAAGTGTACTTTTACCTGAACCATTGGGACCCATAATTGCATGAATTTCACCTTGATTAATTTTCAGGTTTATTCCCTTTAAAATTGATCTACCTTCTATTTTACAATGTAAATTATTTATTTCTAACATATCTTAATTTTATCCAACTGATCCCTCAAGAGAGATTTCCAGTAATTTTTGTGCTTCAACAGCAAATTCCATAGGTAATTTATTTAGAACTTCTTTACTAAAGCCATTAACTATTAGTGCAATAGCTTTTTCTGTGTCAATACCCCTTTGATTACAATAGAATATTTGGTCCTCACCAATTTTACTAGTTGTAGCTTCATGCTCAATTTGGGCAGTTTTATTTTGAACTTCAATGTATGGAAATGTGTGAGCTCCACATTTATTCCCCATTAATAATGAATCACACTGAGAGAAGTTTCGTGCATTTTTAGCAAGAGGTGAAATTTGTACGAGTCCTCGATAGCTGTTCTGAGATTTTCCAGCTGAGATACCTTTAGAAATAATAGTACTTTTGGTATTCTTTCCTATGTGTATCATTTTAGTTCCTGTATCTGCTTGTTGAAAATTGTTTGTAACAGCAATAGAGTAAAACTCACCAATCGAATTATTACCTTTTAAGATACAAGATGGATATTTCCATGTAACAGCAGAACCAGTTTCAACCTGAGTCCAAGATATTTTTGACCTTTCGTGACATATACCTCTTTTTGTAACAAAATTATAGACTCCTCCTTTTCCTTTTTTATCTCCAGGAAACCAATTTTGAACAGTTGAATATTTAATCTCTGCATCATCTAGAGCAATTAACTCAACAACAGCAGCATGAAGTTGATTTTCATCTCTTGAAGGAGCAGTACAGCCTTCAAGATAACTAACGTAGCTTGACTTGTCAGCTATTACTAATGTTCTCTCAAATTGTCCAGTACCTGCTTGATTTATTCTAAAGTAAGTTGATAATTCCATTGGGCATTTAACACCCTTAGGAATGTAACAAAAAGAGCCATCAGAGAAAACCGCAGAATTCAATGCAGCGTAATAGTTATCTTTTTTTGGAACCACTGTTCCAATATATTTTCTTACTAATTCAGGGTGGTTTTGAATAGCTTCAGATATTGAGCAGAATATAATTCCTTTCTCTTCAAGTGTATCCTTGAAAGTGGTAGCTACCGAAACAGAATCAACAACAACGTCCATCGCAACACCACTGAGTCTTTTTTGTTCGTCAATAGATATTCCAAGCTTATCGAATGTCTTTAAAAGCTCAGGATCAACTTCGTCAAGTGATTTTAAATCTGGTTTCTTTTTTGGTGCTGAGTAATATGAAATATCTTGGAAGTTAGGTTTTGCATACTTTAGATTTGACCAATTGGGTTCTTCCATAGATTTCCATGTAAAGTATGCATCCAATCTCCAATCAGTCATCCATTTTGGCTCATTTTTTTTCTTTGAAATTGCTTTTACAATTTCTTCATTTAAACCAACAGGGAATGTCTCAGAGTCTATCTCTGTATAAAAACCATATTCATACTCTTTGGTTTCAAGCTGTTTTTTTAATTCTTCTTCAGTATATGCCATAAAAAAAATCCTTGATAACTTTTGGCAAATATACAATTAAATCAGGGTTTATGGAATATTTCTAAGTGTTAATAAATCCATAATTATGTTATGATTTATAAATAAAATAAATGGTTCAATTAAGTTAATTTTGAACAATGGATGATTCAGAAAAAGATATTTCAAATAATCTTAAAAATATTAGTGAAAAAGAACTAATTAAAAGAATAACAAAATCTTTTAAGAAAAAAAATAGTTCTACAAAAGTTAATATTGGTGATGATTCAGCAATTTTAAGTTTTGATAAAACCAACCTAGCTATATCTCAAGATATTTTGGTTGAAGGTGTTCATTTTGATTTATCTTATGTCCCTTTAAAACATCTTGGGTACAAAAGTGTTGTAGTAAATATCTCTGATGTAATTTCGATGAGTGTAAAACCCTCACAGGTATTAGTTTCGATTGCTGTATCAAATAGATTTAAAATTGAAGCCTTAGAGGAGCTCTACGAAGGAATTAAACTTGCATGTTCATTTTATGGAGTTGACTTAATTGGTGGTGACACAACTTCTTCTAATAAAGGACTAATGATATCAGTCACATGTATTGGAAGTACAGAAAGTAATAAGTTTACATTGAGAAGAGGGTCAAAGGAAGAGGATTTACTTGTAGTTTCAGGTGACCTCGGATCTGCATATATGGGTCTTCAAGTACTTGAAAGAGAGAAAAAAGTTTTTGAGGTTAATCCTAAATCTCAACCAGATCTTTCTAACTATAGTTATTGTATTGAAAGACAACTAAAGCCAGAGGCAAGAGTAGATATTATTAATCACTTAAAAGAACTAAATATAAATCCCACTTCAATGATAGATATTAGTGATGGTCTTTCGTCAGAAATTAATCATCTTTCAGACAATTCAGGATTATCTTTTCATATTTATGAAGATAAATTACCTATTTCAGAGGAAACCAAAAAAGTATGTAAAGAGTTTCAGATTAGCCCAACAATTGCGGCTCTAAATGGTGGAGAAGATTATGAATTATTATTTACCGTTCCTAAAAGATTTAAAAAGAAAATTGAAAGCTCTGATTACTTAACAATTATCGGTTCAAGTTTAAATAAGAAAAATGATAATTGTATGATCACAAGCTTGGGTCAAAAAATAAATCTTAGTAGCTCAGGTTGGGATTCATTTAGAGAAAATAATTAACCAAGTGCTACATCTAGCATCATCATAATTATAAATCCACCTATAAATCCTAAGGTTGCTATATCTGTATATTTATCAAGCTGAGTTTCTGGTATTACCTCTTCTACTACAACAAATATCATAGCTCCTGCAGCAAAAGCCAATGCATAAGGTAAAATAGGTGTAAAGAAAGTAACTGCAAGCGCACCAATAACAGCAGCTATAGGCTCTACAATAGCAGAAAGCTGACCATACCAAAAGCTTTTAAATCTGCTTACACCCGACCTTCTTAGTGGCATTGCTACTGCTATTCCTTCTGGAAAGTTTTGGAGTCCAATTCCAAAAGCAAGTACAACGGCACCTGCAACAGATGCCTCAGGGATTCCTGCTGCAACTCCACCAAATAAAACACCTACAGCAAGACCTTCTGGAATATTATGTAATGTAATTGCTAAAGTTAAAAGAGTTGTTCTTCTCCATGGAGTTTTTATACCCTCTGCGTCCTCTTCTTTAAAATTTATATGTAAATGAGGCAAAACTTTATCAATGGCAAATATAAATAACGCTCCTAAACCAAATCCAATTGCGGATGGCATAACCTTAACAAAACCTTCACCGGCACTCATTTCAATTGCAGGAGACAAGAGACTCCAAAAACTAGCTGCAACCATTACACCACCAGTAAAACCGAGCATACCATCTAAAGCCATTCTACTCATAGACTTAAAGAGGAATACAGAAGAGGCTCCAAGTGCTGTCACACCCCAAGTAAATAAGGTTGCGTATAATGCCCCCAATACAGGGTCTAGGTTTGAGAAATATTCAATAATTTGATCCATATTTGTATATTGTCTACTCTATTTATCCGCAAAAGTAAATATAACAACTACCATTACCAATGAAAATTGATGAAAAATATGACTATATAATTTGTGGAGGTGGAGCTGCAGGTCTCCTTCTTTCTCATTCATTAATTTCAGATAGTTTTTTCGATAATAAAAAAGTTTTAGTTATTGAAAAAGAAATTAAAATTGAGAATGATAGGACATTTAGTTTTTGGGATAATCAAAAAAACATTCTAGATAAAATAGTTTTTAAATCATGGGGCAAGGCTGAATTTAAAGACATGGAATTTAGTAGCTCTTTTAGTCTTAAACCATATAAATATAAAATGGTTAGATCTGATAAATTCTATTCATTTATGAAAAGAAAGATTGAAAAAGCTTCCAATTTTACTTATTTAAATGCAAGTGTTAAGAATATTATTAAGGAATCTGGCATAAACCATATTGAAACAGATAAAGGAAATTTTCAATGTTCAATTGCTTTTTCAAGTATTTATAATCCTGAAGAATTTGAATTCAAGAAATACCCACTTATAAAACAGCACTTTCTTGGATGGACAATTGAAACTCATGAAGATTTTTTTGATGAAGATAAAATAAGATTTATGGATTTTAGTATTGACCAGCATCAAGAAATTACTTTTATGTATGTATTACCTTTTTCTAAAAAAAGTGCTCTATTCGAGTATACTTTTTTTGGCGGTGAAGTCATGAAGAATTCAGATTATGAAAAAGAGATAAAAAAGTATCTTGATAGAGAGGGTATTAAAAAATATAAAATAATGGAAAGAGAAAAGGGAGTAATTCCTATGACTTGTTATCCTTTTTTTAATGCAAATACAGATAGTTTTATCAGAATTGGAACTTCTGGTGGTTGGACAAAACCAAGCACTGGATATACTATTAAAAACTCAATTGAAAAAATTGATATGATTCTTAAATATATTAAAGAAGATAAGCCGTTATCAAAACTAAGATTTAAGAATAGATTTTGGTATTATGATGTTTTATTTTTAGATGTTCTCGTTGATTCAAAAGGAAAAGGAAGTCGGGTTTTTTCTGATCTATTTAGAAATAATGACCCGTTATTACTTTTTAAATTTCTTGGTGAGAAAACAAATATTTTTGAAGAGATTAGAATTTTTGTATCAGTAAATACTATGACTTTTGTAAAGTCTTTGATAAAAAGGGTTAAATCTGTCTATCTAAAAGATTTCTTGAAAAATTAAGTATCTGATCCTTTTTGTTTGTATCAACCTCTAGTTGACTTATATTTTTAGAAGCTTTATTTGAATATTCCTTTACTTTTTGCTTTAGATAGTCGACAGATCCAGAATCTTCATAGAAAGTTTTAATTTTACTAATCTTTAACTCTTCACTTAACTCATCAGAGTAAAATACCTTTTCAAATTCTTCTCTTTGGTTTTTACTTAAATTTTTAATTGTATATATGTAAAGTAATGTCTTCTTTTTTTCAATTATATCTCCTCCAATTCTTTTTCCAAATTTTTTTTCATCGCCAAAGCAGTCGAGCAAATCATCCTCTAACTGAAATGCAATTCCAAGATTTAATCCTATTTCATACAATATTTGCTTGTTTACATCTTTTGTATTTGAAACAATACCTCCAAATTTATAAGCACAAGCAATTAGTTCAGCTGTTTTATTTTGAATCATCTCAAAATATTTTTCTTCATCTACAAGATTTTGATTAGAAAAATCAATATCGTATTGCTGGCCCTCACACAAAAGTCTTGAAGTCTCTATAAGCTGTTTAGATAATTCTAAATACGTTAAGTCATCATATTTTTTTAGAAACTCATAAGAGATTATTAGCATTACATCTCCTGATAAAATTCCTGTATTTATATCCCATTTTGAGTGTATAGTTTCTTTACCCCTTCGCATTAATGAGTTATCCATTATATCGTCATGGGCCAAAGTAAAATTGTGGAATATTTCAAGAGAAGCAGATGCGGGTAAGGCTTTTATTGAATCATTTGACAAAATATCAGAAACACTCATTGTTATTAGTGGCCTTAGTCTTTTACCTCCAGATTCAAGAATGTATTTAACTGGCTGATAAAGATTTTTTGGATCAGAATGAAGCAATTCTGATTTTAGAAAACTCTCAAAATTTGTAATTAAATCTTTCATTAATGAAATACAACAATAAATATACTATTTAATTAATTGTTAATTTTTTATTAATCATTTGTTTAATTCATATGATTAAGTTTATTTTGTGCTCCAATAATATTGTGGACAATAATTACTCAAATACAGAAATTAAAATTTTAGATGCTGCTAAATCACTTTTTTTAAAAAAAGGTTATAGCGCAACTACAACTAGAGATATTGCTCGAGAATCAGATATCAATCTTGCAATGTTAAATTATTATTTCAGGAGTAAAAGAAGGCTATTCGAAATAATAATGTTTGAGACCTTATATGAATTTCTTAGTAAAATGGTTGAAGTCTACAATGACGAGAAGACTTCACTCGAACAAAAACTAAAACTATGTTCTGAAAAATATATTGATATGATTATTGCTGAGCCTTTACTTCCAACTTTTGTTCTAAATGAATTAAAAAATAATCCTACATCTTTCTTAAAAATGCCCACAACAAAAATGATAATGAAATCAAACTTTGTAGCTCAATATCAAGAGGGTGTAAAAAAAGGTATTTACAGAAAGGTTGATCCCATTCATTTTGTGACTAATGTTTTAAGTGTAATTGTTTTTCCGTTTATGTGTAGTCCAATAATTATGAAGATTGAAAATCTCTCCAAAAAGGATTTTAACATAATGATGACTGAAAGAAAAAAATTAATTCCAGCTTGGATAATTCAAATGATAAAAAAATGAGAAAATTATTATTAATAATATTTTTTAGCTCAACAGTATTGGCTCAAGATGACTTACTAAGTCTAAGTTTAAATGAGGCAGTGGAATACGGTATTGAAAATAATAGAAATTTAAGAAACGCTGAAAGAGAGATTCAAATGGCATTTAAGGAAAGGTGGAAAACTATCGCAATTGGATTGCCAAATGTTTCATTAGAATTAAATTATTTAAATAATCTTGAACTCCAAACATCACTTATACCAGCTGAATTTTTTGGAGGTAATAAAGGAGATTTCTCAGAGATTCAATTTGGAACTGAGCAGTCTGCAATTGGTTCAGTCAGAATGGAACAACTGCTTTTTGATGGCTCATGGCTTGTAGGACTTGAGTATAGTCAGATTTATTTATCTGGTTCTGAAAACTTTTATGAAAAGACTTTTCTACAAGTAAGAGAGTCTATTGTAAAACTTTACAGCCTAGTAGTTACACTTAATGAAGGGATAGCACTTCTAGAGGATAATTTAGAAAATTTTAAAAAAGATTTATTCGAAGTAACTGAGCTTTATGAAAATGGATTTGAGGAAATTGAAAATGTTGAGCAGATTAAAATAACTCTTGCCCAAGCTGAGCTTTCACTTCTTCAAACAAAAAAAACACAGGAAAACCAGCTCAATTTATTAAAATTGATTTTAGGCATCAATCTTGAAGATAATCTAATACTTACTACTTCAATTAACGACTTTATTGCTGAGAATATAATTTTCTCGAGTTCAATAGATAGTTTTAGCGAGGATCAAAATATTGATGTAAAGATTTCTCAAAATTTATTTGATACTAAAAGAATAGAGTATAGATTAGAAAAGTCAAAGCAACTCCCAAAACTTTCTGGATTTATAAGTGGGACCTACACAGGATATAACAATGAATTTGATTTCACTAACAAAGCGCAGAATTGGTTTGGATCATCAGTTTTTGGAGTAAAGTTTGAACTTCCGCTTACCAATGCCAATAAGTTGAATGTCTCATCTCAAAAAGCAAAGATTGCAATGGATCAGGCAGCAACAAATCTCAAAGAACAAAAAGAGAAAACACGTGCAGAGGTCCAACAAAGATTAAATGATTATCAGCTAGCTATTCAATCTCTTAGTGTTAATGAAAAGAATATGAGATTATCAACTTCTATTGAAGAGAAGAACTCTATAAAGTTCTTTGAAGGCTTAGTAACATCTTTTGAACTTAGACAGGCTCAGCTTCAATTATTGGATTCTCAACAAAAGTATTTGAATTCAGTTTTAGAAATTATCTCAGTTAAAACAGAATTAGAAACATTATACAACAAATAATCATGAATAAAATTTATACCCTTTTACTAATCATAATAATAAGTGGATGTAACTCTTCTAGAAATGCATCAATTGAGACATTAATTGAATCAGGAGATCTAGAAGAACTTAAAAAAAGAAAAAAAGAATATGTTGATGCAATGAATACAATGAAGGTTGAACTCAACGAGATAAATAATGGAATCTCATTGTTAGATGAAAATGAAAGGCTTACGCTTGTTTCAAAATATGAAATTCAACAAACTATTTTTAATACTTACATTGAGGCACAAGCAAACCTAAAAACTAGAAAGAATGTTTTAATACTTCCAGAATTTCAAGGTACACTAGAAAAAGTTTTTGTAAGTGAAGGTCAAAAAGTAAAAAAAGGACAACTTTTAGCAGAAATCAATGATTCAGGGCTTAACGAACAATATGAACAGATGGTTATCCAGGCAGAGTTTGCTAAAGAGAATTTTGAAAGAACTCAAAGATTGTGGGACAATAATATTGGTTCTGAAATGCAATATTTAAAAAGCAAAACTGATTACGAAGCTAGTAAAAAAATGGTTGACCAAATGAAAGATAGACTTTCAAAAACAAAAATATATGCTCCATTTGATGGAGAAATAGATGAAATTATTTCTAATGTTGGATCTAACTTAATACCTGGTGTTTCCCAAATTCTTAGACTAGTAAATCTTGACATAATTTATGCCGAGTCTTTCGTTTCTGAAAAATATATCTCGTTTATTGGTGAGGGTACCGAAGCAATTGTTCAAATACCCCTTTTAAATATGGAGCATAGATCATCAGTTAATCAGACAGGTAACTTTATAAATCCAAGTAACAGAACATTTAGAATTGAAGTGCCCGTAGAAAACTTTGATAATAGGATTAAGCAAAATCTTGATGCAAAAATCAAAATTAATATTTATAAAAAAGATGATGCAATAGTGATTCCACTTAGAATTGTTAGAGAAGATGCTCTTGGTAAAAATTTTGTATACGTAATGTCTGAGGATAACAAAGAGGGAGTTTATTTAACTTCTAAACAATTTATCACACTTGGAAATAAGAGTGAAGATAAAGTTGAAGTTACAGAAGGTCTTGCCCTAGGAGACTTAGTCGTTTTAGAAGGAGCATATAGTGTAGAAGATTCTCAAAGAGTAAAGCTTATAAATTAAGATGAATAAAAAAAATAAAGAGTTCTTTCTTTCAAGCTGGGCAATAAATAATAAGACTATTATTTATGTTTTAATGACTATTTTTTTAGTCTCAGGTATTACAGCATATAAAACTATGCCAAGAGAGTTATTCCCAGAAATTAATTCCTCAAATATTTTTGTAACAACTATTTTTCCTGGAAACAATGCTGAAGAAATTGAAAAGTTAATAACAGACCCGTTAGAACAAGAAATTAAAGGTGTTATTGGACTTATTGAGATTGAATCAACATCAAGTGAAGGTATATCAATTATAAATATAGAATTTGATGATGACATACCTACTGAAGTTGCAAGACTAAGAGTTAAGGATTTAGTAGATAATGTAACTGTAGGTGATGATTGGCCAACCTTTAATAATGCTAAAGTTGATCCAAATATTTTTGAATTTGATATAGCGGAGAGATTTCCTGTATTAAACATAAGTTTAGTTGGTGATTATAAAGTTGAAGAGCTAAAAGAATATGCAGAATATCTAGATACGAGAATTGAGAGGCTACCTCAAGTCAAGACTGTAGAGGTTCGAGGTATACAAGATTTCGAAGTTGAAATTGCTGTGAATCCATATAAAATGAAAGCTACTAAAACAAGTTTTGGTAATATTATAAATGCAATCTCTCAAGAAAATATTACCATTTCAGCTGGTAGTTTAATTTCAGATGGACAAAGAAGGAATGTTAAAATAATCGGAGAAGTATCTGATCCTTCTCAACTAAATAGACTTATAGTCAAGAGAGATGATGGTCCAGTTTATCTAGAGGATGTAGCATCAGTAAGTTTTAGGGAGAAAGAAGCAACCTCATTTACTAGATCATTTGACCAAAAGACAGTTATGCTTGAGGTTGTTAAAAGAGGTGGTGAAAATGCAATTTTTGCATCAAATTCAATTCAGGAAATTATAAAAGATGCAAAAGAGAATTTTTTGCCTGAAAATCTAGATGTTGTTGTTCAAAATGATCAATCTGAGTATACAATTAACTCAGTTAATGACTTAATGAATAATTTAATATTTGGAATAATTCTAGTTGTAACTGTTCTAACATTTTTTCTTGGTCTTAGAAATGCTCTTTTTGTTGGGTTTGCAATTCCGATGTCCATGTTCATGTCATTGGTAATTTTATCAGCTTTTGGATTCACTTTAAATAGAATGGTTTTGTTTGGATTAGTAATGGGTCTTGGCCTTTTGGTAGATAATGGTATCGTTGTAGTAGAGAATATATATAGGCTAATGTCTAAAGAGGGTATGTCAAGAGTTCAAGCTGCAAAATTGGGAATTGGTGAAGTTGCCCTTCCGATTATTGTTTCTACTGCTACTACTATTGCTGCATTTATACCTCTAGGCACTTGGCCTGGAACACTTGGTGAATTTATGATATACTTCCCTATTACACTTTCTGCTATTTTAGGATCATCATTAATAGTTGCAATTTTTTTCAATTCAATGTTAGTTTCGAGTTTCATGGATTTAAGTGAGCGAGAAATTAGTAGGACAAACCTTATGAAAATGACATATATCCTTGGAGGACTTGCTCTAGTTTTTGTATTATTTCAAGACACAAGAGCAATAGGATCTTTACTTGCATTTATATGTTTTTTATTCTGGTCTTACAAGTATGTTATTAAGAACTCAGCTGTAAAATTTCAAAATACATTGTTGGTAAAATTGGAAAATAGGTATAACGAATTTTTATCATTTGCTCTTTCTGGATTTAGACCGTATTTGTTCCTGCTTGGAACAATTTCGTTATTCTTTGTTTCAATTTTACTGATGGCTATATTTCCGCCTAAAGTTGAATTCTTTCCTGACAATGAGCCTCAACAAATACTAGTTTATTTAGAGTATCCTGAAGGTACAGATATTAAGAAAACAAATGAAACTTCAATGCTAATTGAGTCAGAGGTTTACAAAGTAGTAAATAACTCAAAGTACATCGATAATGGCTATAACTTTTTAGTTGAATCTGCTATATCTCAAGTAGGAGAAGGTGCTGGAAATCCTGAAACAGATGCTGGTGGTACTGGAGAAATTCCTCATAAAGCTCTGATCACAATGACAATGAGAGAATTCAAATTTAGAAGAGGAATGTCAAGTGAAGAATTAAGAAAGGAAATTCAAGTTGAATTAATTGAAAAATTTCCAGGAATTGCAATTTCTGTAGAAAAAGATTCCCAAGGACCTCCAGGAGGATACCCTGTAAATATTGAGATTTACGGAGAGGATTACGAACAATTAATTGAAACTGCAATTTCAATGAAAAACTATTTAAATCAGGAGAATATTGAGGGAATAGAGCAACTAAAGATTGATGTAAGCAGGAGTAAGCCCGGTCTTGAATTTAATGTAGACAGAGAAAAAGCTGGTGAACTTGGAATTCCTACTGGGCTGGTTGGACAAACAATTAGGAACTCAATAATTGGATCAAAAGCTGGAATATATAAGTTGAGAGGGGAGGATTATGAAATTAATGTAAGATTTGATGAGGAATTTAAAAATGATATTAATTCTATTATTAATCAGAATATTGTTTTTAGAGACCAATCAACTGGTAAGACAAAGGAGGTTCCAATCGCATCTATTGTAGATCAAAAGAATATTACATCATTTAGTGCAATCAAGCATATTGATCTTCAAAGAGTAGTTACTTTATATTCATCAATACTTGCAGGATCGAATGCAAATGAAATTGTAAATACTGCTGAAATTGCTTTGTCTGGATATGAAGCGCCACAGGGTGTTGAATATAAATTTACAGGAGAAATTAAACAGCAATCTGAAAATCAAGAATTTTTATCAGGAGCTCTTTTAATAGGTATAGCACTAATCATTTTATTACTTGTATTTCAATTTAACTCAATATCAAAACCATTTATTGTTCTTGCATCAATTGTATTAAGCTTTACTGGAGTATTTCTAGGCATAGTAATTTTTAATTTGACATTCAGCATACTTATGACTATGCTTGGGATAATTTCTCTTACTGGAATTATTGTAAATAATGCCGTTGTGTTAATAGATTATACTCAACTATTATTTGATAGAAAAAAAATAGATTTAAATATGTCAAAAGATGAAATAATTGATAAGATGACAGCTATGGAACTTGTTAAAACAGCAGGTAAAGCTAGACTTAAACCTGTTTTACTTACAGCCATAACTACTATTTTTGGATTAATTCCACTTGCGGTTGGTTTAAATATTGATTTCTTCTCTCTTTTTGCTAATTGGAATCCAAATCTATACTTAGGTGGAGATAATGTTATTTTCTGGGGACCTCTTGCTTGGACTGTAATTTTTGGAATAACATTTGCAACTTTTCTTACTTTAATTATCGTTCCATCTATGTATTATATAATACATCTTGCCAGAATTAAACTAAAAAATATCTAGTTATATTTACATAATAATTTATGAATAGAACTAATAACTGCGGTGAATTAACAAAGTCTAACTTAGGTGAAACAGTAAAACTTTCTGGCTGGGTAAATAAAATCAGAGAAAAGGGTTTTATAATTTGGGTTGATTTAAGGGATAGATATGGTATAACTCAACTGGTATTTGATAAAGAAAGATCTAACGATGAGATTTTTTCCAATGCCAGTCAACTTGGAAGGGAATTTGTAATTGAAGTTGAAGGTTCAGTGATTGAAAGAAAAAGTATTAATGAAAATATTGATACTGGTGAAATTGAAATTTTAGTTACTAGTATAGATATATTGAACAAGTCTTTAACACCTCCCTTTACAATAGAAAATGAGTCAGATGGAGGTGAAGAATTAAGGATGAAGTATAGATATCTTGATATACGAAGAGAGCCAATAAAAGAGAACTTAATTTTTAGACACAGTTTATCTCTTGAAGTAAGAAATTATTTATCAGAAAACAATTTCATTGATGTTGAAACTCCTTGTCTAATTAAGTCAACTCCTGAGGGTGCAAGAGATTTTATTGTTCCAAGTAGGTTAAATCCTGATCATTATTATGCTCTTCCTCAGTCTCCTCAAATCTTTAAACAGCTTCTAATGATTGGTGGTATTGATAAGTATTATCAAATCGTAAAATGTTTTAGAGATGAGGATTTAAGAGCTGATAGGCAACCTGAATTTACTCAAATTGACTGTGAAATGTCGTTTGTTAATCAAGATGATGTTTTTCAACAATTTGAAGGTTTAATGAAAAGAATATTTTCAAAATTTTTAGGTTCTGACAATACAACTTTTGATAGAATGACATATGAGTCTGCAATAGAAAAATATGGAACTGATAAACCTGACTTGAGATATGAACTTTTGATTAATAATATTTCAAATGAGGTAAAGGGGAAAAACTTTCAAATTTTTGATAATAATGAAATAAGTGTTTGTTTAAGCGTTGAAGGAAAATCTGATCTTACTAGAAAAGAAATTGATGAAATTACGGATTGGGTTAAAAGACCTCAAATAGGAGCTTCAGGCTTATTGTGGATAAAACACAACAATGACTCTTCATTTAAATCATCATTTGATAAGTTTTTTTCAGAGTCAGATTTAAGAGTTATTTCTGAAAAAATTTCTTCAAAACCTGGAGATATAATTTTTATTATGTCTGGAGAATACAAAAAAACACTTGAACAATTAGGCTCACTTAGAGTTGAATTAGCAAGTAGGTTTAATTTAATTGATCAAGAAAAAATTTGTCCTTTATGGGTAACTGACTTTCCTTTATTTGAGTGGGACGAAGAAGAAAAAAGATTCTTTTCAATGCATCACCCTTTTACCTCACCAAAACCAGAATTCTTGGATATTCTAGATAAAGAGCCCGAAAAAGTTATTGCAAATGCATACGATTTAGTCTTAAATGGCAATGAGATTGGTGGTGGTTCAATTAGAATTCATGATTTTGACACACAAATGAAAGTCTTTGAATTATTAGGCATGAGTAAAGAAGAATATACAAGTCAGTTTGGTTTTTTAATTGAGGCCTTGAAATATGGTGCTCCACCTCATGGAGGTATTGCCTTTGGACTTGACAGACTAGCTGCAGTTCTCAAAGGAAAAGATGTAATTAGAGACTTTATTGCTTTCCCTAAAAATAATAGTGGAAAAGACTTAATGATAGATGCTCCATCAAAACTAACTAAAGATCAGTTAAAAGATTTATCACAAAAATAGAAATGAAGATTTTTGTTAAAATATTATCCTATTTAATTTTTATAGGTGTATTCGTTGGAATTTTTTCAAAAGAATTAATAGGTAATCAAACAGGAGATATAATTATTGGAATATCTGTCTTAGTTGGAACTTTAATTTTTATGCCTTTATTTCTTGCTATTAGGTGGAAAGGAAAGAAGTTAAAAGACTATACTCTTAGTAACGAAAACTTAAAAAAAATGAGAGAGAAAGCTGATGACTTTAACTTCTAATTTTTTTAAAAAAGCTATTAAGTAATTCCTTAGACTCTGCTTCTAAAACTCCTTTAATAATTTTAATATCTCTATCTACATTTACTATGTGCTTTGAAAACCCTCTTTTTTGATCAGATGCACCATAGACTATAGTTTTAATCTTTGACCAGTAAATAGCTCCGTAACACATCATGCACGGTTCAAGTGTTGTATATAGAGTACAATTTTCTAGATTCTTACTATTTAAATTGTTTTGAGCTGATGTAATTGCAATTAATTCAGCATGAGCTGTTGAGTCATTTAATAATTCAACCATATTTGAAGACCTTGAAATAATTTCGTTATTGCAAACAATAACACACCCGACAGGAACTTCATCTTTAAAAAAAGCATAATTTGCCTCTTGAAGAGCTTTTTTCATAAATTGATTATGATTTATTTCCATCTAGCTAATTTACAAAATAGGGGCATTTGAATTAACGAACATTTATCTTTGTATATTCATAAAATATTCATGGATTAGTGGAGAACTCGAAGAATCTTTTTTTGTTGGATGCGTATGCATTAATTTATAGAGGATATTATGCCTTCATTAAAAATCCCAGGATTAATTCAAAAGGCACTGACACTTCTGCTATTTTAGGTTTTATGAATTCTTTATTTGAGATAATTAGAACACAAAATCCAGATTACTTAGCAGTTGCATTTGATAAGGGTGGATCTGTAACTCGATCTGAAATGTTTGAAGAATACAAGAGTAACAGAGACAAAACACCTGAACCAATTCTTGTTGCAATTCCATATATAAAAGAAATATTAGAAGGAATGAAAATTCCAATTCTTGAAAAAGAAGGTTTTGAAGCGGATGACATTATTGGAACTGTTGCAAAAGATGCTGAAGAGAATAATTTTAAAGTTTACATGGTTACTCCTGATAAGGACTTTGCTCAACTAGTTTCAGATAATATTTTTTTATGTAAACCTGCTAGAATGGGTAATAGTATGGAAATCTGGGGAGTTGATGAAGTTAAAGATAAATTTGAGGTTGAATCGCCTGATCAAGTAATTGATTATCTAGGAATGATGGGAGACTCAGTTGATAATATTCCTGGACTTCCTGGTGTTGGTGATAAAACTGCAAAAAAGTTTATTAAACAATATGGAAGTTTAGAAAATTTGCTTCAGAATGCTCATGAAGTGACAGGTAAGCTTGGTGAAAAGATAATTGAAAATAAAGAATTAGGTGTATTGTCAAAGAAATTAGCAAAAATTATCTTGGATGTACCAATCGATTATAATCTAGATGAATTTAAATTGTCAAATCCAGATAAAGGGATAGTCTTAAAAGTTTTTGACGAGTTAGAGTTTAGGAGAATAAAAGAGACTTTTTTTAAAATTTTTGGAACTAATTCTAGCCAGTTAGAAGAAAAAGGTGCTGAAGTTATCCAGGGAGATTTGTTCAGTAAAACCTACAATGTAGAATCTAATAAAGACAGTTTAAATGATTCAAAGTCAATATATCAAAGAATAGAGTCATTTGAAGAGTTAAAACTATTAGTAGAGAAAATGATGAACCAGGAAATTGTAGCATTTGATACTGAAACAGAAGGTTTAAATGCACTGGAAACGGATATTGTTGGAATCTCATTTTCTTGGCAAAAGGGAATAGGCTATTATTTACCTATAAAAAATAATAAGTCAGTCCTTGAAAAATCATTTGAAATTTTAAGACCCTTTTTTGAATCTTCTGAAATTATTAAAGTTGGACACAATATAAAATTTGACATCCAAGTATTACACAAGTATAATATTAAAGTGTTATCTCCAATATATGATACAATGGTTGCTCATTACCTAATTAATCCAGATATGAGACATAATCTGGATACCCTCTCAGAATCTTACTTAAATTATTCTCCAATTTCAATTGAATCTTTAATAGGAAAGAAAGGAAAAAATCAAATATCAATGAGGGATGTTTCAATTGATAAAATTACAAATTATGCGAGTGAAGATGCAGATTTAACTCTTCAGCTTAAAGTTATTTTTGACAAAGAAATTGAAGTCAATAATTTAAATAAGATTTTTTATAATATTGAAATTCCAATGATTAGTGTATTAAGCGAGATGGAAACAGAAGGTATAAAAATAGATACCAGCTATCTAGAAAAACTGGATAAAGAATTTGAAGAGGACTTAGGAAAATTAAAAAAAGAAATATTCAAAAAATCTGGTGAAGAATTTAATTTAAATTCACCCAAACAACTAGGTGAAATTCTATTTGATAAGTTAAAACTAGTTAGCAAGCCCAAAAAAACTAAAACTGGCCAATATTCTACTTCAGAAGAAGTTCTTTCAAGTTTAGCTAATGATCATAAGATCATAGAAGATATTCTTGAATGGAGATCTCTTGATAAACTTCAAAATACTTATGTAAAATCTCTACCTAACGAAGTAAGTAGTTTAACTAATAGAGTCCATAGTAGTTTTAATCAAACTGTAACTACAACAGGGAGGCTTTCTAGCAATAACCCTAATTTGCAAAACATTCCAATAAGAACTGCTAACGGACAGAAAATCAGAAGAGCTTTCATACCCAGAAATAATGATTATATATTGATGGCAGCTGATTATTCTCAAATTGAGTTAAGAATAATTGCATCTATAAGTAATGAAGAGAATATGATTGATGCATTTGTAAATAATCAAGATATTCATAAAATGACTGCCGCTAAAATTTACAATGTTGACCCAGAAAATGTAACACGTGAACAAAGGGGAAATGCAAAAACAGTAAATTTTGGAATTATATACGGAGTTTCAGCATTTGGACTTAGCCAACAGACTAATTTAAACAGATCTGAATCTAAAGTTATGATAGATAACTATTTCTTAAACTATCCTGGTTTAAAAAAATATATGTCTGATCAAATTGATTTTGCAAGAAATAATGGATATGTTGAAACTATAATGGGTAGGAGAAGATATCTACAGAATATCAATTCCCAAAATAATATGCTAAGAAGCGGTGCTGAAAGAAATGCAATAAATGCTCCTATTCAGGGTAGTGCTGCTGATATTATCAAAATTGCTATGATAAATATAAATTCTGAGTTCAAAAAACAGTCTTTAAAATCAAAGATGCTTCTTCAAGTTCATGATGAGCTTGTATTTGATGTACATAATTCTGAAAAAGATCAGATTGAAGATATCGTTAAAACTACTATGGAATCAGCTGTTAAGCTTAAAGTACCTTTAAAAATTGACCTAGAATTTGGTAAAAACTGGTTAGAAGCACATTAAATAGAAAAAAGTTTTTTTAAAATTCATTAAAATAGTACATTTGCACGCCAAGAATTAATAATAATATTAATGACTAAGACTAGTTATAAGACAATTTCGGCAAATAGAAAGACAGTTAACAAAGAGTGGGTTATTGTTGATGCCTCTGAATTACCATTAGGAAGAACAGCATCTATTGTTGCTAAACTATTAAGAGGTAAACACAAGACTAATTTTACTCCCCATGTTGATTGTGGTGATAATGTTGTAGTAATCAATGCCGAAAAAGTATCTTTATCAGGAGACAAGTGGTCTCAAAAGCAATATATAAGCCACACTGGATATCCAGGCGGTCAAAGAATCATTACTGCTGATAAACTTCACAAAAAAAATAATATTAAACTTGTAGAGAAAGCAGTTAAAGGAATGCTTCCGAAAAACAAGTTAGGCGCAGATTTATTCAGAAACCTTAAAGTATTTCCAGGTTCTGAACATGATCATGAAGCACAAAAACCAAAACCAATTGATGTTAATAGTAAAATATAATGGAAGTAATTCATAAAATAGGAAGAAGAAAAACATCTGTTGCAAGAGTCTACATGTCAGAGGGTAAAGGTAATATAACAGTTAATAAGAAATCTTACTCTGACTTTTTTAGCACAGCTACTCTTCAATACAAAATACTACAACCTTTTAACTTAACTGATACTAAGGACAAATTTGATCTGTCTGTTAATGTTAAAGGTGGTGGTGTAAATGGTCAAGCAGAAGCTGTAAGGCTCGCCATTTCACGAGCTTTAGTTGAATTTAATGAAGAATTCAAATCTACATTAAAGGCAGAAGGTTTAATGACTAGAGATCCTAGAATGGTTGAAAGAAAGAAGTTTGGACAGAAAAAAGCTAGAAAGAAATTCCAATTCTCAAAAAGATAATATATGGCAAATAAGGAAGTTAAAGAATTATTGGATGCTGGTGTTCACTTTGGACATCTGACTAGAAAATGGAATCCTAATATGGCTCCATATATTTATATGGAAAGAAATGGGATACATATTATTAATCTTTATAAAACCGCTGCAAAACTTGAAGATGCTGTTAATGCGCTAAAAAAAATTGTATTATCCGGGAGAAAAGTTCTGTTTGTAGCAACTAAAAAACAAGCAAAGGATATTGTAGCGGAAAAAGCAAGTTCTGTAAATATGCCATATATTACTGAAAGATGGCCAGGTGGAATGCTAACTAATTTTGTTACTATTAGAAAAGCTGTCAAGAAGATGAATGCAATTGATAGGATGAAATCTGATGGTACGTTTGAAACACTTTCAAAAAAAGAAAAACTACAAGTAGATAGACAGAGAGCTAAACTTGAGAAGAACCTTGGTTCTATCTCAGAGATGACTAGACTTCCAGGGGCTATATTTGTAGTAGATACTTTAAATGAAAAAATATCTGTCCAAGAAGCTCAAAAGTTAAAAATTCCAATTTTTGCGATGGTTGATACAAACTCTGATCCTAATGATGTTGATTTTATGATTCCTTCGAACGATGATGCTTCAAAATCTATTGAAAAAATTTTAGACATCGTATGTAATGCAATTCAAGAATCCTTAGATGAGAGAAAGAAAGAGAAAGAAATTGCTGAACAAAAAAAATTAGAAGAAGCGGTTGAAAGTACTGATGAAGCTGATACTTCTGAAGAATAAAAATTAATCTTTAAATTTTACTAAATTGAAAATAACTGCATCTGATGTAAACAAGTTAAGACAATCCACTGGAGCTGGAATGATGGATTGTAAAAAAGCTCTTGAGGAGTCTAACGGAGACTTTGAAAAAGCTGTTGAAATTCTTAGAAAAAAAGGTCAAAAAGTTGCTGCAAACAGAGCTGACAGAGAATCTTCTGAGGGTGTTGTTTTAGCTAAAGTTAGTGATGACAATACATATGGTATTATAGTTTCTCTAAACTGTGAAACAGACTTTGTTGCAAAAAACGAAGATTACATTGAATTAGCTCAAAGTCTAGCAGATCACGCATTGAACTTCACTGATAAGGACTCATTCCTTAATTCAGATTTTGATGGAATGAAAGTTTCTGATAAACTTTTAGAGCAAACTGGTGTTATTGGTGAGAAAATTGAAATAGGTTCTTTTGAGTATTTAAGCTCTGAATTTGTTGGATCATACATTCATGCAGGGAATAAAATAGCCTCAATTGTTGGCCTGTCTCAAAAGTTTGATAATGCTAGTGAAGTTGCAAAAGACATTTCTATGCAAGTTGCCGCGATGAATCCAGTTGCACTAAATGAAGATAGTGTTAGTCAAGATATTATTGAAAAGGAAATTGAAATTGCAAAAGATCAATTAAGACAAGAAGGAAAGCCAGAAGAAATGCTTGATAATATAGCCAAGGGAAAACTAAAAAAGTTTTTTAAGGAAAACACCCTTGTAAATCAACAATTCATAAAAGATAGTAAGCAGAGTATTTCTGATTATCTTAAATCTCAGTCAGAAAATACAGAAGTAACAGGTTTTTCAAGAGTTGGATTAGTCTAACTAGAACGGTAAGTCATCTTCTGTTAAATCATCATCTTTAGGAGGATTATCACTTTCTACAGGTAAGTCCAAAGGAGCAGAATCCATAACTTGGTCATCTAAAGATTCTATTCTCCAGCCTTGTATTGAATTGAAATATTTAATTCCTTGATCAGGACTCTCCCACTCTCTACCTCTAATATTGATTCCAATTCTTACAGTTTGTCCAATACTATAGTTGTCTAATAGCTCGCAGTTATTTTGGATAAATTCAATCAAAATGTGCTGAGGGTATTGTTCTTCAGTTGTAAGGACAAGTTCTCTTTTTCTGAAACCGTTGTCTCCATATGTTTTTATATCACCAATTAGCTTTATTTTTCCTAATAATTCCATTATAAATAAGATTTAATTTTTTCCATTATATCGACAAACTCATCATCACTTAATTTAATCTTTGAGTTAAACGACATATCATCCATCTTGTTGATTGGTATCAAATGTACATGAACGTGGGGAACTTCCAGTCCTATTACACTTATTCCAATTCTTTGACAATCTACTGCTTTTTTTAGTGCTTCAGCAATTTTTTTTGAAAAAATCATTAAACCCTTATATGTTTCATCGTCAAGATCAAACAGTTTATCTACTTCTTTTTTTGGGATACATAATGTATGACCTAATGCATTTGGATTTATATCAAGAAAAGCATAATAATTTTCATCTTCATAAATCTTATATGATGGTATTTCTCCTAGAATAATTTTTGTGAAAATTGATGCCATTATCTTGAAATTTCAAGAATTTCAAATTTAACATTACCATTTGGTATTGAGATTTCTGCAGTATCTCCAACTTTTTTACCCAACAGACCCTTTCCTATAGGAGAATCAACCGAAATTTTTCCTTTGGCAAGGTTTGCTTCACTTTGAGCAACTAATTTATACTCCATTGTAGCAGAATTATTAAGATTTTTAATTTTAACAGTAGATAGAACTAAGACCTTTGATGTGTCAAGTTTAGATTCGTCTATAATTCTTGCATTTGAGAGTGTTTCTTCTAATTTAGAAATTTCAAGCTCTAAAAGACCCTGTGCTTCTTTTGCAGCGTCATATTCAGCATTTTCACTTAAATCACCTTTATCTCTTGCCTCAGCAATTGCCTGAGATGCGCGCGGACGCTCAACATCTTTTAGATGATCTAGCTTCTTCCTTAGATTTTTCAAGCCTTTTTCAGTATAGTATGATATCTTACTCATATTCAATGCAAAAATCCCCTATAAAAGGGGATATTTACTCTAATTTACAAATTTTTGATTAAAACTTAAAGTCTAAACCTACAAGTATATTGATCTCTGCTTGAGGATAGTAATATGTGCCTTCATAAGTAGTAATTTGATTATCTGTTGGGATATCATAGGTATAGTAACCTCCATAGCTTACATATTTAGAGTTAAATAAATTATTAACTAAAACCTTGAAGTTTATATCATCTGATAGTCCTTTAATAATCATTTTATGAATGAAGTTTAAATCATGAACAAAGAATGACTCTAATTTAGAAATTGGTGAATTAGTTTGTGCAAAATATTGTTCACTAACATAATTGGATCTTAAAGAGATTATTACTTTCTCATTTGGGGAATAGTCAATTATGTTATTTGCTATAAAGCTTGGAGAATAGGCTAAATCTGTATTTCCATAGTTCTTAAGAATTCCATCAAAAATTGAATAAAAATCTTGGTTCTTATTACTACTAATTGAAAGATTTGTATTTAAATTTAGTTTAGAGCTTAAATTAATGTTTGAGTCTAACTCAATTCCCAACCTATAAGATTCTCCAATGTTTCTTCTAATTTCATACCCATTAATATCTCTTTGGCCAGTTAAAACAAGTTGATTATCGTAGACCATATAAAAGGCATTAACATTAATGGAACTATTCTCTAATGTTAATTTCCAACCTAGTTCAAAATCATTCAATTTTTCTGCATCAGGACTCCCATTAGCATAGTCAGTTCTTGTTGGCTCTCTTTGCGCTCTAGCGAAAGAAAAATATATATTATTAGAATTATTTAAATTATAGAATAGACCAAACTTTGGGTTGAAAAAATTAAACGTCTTATCTAGACGGTTAAAACCTTCCTCAACATAACCTGTAAAAACTGAATTAGCAGATATTCCTGCTTCATATTTTATATTTCTATACTGTAGGTCACCATAAATAGATAATTTATCATTTAAATAATAGTCAATTTTAGCGAAAACATTAAACTCATTCTTATTTCCATAGTCATCGTAAAATTTTTCCTTAAAGCCATAGCTGTTTTCAGAATTTGAATCTTGATCAATCCATAAATACTCTCCATAATGTTCACCAGAATATTTATTATATGAACCTCCAATTGTAGAATTATATTTTGTTGTTCTTTGGTTTACACTAAAAATAAACCCATAAAAATCATTATCTAACCATCTTCTATCAATATAATCAGAGCTATCATATCCTACATTGTAATTCTCATAAAACCCTCTACCATATGTGTAATGGAGTCCAAAATTTGAAGT
>CACMVZ010000001.1 GCA_902617285.1 uncultured Bacteroidota bacterium | reverse complement strand
TAGGCTTATGGTAATAACTGCAGCTTTGGTTGCAAGTTATGGTTACAGAAGTAAAGGAATTACTACTCACCCATGGGGTTTATATTTTGGAATAGTAGCCACTTTTGGTGCAATCATTGGAGCAAGAATTGCTATTGATATTGATGGAGATACATTTAAGAGATTTCTCGCAATTATTATGATTTCAGTTGGACTCATAATTGTATTTAGATCTAAATCAATTGCGTCTCTAGATCTACCAGAAAGACTTTCTGGTAAGTATCTTATTGGAGGCTTAATTGGGTTCTTTTTTATAGGTGTTTACGGTGGATTTCTTCAAGCAGGTGTAGGTATTGTGATAATGCTATTATTAACACAAATAAATAGAATGAACTTATTAAGAACGAATTCAGTTAAAGCTTTTTCAGTATTTATTTATTCTATTGCAGCGGTTTTAATTTTTGCTATAGATGGAAAAATTTTATGGATGGTTGGTCTATGGATGGTTCTTGGTTCAGTAGCAGGAGCCTGGTTATCAAGTAGATGGTCTGTAAAGAAAGGTGACAAAGTAATAAGATTTACACTTCTAATTATGGTATCGTATATGGCAGTAAAGCTTTGGCTTGATACATTTAATACTTAGAATAACTTTCTATACTAAGCCCATAGCCTGATAAACCTATTCTTGGTTTTTGTCTTGAATTAGTGAGTAAATCAATTTTTGAAATTCCAATTTTATGAAGTATTTGAGCACCTATTCCAAAATCTCTAAAGTCAACTTTAGGTTTTTCAGAAGAATCAATTAAAGACTTTAATTTATCAATTATATTTTTTGGAGTTTGACTCTGATTTATAAAAATAATTGCGCCTTTACCTTCATTATTAATTTTTTTAAAAATTTCATCATACTTAATCTCATTTGTTCCTTTTAAGATTTTGGTAACATTGTTATCGTTCATAGATGAATTTATCCTCGTTAAAATAGTTTCATTTGATTCCCAATCTCCAAGAGTAAGAGCAACATGAACTTGGTTATTATTGGTTTGTTTAAATGCCCTTAACCTATATTCACCAAAGCTTGTTTTAATGTTTTCATCAAATATTTTATCAATTAGACTGTCATTTTTCATTCTGTAAGCAACAAGATCCTCGATTGATACAATCTTGAGCTTAAATTTTTCAGCAACTTTATAGAGTTCAGGAAGTCTTGACATTGACCCATCATCATTCATTATTTCAACAATTACTCCAGCTGACTTAAATCCTGAGAGTCTAGCAAAATCTATTGCTGCTTCAGTATGTCCAGTTCTTCTTAGAACTCCTCCATCTTTAGCAATTAATGGAAAGACATGTCCAGGTCTTTGAAGATCATTAGGTTTTGTATTACTATTAACAAGTGCTTTTACTGTTTTAGCTCTGTCTGAAGCAGATATTCCTGATGTAACACCATTCCCTTTAAGATCAACCGAAACAGTAAATGCTGTTTCAAGAGGATCAGTGTTATTAGGTACCATTTTTTCAAGACTCAGTTTAGAACATAAACTCTCTGACATTGGAACACAAATCAGACCCCTCCCATATTTAGCCATAAAGTTTATTTTTTGAGAATCTATAGTTTCAGCAGCAGTAATAAAGTCACCTTCGTTTTCTCGATTTTCATCATCTACAACAATGATTATTTCTCCTCTTTTAATAGATTCAATTGCTTCTTCTATTTTATTTAGTTTAATTTTTGTCATTGTTATTATTAAGTTTAAACAAACTCATTAAACTATTTAGAATATTAAAACTTAAAGTTTTATCCATTGATACAATTCTAGTTAAATAAAATGCAAAAGGAAATAAAATAATTGTAGATAACCAACTTCCAATAAAAGGACTAATTGAACTATCCTCAGCAGCATTTCTTCCAAATACACCAATATAATGATACGTCAAAAAGATTACTATGGATAAAACAAGAGGTAATCCAAGTCCTCCCTTTCTTATGATTGCTCCTAAAGAGGCACCAACTAAAAATAAAAGTATACAAGCTAGCATTAAGCTATATCTCTCATTTATTGTGAGTTTGTGAAGATTTATAAGTTTTTGTTGTAGAAAGAATGTCTTCTTTTTATTATCCAATTGTCTAATGTAAATATCAATTTCGTTTTCTGCTCTAGTTAAAACAGAATTAACCTCATATGGTTCTGGAGAGTCTAGTATATTTAAAAAAGAAACTTCATTTATATCAATTAATTCATTATGGTCAATAGAAATATTCTTAAGTTTTTTTAATGTATGATTATTTATGAAACTTTTTCCAAAAACAGTTTTATCATCTTCAAACTTTTTTGATAAAGTATCAGAATTACTCTTTAATTCATTAATCTTTTGCATTTTATAAGTTGACTTGTAGTTTTCTTCGTCAAGATTAATATTGTTAAAATCAGATATATCAATGTTGAGAATGTATTCTTCAAAAGAGGCTTTAGTAAATGGATACTTCTGTTTGTCAGCTGCGTTAATTGCACTTATATCTTCATACCTATTTCCGTTATTTAAGACTAATTGGAGATAATTTTCATCTAAATTTCTGACTTCACCACTCTCTGCTTTAATAACTACTCGATTAATTTCATCTTCAGAGATCGAATGAAGTATTACATTTTCGAGGTACTGTTCATTATCTCCATATTTTCTATCAACTTTAATATTTAAATTACCAATATCATTAAAAATTCCCTCTCTAATACTCAGTGTTGGCTTAAGTTTTGCTAGATTTTTCCTAAGATTATATGATTTTAATTCACCGTATGTAACGATGTTATCCGAAAAATAAAAAGAACCAATTCCAAGAAAAAAATGAAAAATAAATAATGCTACCATACTTCTTACAATTGAAATTCCATTAGACTTCATTGCAATAAATTCGTAGTTTTCTGAAAGAGTTCCATATGTTGTCAATGATGCAAGTAGAATTGAAAGAGGGAGAACTAATGGAACAAGTTTAGGTGAAAAATAGATAAAAAATTTTCCAATTGTAAATATATCTAAACCCTTACCAGCAAGTTCATCAATATACAACCAGAATGTTTGAATGATAAATATCAAAAAACAAATTCCAAATACACCTAAGAATCGAGTTAGGTAAAACTTTAATATGTATTTATCTAAAATCTTCAATTAGTATGTAATTGTTAAACTTATTTTTATCAAATTTAAATAAAGAAGATGGAAGAGATAAATTGAATTTATAACTTAATGTTAAAAAACTACTAATAATTTGATTATCTCTATTTTTAATTTCAATTTTTTTTATTGATAACAAGTTTGAATCAATAATTATTTTATAAAATAAGTCATCTTGAATCAAATCCCTTGCAATTAAATTATAGTGAACATCTTGACTTTCTTCTATTTCAATTTCAAAGTCATCCTTAAAAAAATTAAAAACTTGTTTTGGTGTAAAATTAAAAAAAGTATTAGAATCTGATGTGGCAATTATCTCTTGATTCTCATGAATAATCGTGTATAGCTTATAACCATCATAAATCTGATCTATTTCTTCAGTGTCAATAAAATACTTTTCTTTTTTGATATATAATTCTCCGCTTATCGGGAATAAATCATTCTCGTTTCCTGATATAATTTTAAAGCTGTAATTAGCATCTCTAATATCTTTAGCATTATTCATTACCTCCTCTAATATTTGAAATCCATTATTTTGTCCATTAAGACTATAACAGCTAAATATAAATATTAGTAAAAAAATGATAAAATTACTTCTTGATCTCACTAAGTAGGTTCTCTAAAGAGTTTAAATCTGAAATTAAAACTTGTCTTGGTTTGCTACCTTCAAATGGTCCAACGATTCCAGCATCTTCCATTTGATCAATTAGTCTACCAGCTCTATTATAACCAAGTTTTAGCTTTCTTTGAAGTAATGAGGCAGATCCTTGTTGGTTTGTAACAATTACCCTGGCAGCTTCATCAAACATAGAATCCCTATCTTCAATAGATATATTTGAAGACTCGTTACTGTCATCTTTTGAAAACTCAGGAAGTATATAAGCAGATTGATAACCAGTTTGTGAACCTATATATTCAGAAAGTTTTTCAACCTCGGAAGTATCTATAAAACCACATTGTATTCTAGTTAAATCATTTGATTGTGAATACAGAAGATCACCTCTACCAATTAGTTGCTCAGCACCTCCAGTATCTAAAATTGTTCTAGAGTCAATTTTAGAGGTTACCCTAAACGCTATCCTTGCAGGAAAATTGGCCTTAATTAGTCCTGTTATAACATTTACGGATGGTCTTTGGGTAGCAATAATTAAATGAATTCCAACCGCTCTTGATAGCTGAGCTAGTCTTGCAAGTGGTGTCTCAACCTCTTTACCTGCTGTCATAATTAAATCTGCAAACTCATCAATAACTAAAACTATGTATGGTAAAAAAGTATGACCACTTTCAGGATTTAATTTTCTTGAAATAAACTTATCGTTATATTCTTTAATGTTTCTTGTCATTGCATCCTTAAGTAGCTCATACCTTTTATCCATCTCTCTACATAGTGAATTTAGTGTATTTATCACTTTATCATTTTCAATTATAATAGCATCATCAGACTCTGGAAGTTTTGCTAAATAATGTCTTTCAATTTTATTAAAGATTGATAGTTCAATTTTTTTTGGATCAACTAGAACAAACTTTACCTCTGCAGGATGTTTTTTGTAAAGTATAGATGTCAAAATAGCATTTATTCCAACAGATTTACCCTGCCCAGTAGCACCTGCCATAAGTAAGTGAGGCATTTTTGTTAAATCAACAATGAAAGTCTCATTGCTAATAGTCTTTCCAAGTGTAACTGGAAGTTCCATATCTGATTCAATGAACTTTTTTGAAGATAATAGTGACTTCATAGATACAATTGACTTCTTTTTATTTGGAACTTCAATACCAATTGTCCCTTTTCCTGGAATTGGAGCAATAATTCTAATTCCTAGAGCTGAGAGCGATAGTGCAATGTCATCTTCTAGGTTTTTAATCTTTGATATACGAATACCAGCATCTGGAATAATCTCATAAAGAGTTACTGTTGGGCCTATTGTAGCTTTTATTTGCTTAATACCAATATTATAGTTCTTAAGTGTGTCAACAATTCTATTTTTATTTGATTCTAGTTCTTCCTGATCTATTTTAATTGTTCCATCTCCATAGTCTTTAAGAAGGTCAATACTAGGAATCTTAAAGTTTCTAAGATCAAGAGTAGGATCAAATTTTTTAGAATTTACATTTGAAAAATCAATTTTTTTTGATGATACTTCTTCTTGATTTATTTTTTCAACTTCTATTGATATATCGTTAGAATCTAAATTATTATCTGGATGTGTATCATCTTCAATTAAATTTTCATCTGGTATATTTTTGTCATTATTATCTTCATCTAGGTGAACTTCTGTATTTAAAACATCAGACTCTTTGGAATTGAACAAATTAGAAATTAAATCTAGTGTACCAGATGGAGTAACATTAAATAATATTGCAATGGAAATAATAAATGAAAATATTAGTATTAGTAATATGCCTGTCCTTCCTATATAGGATTCCAAAAATAAATTAACTTCAAATCCTACAAGTCCTGATTGCACTGGGAAATAATTCTTTAAATAACCACTAAGGATTGTAGTCCAGATTAATAACAACAATAGCCAATTAATCTTTCCAAAAAGATCAAATATTTTTTTATTAAATAAAATGAAGTAAGATGATACAAATAGAATTATTGGAAGTATAAAACTCGAAATTCCAAAAAGTTTATATATAAACAGGTGGCTTATATAAGCTCCAGTTTTACCCAAAATATTCTCAACTTCAACATCTCTATCAAATATCATATCAACATTACTCTGGTCTATTTTCCAATTAAAAATGTAGGAAATGAATGAAGTAAATAGAACTAGAGATGAGAATAATAAAATGTATCCAAATACAACTTTAAACTTACTCTTATTAGCTTTCTTCTTGCTATTCATAAAAGTTTTGTATTTAACAAAAATACAAATATGAGATTAGATAATTAGTTTTTGTTTGCTAAAGTCCTGATTTTTATTCTAAATGCTGCAAATAACAATGTCATAAATGGACTAATCCAATTAAATATTGCATATATAAAGTACTCACCAACACTAACTCCTAAAACAGATGAGTGATATGCACCACATGAATTCCATGGAATTAAAGCAGAAGTAACCGTAGCGGAATCCTCTAAAGTTCTACTTAAATTTTCAGGCGCAAGCTTTTTATCCTTATAAGCTTTTTCAAACATTTTACCTGAAACAACAATAGATAAATACTGGTCAGAGGCAGTTAAGTTTAATGCTAGACAAGATGCTACAGTACTAGCAAATAATTTAAAAATATTATCAGCCCAATTTAATAACGCTTTGCTTATAGATTTAATAGCGCCAATTGCGTCCATAGAACCTCCAAAAATCATCGTCGCCATAACTAAAAAAATAGTGTTTAACATCCCTATCATACCACCAGTAGAAAAAAGTTCATTTAAAATTTCACTCTCAGTAGTGATAGATACATTACTTGTAATAGTGTCAATTACTACTTTATATGAAGAAATAATTGTAGTATTTGAGGAATCTGAGAGCTCGTTAATTATTTGTGGTTGAAACAAAATAGCAAATAATGCTCCTAAAAGTGTACCTATAGTAAGTGCTTTTATTGGTGGGGTCTTTTTTACAATCATTATTAACACAATAATTGGAACAATAAATAGTATTAAAGAAATATTAAAAGTGTTTTCAATTGTTTCAATTAAAAAAGAATTGTCAGTTACTCCACTGGATGTCTGATAAATACCAAGTATAATAAAGACTATTAGAGTAATTGAAATACTTGGAATTGTTGTATGTGTCAAATATTTAATATGTTTAAATAAATCTACTTTTGAAACTGCAGCAGCTAAATTTGTAGTATCACTCAGGGGAGATAATTTATCTCCAAAATAAGCACCAGCTATTACTGCTCCACCCACCATTCCTGCAGGTATTCCCAAAGCCTTCCCAATACCTACAAGGGCTATACCAACAGTTGCTGATGTTGTCCAGCTGCTTCCAGTTGCAACTGAAATAATTGAACATATAACTATACATGCTGGTAAAAATATATTGGGGTCAAGAATTTTTAATCCATAGTATACCATTGAAGGAATGATTCCACTAATCATCCATGTACCAGCTAGAGCTCCCACCCATAATAATATAATAAGTGCAGGTGTAACTGATTTAATACTATTTGAGATGCTACTAATCACGTCTTTATAAGAAACATTATATCTATGACCGATCATAGCTGCAAAAGCTCCGCTTAGTATAAGAATAAATTGACTTGAACCAGCTAATGGATCTGCATCATAAATAAATACGTTAGCATATAGATTAAAAGATAATAGAGTTACCAAAAAGATTAGAGGTAACATTGCTATTTGTAGAGGTAAAACCTTTTTATTAGTGTCTTCCAATGTAGATAATATGTCACAAGTTCAGAATTTTTTTTTTAATGCAAAATATTATTAGGCAGTTATTTGGCCAAACTTTAATTATTTTTACCGAGTGGAACATAAAATTGAAGAAACTTTTAAAGAGAAGGTTAAAGCATTTGAAAAATGCAATTTTTTAATTGCTGTAAGCGGTGGAGTGGATAGCATGGTTCTTGCAAACCTTTTCTTAAAAAATAATTTAAGCTTTTCTGTTGCACACTGCAACTTTAAATTAAGATCAAAAGAGAGTGATTTAGATCAAGATTTTGTCAAAAAATGGAGTTTTAAGCATAAAATTCATTACCACAGTAATGAATTCAATACAGTTGAATTTTGTAAAAAGAATAAAATGGGTATTCAGGAGGGGGCAAGAAAACTAAGATATGATTGGTTTGATGATCTTTTATCTAAGTTTAATTTTGATATTTTAGTTACAGCTCACCATTTAGATGACCAAATTGAGACATACCTTATTAACTCTTCTCGAGGATCAGGAATTAATGGATTATTAGGAATTTCATCAAGTTCCAAAAAAATATTTAGGCCATTTCTTAATATTTTAAAAATTGATATTATAAATTATGCACAAAAAAATTCTATAGAGTATAGAGAGGATTCATCTAATTCTAGTGAAAATTATCATAGGAACATGATTAGGAATTCTGTTATTCCAACATTTAAAGAATTTGATGATAATGTTATGTTAAAGTTCAAAACAACAATCAATAACCTGCAATCAACTAAGATATTTGTAGATGAAATAATTAAAGAAACTAAAATTCAACTTTTTCAAAATAATTCAGATTCCATTAAAGTTAATATTGAAAAGCTTGTGGAAAAAAGACCTTTAGATTTTTATGTTCATAATCTATTTCATGAATTTGGTTTCAACTTTAAGGAAGTTATAAAAATATTTAATTCAGACTCAGGTAAAGTTATTCTGTCAAACACCCACAGTATGACTAAATTAAAAGGTGATTTAATAATTAAAAAAAATGATTAGAAATATATTATTCAGCCTAATCTCAATTTTCTCTTTAAATTCTCAGGATATTGAACCGGTAGAGTGGCAATATGATGTAAACAAAATCAATGATACAGAGTATAATATTTCTTTTAGTGCGTCAATATTAGAAGGCTGGAAATTGTATTCTCAATTTTCTCCTAATGAAGGTGCTCTTCCAACCTCATTTAGCTTCATTAACAAAACTTCAAACTTTGAAGCAGTCGAATTATTTAATGAGGATGATTATATAGTAGGCTTTGATAATGTTTTTAAAATGGACTTATACTATTATGAAAATGAAGCCAATTTTAACCAAAATGTAAAGTTGTTAGATGAAGATTTAAATCAAATTAAAGTCGAAATTGACTACTCATCATGTGATGATGAATTATGTATTTTTAGAAATGAAACTTTCAATGTAATTCTTGATAATAGTATTATTGTAACTGACTCTGAAAATGTAACTTTAGAAGATGTTAGAAGGTATAATGCGCTTGAACTTAATTTAGATAAATCAAACTATAATTCTGCTAACTTCATTGAGAGGTCTAACTATTTTGAAATTTTCATATTTGGTTTAATTGCGGGTTTTTTAGCATTATTAACACCTTGTGTGTTTCCCATGATACCATTGACTGTGTCTTATTTTATTGACGAAACTAAACTAAGGTATAGTGGTGCTATTTCTGCGTCTCTTTACGGTGGGTTTATAGTTTTAATATATATTTTATTAAGTATTCCATTTCATGTTTTTGATAGCTTAAATCCTAATATACTTAATACTATTTCTACCAATGTTTATGTAAATCTTACATTCTTTGTTGTATTCATCTTGTTTGCAATTTCATTTTTTGGATATTTTGACATAGTTATCCCTAGTAATATTGTATCTGGTTCAGAGAAGAAATCAGAAAAGGGTGGAATTATTGGAATCTTTTTTATGTCACTTACACTAGCTCTTGTATCATTCTCGTGTACGGGTCCAATTTTAGGATCTTTATTAGCTGGTTCACTATCATCTGCTCAATCTGGGGCAACACAGCTTACATATGGTATGTTTGGATTTGGAGTTGCGCTTGCTTTACCTTTTACCTTGCTTGCCTTTTATCCTAAGTACTTATCTTTAATCCCAAAATCAGGTATTTGGCTCAAGAAACTAAAAGTTTGTCTTGGTTTTATTGAACTAGCTCTAGCTTTTAAATTTCTTTCAAATGCAGATTTAGTTGAAGGATGGGGTATTTTAAAGCGTGAAACGTTTATCCTAATTTGGGTTATAATTTTTCTTTCAATGTCACTCTATCTATTTGGATCATATTTTGGTAAGTTAAAGTTTAATTATAGAAGCATCTCAGGATGGTTATTTTTGTTGTTTTCAATTTTCTTGCTAAGTGGATTGTATGATAGTAAAAATGTTAGACTATTAAGTGGTATTCTTCCACCTGAGTTCTATTCTATCGAAGAAAAACAGAGTGAATGTCCTCTTGGGCTAAATTGTTTTAAAAATTACGATGAAGGAAGAGATTATGCTATCGAGAATAATAAAATTATATTATTAGACTTTACAGGTTGGGCTTGTGCTAACTGTAGACGAATGGAGGAAAATGTATGGTCAAAGCCAAAAATATACGAGTTATTAGATAATAATTATGTAATAATTTCCCTATACGTTGATGATAGAACTAAGCTTTCGGATACTGAGAAATTTAAATACATTAATAAATCTGGAAGAACTCAATATATAAATAATATTGGAAGGAGATGGTCACTTTTTCAGCAAATAAATTTTAATAATGCTTCTCAGCCATACTATGTAGCCATGCTTCCTTCTGGTAAAATTTTGTCAGAACCAATTCAGTTTACCTCCGATAAAAATTTTCAAAATTGGCTTGAGAAATCTATTGAAGAATCCAAGTTATAATAAACTAGACTTATCTTTTATAATACACTTTTTCAAAAGGAATTCTAAACCTTTCTCCATAAACACCTTCTTCAAGTCTTATGCCACATCCAATTATCATATTAATTTCTGATTTTTTGTTCAGGTTTAAGATTCTTTTTACTTTAACAGAGTCAAATCCCTCCATAGGGCATGTGTCATAACTAAATCCTGCCATACTTATCATGAAATTTTGAGATGCTAAAGCAGCGCTTTTATGTGCAATAATTCTTGAATCAGACCTATTAAGTTGTCTGTACATAACTCTAAAAAAGCCAACTATGTATGCAAACAAGTATTTAAATAGACTAAGAATTCCGAAAAAATCTTTATACACAAAAGGAATAACCTTTTTATAATATCTCTGAGTCAAATTAAATTGCTTCTCAGAAAGTGAATCTTTTTTTGATTTAAAAAAAATTAAATTATCATTTGCTCTACTTTTCCACAAATCTTTTCTTACTACAGTTACAATAATTTGTTTTGCAGTTTTTGCAGCAGGTTGACCAAAACAACATTCTGAAATTTTACTTAATAAATTTTTATCAGTTATATGATAAAATTCCCAAAGTTGTAAGTTAGAGCTAGTAGGTGCTAGAGTAGCATTAATAATACATTTCTTGACTATATCTATATCAAGATCTTTTTTTGGGTCAAATTTTCTTACAGATCTTCTATATTCAATCGCATCAGTGACAGTCTTCTCCATCTTATATTTTTTCAAGAATTTTTCTTATAAAATTGAAGGATTTTGGATAAGGACCATATCTAAAAGGTATGTCTATCATATTTTTTTTACTTAAAACTGGCTTTTGATGTGAGAAAGTATCAAAACTAAATTTACCTCTATAGGCTCCCATTCCACTATCACCAATACCTCCAAATGGAAGATTTGGATTAACATAATGAATTAAAGTATCGTTAACAACACAGCCGCCAAATTTATTGTTTTCTATTAGGTTGTCAATAAACATTTGATTTTTAGAAAAAATATAGAATGCAAGAGGTGTTGGGTTTGTATCGAGAATATTTTTAATTTCGCTTTCATTCTCGTAAGACAAAATAGGCAAAATTGGTCCAAAAATTTCTTCATTCATTATTTCAGAATCAATTTGAGGATCAACAATTATTGTTGGTTCAATATATAGTTTATCTATATTGATTTTACCGCCAAACTCAATAACTTGATCTTTAATAATATTTTCAAGTCTTATTAGGTTGTTTTTATTAATAATTCTTCCATAGCTTTCAGATTCTATAGGTTTATTACCAAATGTCTTTATAATATTCTCTTTAATAGCTGAAATAAGGTCAGATTTAACATGTTGATTGACAACAATGTAATCTGGAGCAATACATGTTTGACCACAATTAACAAACTTTCCAGAAACGATTCTTTTAGCAACCTTGTCTATATCTACTCCTGAATCTACTATACATGGGCTTTTTCCACCAAGTTCTAAAGTAATTGGAGTTAAATTTTTTGCAGCTTTTTCAGCTATAATTTTTCCTATTCTTGTGCTACCAGTAAAAAATATATAATCCCATTTCTTATCTAACAAATATTTAGCAATATCTGCATCTCCCTCAATCACAGTTGCCATATTTTGGGGAAATACAGAATCAATCAATTCTTTTAGAACCCTTGATGTTGCTGGAGCTAGTTCAGATGGTTTTATTATTACAGCATTTCCTGCAGCAATAGCACCAATTAAGGGTGTTAGGGATAGTTGAAATGGATAATTCCATGGAGTTATAATCAAAACATTTCCATATGGCTCAGGTATCAGATAATTCTGTGAAGGAAAATTTAGAATAGAACCACTAACTCTCTTTTTTTTTGACCAACTTCTAAGTTTTCTTATGAATAATTTAATTTCTTTATTAACAAGAAGTATTTCAGATAAAAAAGACTCAAATTCATGTTTGCTTAGATCTTGTTCTAGTGCCTCATAAATTTTTAACTCATTATGTTTTATTGATATTAATAATGAGTTTAAGATTTGAATCCTGTTACTGACAGAGTTAGAGTTGTCCTTAACAAATTTTACTTGTGATTCAATTACTTTATCAATATCTTTAAAATCCATAATTATTTCAAATCTAATTATTTAAAATCAATATTATAATTTATTATTTGGGTATGCTAAAACATACAGTATAATATGCTGATATACAGTTGATTAAAAGTTGATATTTGTTTTTGAATATAATTTAAGATAATAATTGTCTTTAAAAACATCATTCTATGGTGATAATTTTAAAATAATTTTAAGTGTATGTATAATAAATTTAGTAGAGTAGTTACAAAGGATGATTCCCAACCAGCTGCACAAGCTATGCTTCATGCTATTGGTTTGAATGATGAAGATTTTGACAAACCATTTATTGGAATTGCAAGTACTGGTTATGAGGGTAACCCCTGTAATATGCATCTTAATGATTTATCAGTTAAAATTAAAAATAGTATAACTGCTTCAAAATATGTTGGATTAATTTTTAATACTATTGGTGTAAGTGATGGGATTTCTATGGGAACCTTTGGAATGAGATATTCACTCCCTTCTAGAGACATTATTGCAGATTCAATGGAGACTGTGGTTCAAGCAATGTCGTATGATGGTCTAATAACAGTTGTTGGATGTGACAAAAATATGCCTGGAGCCCTAATGGCTATGTTAAGGTTGGATAGACCAAGCATATTAGTTTATGGAGGAACAATTGACTCTGGATGTTATAATAATAAAGAATTGGATGTTGTATCAGCATTTGAAGCATGGGGTGAAAAAGTTTCAGGAAAAATAGATGAGACTGAGTATAAAAATGTAATTAAAAATGCTTGTCCAGGAGCTGGGGCATGTGGAGGGATGTATACAGCAAATACTATGGCATCAGCTATTGAAGCATTAGGTATGTCGCTGCCCTACAACTCATCTAATCCTGCAATAAGCAATGAAAAAATAAATGAATGCACTGAGATTGGTAAGTCAATTAAAAATCTAATTGAGAAGGATATAAAGCCTTCTGATATTGTTACAAAGAAATCTCTTGAAAATGCTTTAAGACTGGTTACTGTTCTCGGGGGATCAACAAATGCAGTACTTCATTTCTTAGCAATATCTAGAGCTGCAAATTTAGATTTGTCAATTGATTATTTTCAAGAAATAAGTGACTCAACTCCCTACTTAGCTAATCTTAAACCTAGCGGTAAATATCTAATGAAAGATCTACATAAAATAGGGGGTGTTCCATACGTATTAAAATATATGCTTGAAAATAAAATGCTTCATGGAGATTGTTTAACTGTTACTGGTAATACATTAGAAGAAAACTTATCAAAAATTAAGTCTCCTGATGTAAGTTCAAATGATCTAATTTTTCCAATATCAAATCCTATTAAGAATACTGGTCATATTCAGATATTAAAGGGAAATTTAGCTGAAGATGGATGTGTCGCGAAAATAACTGGTAAAGAAGGTTTAATATTTTCAGGTCCAGCTAAAGTCTTTAACAGCGAGTTTGAATGTCTTTCAGCTATTAAAAATTCTGAAGTATCAAAGGGAGATGTTGTAGTAATAAGATACGAAGGACCTAAGGGAGGTCCAGGAATGCCAGAGATGTTAAAACCTACATCAGCTATAATGGGTGCTGGATTAGGAAAAGAAGTTGCTTTAATTACCGATGGAAGGTTCTCTGGAGGAACTCATGGATTTGTAGTTGGTCACATTGTACCTGAGGCATTTGAAGGTGGAACAATAGCAATTGTAGAAAATGGTGATATCATAACTATTGATTCAGAAAAAAATAAGATTTTTGTTGATATTTCTGATAAAGAAATTATGGAGAGAAAAGAAAAATGGAAACAACCAGATTTAAAAATTAAAAAAGGTATTCTGTATAAATATTTAAAGTCAGTTTCTAACGCATCTAACGGATGTGTAACTGATGAATAATTAATATGAAAAATAAAAAAATTAGTGGTGCTGAAGCTGTTATCCATTGTTTATTAAACGAGGGAGTAGACCTTGTTTGGGGATATCCTGGAGGTGCTATAATGCCTGTATACGATGAATTTTATAAATTTCAAGATAAGCTAAAACACGTTCTTGCTAGACATGAGCAAGGTGCTATTCATGCCGCTCAGGGATATGCAAGATCCTCTGGTAGAGTAGGAGTTGCAATTGCGACATCTGGTCCTGGTGCAACTAATCTTGTTACTGGTATTGCAGATGCTCAAATAGATTCAACACCTGTTGTATGTATAACTGGTCAAGTACCATCTCATCTTTTAGGCTCAGATGCTTTTCAAGAAACTGATATTATTGGGATTTCAATGCCAGTTACAAAATGGAATTATCAAATAACTAAGGCATCAGAAATACCTGAGATCTTTGCGAAAGCATTTTATATTGCAAAATCTGGTAGGCCAGGTCCTGTATTGATTGACATTACAAAAGATGCGCAATTTGAGCTTTTTGAATATGATTATAAAAAATGTAATGGAATTAGAAGCTATATTCCTTATCCTGAAGTTAATGATGATTCGATAGACCATGCTGTAAAGCTCATTAATCAAGCAAAAAAACCATTTATTGTATGGGGACAAGGAGTAATCCTAGGAAATGCTGAAGAAGAATTTAAAAAATTTGTTGAAAAAAGTGGAATTCCTGCAGCATGGACAATTCTTGGTTTGTCAGCTTTACCAACTTCACATGAGTTAAATGTTGGTATGGTGGGTATGCATGGAAATTATGGGCCTAACATTCTGACAAATAAATGTGACCTTTTAATTGCTATTGGGATGAGATTTGATGATCGTGTTACTGGTGACCCCAGCACATATGCATCTCAAGCTAAAGTTATACATCTTGAAATTGATCCTGCAGAGGTTGATAAGAATATAAAGGTTGATGTACCGGTAATTGGTAACTGTAAAGAATCTCTTAAAATGATTACTAACAAAATAGATAAAAGATCCCATAAAAAATGGATTTCAAAATTTGATGATTTAATGAAAATTGAGTTTGATAAAGTAATTAAATCAGATTTAAGTCCAAATAAAAAAGGACTAACTATGGGAGAGTCAATTATCGCAATAAATGAATTTACTAACGGTGACGCGATTATAGTCACAGATGTTGGACAGCATCAAATGGTAGCATGTAGATATGCAAATTTTATAAAATCAAAGAGTAATATTACATCTGGAGGTCTTGGAACTATGGGATTTGCACTTCCTGCTGCGATGGGAGCTAAAATGGGAGCTATGGAAAGAGAGGTTGTTGCAGTAATTGGTGATGGTGGTTATCAAATGACCATTCAAGAGCTTGGAACAATTTTTCAACTTCAAATTCCTGTTAAGATTGTTATTTTAAATAATGATTTTCTTGGAATGGTTAGACAATGGCAACAATTGTTCTTTGATAAAAGGTATGCCTCAACTGAAATGATAAATCCTGACTTTGTTACAATTGCTAAAGGTTATTATATTGATTCTGAAAGAGTTAAGAATAGAAAAGACCTAAAACCTGCAGTTGATAGAATGATTAAGTCCAAAAAACCATATGTTCTTGAAGTTTGTGTGGAAAAAGAAGATAATGTATTCCCAATGATTCCCTCTGGAGCTTCTGTTTCAGATATTAGGCTAGATTAAAATGGAAAAAAGAAAAAATTATACTGTATCTGTTTACACTGAAAACAATGTTGGTCTTCTTCATAGAATTTCAGCAATTTTTCTAAAGAGACACATAAACATTGAAAGTTTTACAACATCAGAATCTGAAATAAAAAATGTATATCGATTTATTATAGTTGTAAAAATGACAAAATCTGGCGTAGAAAGGGTGATTAAGCAAATTGAGAAACAGGTCGAAGTAATAAAAGCTTTTTACCATAGAGATGATGAAACAATATTTCAAGAATCTGCCTTATATAAAATGAAGTCATCTGCATTATTTGAAGAGAGACACATACAAAACATAATTAAAGATTCTAATGCAAGAATTGTCACAGTAAATACAGAGTTTTTTGTGATTGAAAAAACTGGATTTAGAAATGATACTGAAAAACTTTATAAAGATCTTGCGCCTTTTGGTCTTCTTCAATTTACTAGATCTGGAAGAATAGCTGTAAGTAAAGAAAAGATGGGAATCTCAGAAATTTTAAATACTTTTAAAAACCAAAAATAAAAACAATGAAAAATTATTTTAACACTCTATCATTTAGAGAGAAACTAATGCAATTAGGAAAATGTAGATTTATGAGCTCATCTGAATTTAGCGATGGGGTGGAATTTCTCAAGAATAAAAAAATAGCTATTGTTGGTTGTGGTGCCCAAGGTTTACATCAAGGCCTTAATATGAGAGATTCTGGTCTTGATATTTCATACGCTCTAAGGCAGTCCTCTATTGATTCAAAAAGACAATCATTTATTAATGCAAGTACAAATAATTTTAATGTTGGTAATTTCGAAGAAATAATACCAAATTCCGACTTGGTAATAAATTTGACGCCAGATAAAAACCATACTCCAGTTGTTGAACAACTTATGCCATTAATGAAAAAAAACTCTATTCTCTCATATTCTCATGGATTTAACATAGTAGAAGAGGGTATTAAAGTTAGAGAAGATATAACCGTTATTATGGTCGCACCAAAGTCTCCAGGATCTGAGGTAAGAGAAGAATATTTAAGAGGTTTTGGAGTTCCTACACTTATTGCTGTTCATCCTGAAAATGATACTAATGGAATTGGTTTTGATGCAGCAAAAGCATATGCGGTATCTCTCGGTTCTGATAAAGCAGGAGTTTTAGAATCATCTTTTGTTGCTGAAGTTAAATCTGATTTAATGGGTGAGCAGACAATATTATGTGGAATGCTCCAAACAGGATCAATCTTGTGTTTTAATAAAATGAAAGAACTCGGAATTGAACCTAGCTACTCTGCAAAACTTATTCAATATGGATGGGAGACTGTTACAGAAGCTTTAAAGCATGGAGGTATAACAAATATGATGGACAGGTTATCAAATTCTGCAAAACTTAAAGCATTTGAATTATCTGAGGAACTTAAAGAAATATTATCTCCATTATTTATTAAGCATATGGATAATGTCTTATCAGGTAAATTCTCCGAGACAATGATGAAGGATTGGGAGAATGATGATAAAGAACTTTTAAGTTGGAGAAAAGAAACAAGTAAGACTGATTTTGAGAAGACAGATCCTACATCAGATGAAATTTCTGAGCAAGAATATTTTGATAATGGAATTTTAATGATAGCACTTGTTAAGGCAGGTGTTGAGTTAGCATATGAGACAATGGTTGAAGCAGGTATAAAAGAGGAGTCTGCATATTATGAATCGCTTCATGAACTTCCGCTTATAGCTAATCTGATTTCCAGAAAAAAATTATACGAAATGAATAATATTATTTCTGATACTGCAGAATATGGATGCTATCTTTTTAATAATGATGCAATTCCTCTTCTCTCTAAATTCTTTAATAAAGTAGAAACTGACATAATTGGTTCAGACTCAATAAGTAAGAGTGCAAACTCTGTGGATAATAAAAAATTAATTGAGATTAACGAAACAATTAGATACCACTCAATTGAAATAATTGGTGATGAACTTAGGCAGTACATGACATCAATGAAATCTGTTTAAAAAATGCAACTTCCTGATTTAAAAGGAGTTAGGAATGCTTCTGAAAATCTTCAAGGAGTCTCAGTTTTAACTCCTTTAGTTATCAATGAGAGACTTTCAAAAGATCTTAATTGTAAAATTTACTTAAAACGAGAAGATCTTCAGCAAGTTAGATCTTTTAAAATTCGTGGTGCTTTTAATAAAATTAGATCTATTGATTCAGGCTATCTAGAGAATAAAACATTAGTTTGTGCAAGTGCTGGTAATCATGCTCAGGGTTTTGCATATTCCTGTAATAAGCTAAAAATTTATGGAAAAATTTATATGCCTGTTACAACTCCAAAACAAAAAATTGAAAGAGTTAAAATTTTTGGAGGTGAATATGTTGAAATTATATTAATCGGAGACAATTTTGACGATGCCCAATATGAAGCTCAAAAGCAAAATACTGACAAAGATTTATTTGTGCATGCATTTGATGATGTTGATGTTATTGAAGGTCAAGGAACTATAGGATTAGAAATTCTAGATCAAGTTGACAAGAGTTTTGATTATTTGATTGTTCCAGTTGGAGGAGGAGGTTTAATTTCTGGAATAATTACTGTGTTTAAAGAATTGTCTCCCAAAACAAAGATTATTGGTGTTGAGGCTGAAGGAGCTCCTGCAATGAGTAAGTCTTTAAAAGATGGAAAAATTATTAAACTAAACTCCATTAATAACTTTGTTGATGGGGTTTCAATAAAAAAAATTGGTAAAATTCCTTTTAATATTTGTAAAAACTATTTAGATGAAATTTTATTAGTTCCTGAAGGGAAAGTCTGTCAAACTATACTAGATCTTTATAACAAAGATGGAATAGTGGTTGAGCCTGCAGGTGCAATAGGAATATCAGCACTTGAGTTAAATAACAAAATGTTTAAAGACAAAAATGTTGGTGTGTTAATTTGTGGAGGAAATAATGATTTTACAAGGATGGCAGAGATAAGAGAGAGGGCATTAATTTATTCTAACCTTAAACATTATTTCATTGTTAAGTTTCCACAAAGAGCAGGTGCACTTAAAGAATTTGTTAACAATGTACTTGGTAAAAATGATGATATTACCTTCTTTGAATATGTCAAAAAAAATAACAGAGAAAATGGAACAGCAATCGTTGGTATTGAGTTAAAATTTTCTAAAGATTTAAATGATTTAGTAAAAAAGATGAAAGAAAATGGTTTCTTTGGAGAGTATTTAAACGAAAAACCAGAAACTCTTCGTTTTTTAATTTAAAATATATGTCAACAAAAACTATTACAGTAGATCAATTAAACTGCAGGGAATATCTTGTGGGTGGAAAATTAAAGAAATGGGATGGTGAAACTTCTGAAGTTTATTCCACAATAAACTCTGACCCTAAAAAACCTTATTCTAAAACACTTCTTGGCTCAATACCTGATATGGACTCAGAATCCGCTTTAGAAGCTCTAGAATCAGCTAAAAAAGCATTTAATAGAGGTCAAGGTAAATGGCCTACTATGAAGGTTAGAGACAGGCTTAAGTGTATGAAGAGGTTTGCGGATAAAATTCAAGAACATAGAGATGTTGTAGTTAACCTGTTAATGTGGGAGATAGGAAAAAACAAAAAAGACTCCGAAAAAGAGTTTGATAGAACAGTAGACTATATTTATGATACAATTAATGAATACAAAAAGATTGATAGATCTTCTGCTAGATTTGAGAAAGATTCAGGTATACATGCACATATTAGAAGGGGCCCTTTAGGTGTTGTTTTGTGCTTAGGGCCATATAATTATCCATTAAACGAAACATTTTGTTTGCTAATACCCGCTATTTTAATGGGTAATACAACTATTTTTAAACCTGCAAAGCATGGAGTCCTTTTAATTGCTCCTTTATTAAATGCCTTTAAGGAATGTTTTCCTCCTGGGGTAGTTAATATACTCTTCGGAAGAGGAAGAAAAATATGTCCTCCAATAATGCAAACAGGTTATGTTGATGTTCTTGCATTAATTGGACATAGTTCATCTGCAGTTGCACTACAAGATCAGCATCCCAATAAAAATAGGCTTAGACTTGTTTTAGGACTAGAAGCAAAAAATCCTGGTATTATATTGCCAGACGCTGACCTTGACTTAACTATTCAAGAATGTATTTCAGGTTGTCTCTCATATAATGGTCAAAGATGTACAGCGCTTAAAGTTTTATATGTTCATGAATCAATAGTAGATGAATTTAATAAGAAGTTTGCACAAGCGGTTGATGATTTAAAATTTGGAATGCCATGGGAAGAAGATTCTTTTTTAACACCCTTACCTGAACCATCCAAACCAAAATATATAAGAGATTTAATTGATGACGCAGTCTCTAAAGGTGCATCAATAGTTAATAAAAAAGGTGGACAAGTCACTGAAAACTATTGTTTCCCTGCAATATTATATCCTGTAAACCAAAATATGAGAGTATACGAGGAAGAACAGTTTGGACCTGTAATTCCAGTAATTTCATTTAAGGATATTGATGAACCTCTTGATGATATGGCAAATTCAGAATATGGTCAACAAGTAAGTCTTTTTGGAAGTGATACAAAACAGTTAGGCCCACTTATTGATACACTTGCAAACTTAGTATGTAGAGTTAATCTTAATAGCTCATGTCAAAGAGGTCCAGATATCTATCCTTTTACAGGTAGAAAAAATTCTGCTGTAAGTACTTTAAGTGTTCACGATGCTTTAAGAGCATTTTCTATTAGAACTTTTGTAGCATCAAAAGATAATATTCATAATAACAGGATACTTAAAAAACTTTTAGACTCCAATGACTCCAATTTTATTTCTACAGATTATATTCTATAGTTTTTTTCAATAAAATCTACTATATAGTCACCAACTTGATCTGTTGATAATGAGCTTTTATCTGAGCTCAGGTCAGGAGTTACATATTTATTCCTAAGAGATTCTTCAACTGCATTATTGATTATTTCTGATTCTTTTTTCAAATTAAATGAATGATCTAGCATCATTGAAAGAGATAAAATTGAAGCAATAGGATTTGCAATATTTTTTCCTGCTGCCTCTGGGTAAGAGCCATGAATTGGTTCATATAGAGCATTTTCAGAACCAACTGAGGCAGATGGCATAAGCCCCATTGACCCAGAAATGACTGAAGCTTCATCTGTTAAAATATCACCAAAAAGATTTGAAGTAATTAATACATCATATGAATTTGGCCATTGAACTAATCTCATAGCAACAGCATCTACAAATTCATATGAGACCTCTATATTTGGATAGTTTTTTTCCATACTTTGAACTGTTTCTCTCCATAGTCTTGATGTTTCAAGAACATTTGCTTTATCAACACAGCATAACTTACTTGATCTTTTCTGTGCATACTCAAATCCTATTTTTGCAATCCTAATAATTTCATCTCTATTGTATTCACATGTGTCAAATGCAAAATTATCATTATCCCTTCTACCTCTTTCTCCAAAGTAAATACCTCCGGTTAATTCTCTTACAAAAAGGATATCAGTCCCAGATATTCTTTCTTCTTTAATTGGTGACATATCTAACAAGGATTCAAAGACCTTTGTAGGACGGAGGTTTGCATATAGTCCGAGCTTCTTTCTCATTTTGAGTAAACCTTGTTCAGGTCTTACCTTAGCTTTTGGATCATTATCATATTTAGGATCGCCAATCGCACCAAAAAGAATTGCATCTGAGTTTAGACATATTTGATGAGTCTCATCTGGATAGGGATCGTTGTATTTATCAATTGCAACTGCTCCAACTAATCCACTTTCTAATTCAATTTTATGATTAAACTTTTTACCTAAAGATTTAAGTACTTTAATAGATTGTTTAGTAACTTCAGGTCCAATTCCATCTCCAGATAGTACAGCTATTTTTAAAATCATAATTATTCAGTGTTTAACATTTTCTCTGTTGCTTTGATAGCAGATACTGTTTGATCTGTATCAAGTCCACTTGTTTTAAATTTTTTTGAACCAGTATCCCAAGTAATAGTGGTTTCACAAAATGCATCTGAATCACTACCTGGGGGGATACGAACAGCATAATCAATTAATTTTGGAAGTACCTTTTTCCTTTTAGAGTATATTTTTTTTAATGCATTCATAAATGCATCAAACTGGCCATCACCAGCGCAACTTTCTTGATAAAGTTCATCATTAATAATTAATGACAGAGAAGCAGATGGCCTAAGAGTCTTTGCATGAGTTAAAACATAAGATTCAATAATTATATCTTTCTTTTTTGTTGGATATTCAAGGACATCACTAATAATATAAGGAAGATCTTCAATTGTAACCTTCTCTTTTTTATCTCCTAATTCAATCACTTTAGATGTTACAACGCTAAGCTCATCATCATTTAGTTTAATTCCTAATTCATCGAGGTTCTTCTTAATATTAGCTTTTCCAGAAGTCTTTCCAAGAGCATATTTTCTTTTTCTTCCAAATCTACTTGGATTCAAGTTGTTGAAGTACAAATCTTTTTTATTATCACCATCTGCATGAACACCAGCTGTTTGCGTAAATACATTTTCGCCAACTATTGGCTTATTAGATGATACACTTTGTCCAGAAAATGTTGAAATTAATTTACTTGCTTTAAACAAATTCTTCTCTTCAACATTAATTTTATATTCTGGTAAGAAGTCTCTGATTGCTGCAACAGCGCTTGATAGGGGAGTGTTTCCAGCCCTTTCTCCCATTCCGTTTATTGTAAGATGAAGGCCATTACAACCAGCTCTAACAGCTTCTAATGAGTTTCCAACACTTAAGTCGTAGTCATTATGTCCATGAAAGTCTATGTGAAAATTTGGATATTTATTTCTTACTTCATTTATGAATTCATAGGTTTCAAAATGAGTTAAAATTCCTAGTGTGTCAGGAAGTAAAACTCTTTTAATGTTTTTTGTTTTTAAAAAATCCAAATAATCGATAACATAATCTTTACTATTCTTCATTCCATTACTCCAATCTTCAAGATATATGTTAGTGGTTATTGAATTTTTTTCTGCAATATCAATAGTTTTTGATATATCATTAAAGTGCTGATCAGGGGTTTTCTTTAATTGGTGTTTTAAATGATTTAAAGAACCCTTAGTTAAAAGATTTTGTACTTTACATCCTGAATTTAAAAGCCATTGTATAGATTTCCCTTCATCTATAAATGTTAAAACTTCAATACTATCTATTCTACTATTTTTTTCTGCCCAATTAGATATTTCCTTAACTGAATTAAGTTCTCCTTCAGATACTCTTGCAGAGGCAACCTCTATTCGATCTATTTTAAGATCATCCAATAAAAGCTTTGCTATAGTAAGTTTCTCTTTCGGTGAATATGATACTCCAGAGGTCTGTTCTCCATCCCTCAGAGTAGTATCCATTATTTCGATATGTTTGGACATTAGTATTGAGAATTATTGGCAAATTTAGATATTTCTTGCTTTTTATTTATAAGGTAATCTATATCATCAAAACCATTTGACATGTTACTTTTTTTGTAAGAGCTAATATTAAATTTTTCAGACTTTCCAGTTTCAATAATCTTAAATTCTTGAATTTCTAGGTTTATCTCAAAATTACTTTCTGGATTTATATCAATTTGGGAAAAAATATCTATTAAAAATTCATCGGATACTTGAACAGGAAGAACACCAATATTCAAACAGTTATTTTTAAATATATCAGCAAAAAAACTTGATATCACAGCTCTGAACCCGTAATCATATATTGCCCAAACTGCATGCTCTCTTGAAGATCCACATCCAAAATTTTTGCCCGCAACAAGTATCTTCCCATTGTAGATTTTATTGTTTAAAGGAAATGAATTAATAGTAGTATTATCGGGATTATATCTCCAATCTTTAAAAAGATTTTCACCAAAACCTTTTCTTTCAGTTGCTTTCAAAAATCTTGCTGGAATAATTTGATCTGTATCTACATTATCGATATTAAGTGGTACAGCCGAGCTGTTTAGAATGTTAAATTTATCGTAAGCCATTTTAAATAATTTCTCTTGGATCAGTTATTTTTCCGGTAATAGCAGTGGCAGCAGCTACCAAGGGGCTTGCAAGTAAAGTTCTAGCACCAGGTCCTTGTCTTCCTTCAAAATTTCTATTTGTTGTACTTACTGCATATTTTCCCTTGGGTATTTTGTCATCATTCATGGCAAGACATGCAGAACAACCAGGCTCTCTTAACTGAAAACCAGAATCTATTAAGATATCTAAGATTCCTTCATCTTTAATGCTATTTAACACTTTATGTGAACCAGGTACAAGCCAAGCATCAACATCATCAGATTTTCTTCTACCTTTTATTAAGCTGGCAAATGTTCTAAAATCTTCAATTCTCCCATTTGTGCAGCTTCCAAGGAAGACATAGTCAATTTTTTTACCAATCATCATTTCACCTTCCTTAAACTCCATATAATCGAGTGCCTTTTGATAAGATAATTCAGAGTCTGAACCAGAACCTGGAATTGATTTAGAAATGGGAATAGCCATACCTGGATTAGTCCCATAAGTAATCATAGGTTCAATATCACTTGCATTAAAGTTAAACTCTTTATCAAAAATTGCATCATTATCAGTCTTTAAAGATTTCCAATTAGATAGGGCTTTTTCCCAATCATTTCCTTTAGGAGCATATTCTCTACCTTTTATATATTCAAATGTTTTCTCATCTGGGGCAATCATTCCACCTCTTGCACCCATTTCAATACTAAGATTACAAACAGTCATTCTACCCTCCATACTCATATTTTTAAAAACTTCTCCTGAATATTCTACAAAATATCCAGTTGCACCAGAGGAAGAAAGTCTTGATATAATATATATAGCAACATCCTTGGGTGTAACATGAGAGTTTAGAGATCCATCAATGTTTATCCTCATTTTTAAAGGCTTTTGTTGCATTATAGACTGACATGCAAGAACCATTTCAACTTCAGAAGTTCCTATACCAAACGCAATAGCTCCAAATGCACCATGAGTAGATGTATGAGAATCTCCACATACAATTGTAAGTCCTGGCTGAGTGATACCATTTTCTGGACCAATAACATGTACAATTCCATTTTTATTATGACCAAGTCCCCAAAAATCAATACCATGCTCAATACAGTTTTTTTCTAAAGTTTTTACCTGCATAGCGGATAATTTATCCTTAATTGGCAGATGTTGATTTATAGTTGGTGTATTATGGTCAGCGGTAGCAAAAGTTTTATCAGGAAACATTACTTTTAGACCCCTGTTCTTGAGCCCAACAAACGCTACTGGACTTGTAACTTCATGAATAAAGTGTCTGTCAATAAAAAGAACATCTGGACCATCTTTTATTTTTTCAATTACATGCGAATCCCAAACTTTATCAAAGAGTGTTTTAGCCATAACTAATATTTTTATTCTGAAGAATTTCAGGAAAATCTGTGTCTGTTACTTCTTTCTTTCTGTCAGCTACAATTAAGAACTCATTATAAACATCATCAAGTTCTTTTTTTGTAAGATTAACTCCATACTGCTTCATTCTATAAGCAAGTGCAGCTCTGCCGCTCCTAGCTGTCAGTACAATTGATGATTTATCAACACCAACATCAAGTGGATCAATAATTTCATAAGTTTCTCTTTTCTTAATAACACCATCTTGATGAATACCAGAGCTATGAGCAAATGCATTGGATCCAACTATAGCCTTATTTGGTTGAACAGGCATTCCCATAAGTTCGGATACTTTTTGGCTTGTTACATTAAGAAGTTTAGAATTAATATTAGTATCTAGGTTCAAATCAGTATGCTGTCTTAAAATCATAACAACTTCTTCCAAAGATGTGTTTCCAGCTCTCTCTCCAATACCATTAACTGTACATTCAATTTGTCTTGCACCATTGATAACTCCATATATGGAGTTAGCAGTTGCTAGCCCAAGATCGTTATGGCAGTGACATGAAACTGTAACATTTTCAATCCCTTTAACATTATTCATTAAAAACTTAATTTTATCTCCATATTCACTAGGTAAGCAATAGCCTGTTGTATCAGGTATGTTTAAAACAGTAGCTCCGGACTTAATAACTTCTTCACATACTTTTGCAAGAAATCTGTTATCTGTTCTGCCAGCATCTTCGGCATAAAATTCAACATCGTCCACGTACTTTCTTGCATAAGCAACTGATTTTTTTGCTATTTCAATTATTGAATCTTTATTTGAGTTGAATTTATATTTAATATGAACTTCAGATGTACCTATACCGGTATGAATTCTAGGTTTTTTTGCATTTTTTAATGAATCAGCTGCAACATCAATATCTTTTTCGTTAGCTCTACTCAAAGCACATACTGATGCGTTTTTTATAATCTTAGAGATTTCGACAACCGATTTAAAATCTCCAGGACTTGAAATTGGAAAGCCTGCTTCAATGATATCAACCCCAAGTTGATCAATTTTCTCAGCTAAAATTAGTTTACTTTTGGTATCAAGTTTACAACCTGGAACCTGTTCTCCATCTCTTAAAGTTGTATCAAAAATTTGAACCTGATTTTTCATAACACACTAAATTATTACTTAAATGGTGATAGTTAAAAAAAAGTATATTAATTTTACAATGTCCGAAAACATTAATTATTTTTTAAAATATTGATAATCAATAATATAAATAATATATATATACAATGACTACAGATATCAAAGATAATCTTTTTGTACTTATAAAATCCTTAACAAAATCTGAGAAGAGACAATTTAAACTTTATGTTGGAAGAATGGATTCTAACGAAGATTCAAAGTTTTTAAACTTATTCAACCTTCTAGATAAGATGAGAAAATACGATGAAAAGAAGATTATTGAAAGCAATATAGTTACAAAGCAACAACTTTCAAATCTTAAAGCCCATCTGTATAAACAAATATTGATTAGTCTTAGGTTAAATCCACAGCACAAAAATGTTAAGCTTCATATTAGAGGTCAGATTGATTTTGCAACTATTTTATATCAAAAGGGACTTTATAAGCAAAGTTTAAAAATTCTTGATAAAGTGAAGTCTTATGCTTTAAAATATGACGAAAATACTTCTGCATATGAAATCGTGGAGTTTGAAAAATTAATTGAATCTTTATATGTAACAAGAAGTCTTACTAATAGGACTGATGAATTAGTTACTCAGACAAATTATCTAAAACAACTCAATGATGTTTCAAGTTCATTATCAAATATCTCTCTTCAACTATATGAAAAGCTAATTAAAGCAGGATATGCAAAAAGTGACTCTGAGTCAAAAGAGATTAAAACAATATTTGATGAAAAAATTAAATACTTTAACCCTGAAAACTTAGGATTTAGAGAAAAACTAATTTATTATCAATCATGGGTATGGTATAGTCTCCTGGCTCAAGACTTCCTTTCAAGTTATAAATATGCATCAAAATGGATCGATACATTTAATAGTAACCCTGAGATGATAAAAATTCATCCAGTTTACTATTTGAAAGGCTATAATTTTTTACTTGAGGCATTATCTCTAATAAAATATCCATCTAAATTTAAAAACCGTTTGCATGATATGATAAAAGTTGTTGAGGATGAATCATTTCCTGTTAATCAGAATTTAAATGCATTAATTTTTTTATATAAATACAACAATCTCTTCAATCTTCATGTTTTAGAGGGAACATTTAAAGAGTCAATAAAAATTATTCCTGAGGTCCTAGATGGTATTGAAAAAAATAAAAATTTTATTGATCACCATCATATTATGCTTCTATATTATAAAATTGCTTGTATGTATTTTACAGTTGATGAGTTTGATAAATGTATTAAATATACCAGTTTAATAATGAGAAATAAAAACATAAAAATGAGGGAGGACCTTCAATGTTTTACTAGAATTTTAAATCTTATAGCTCATTGGGAGGCAGGACTTGATTTTAATTTGGATAAAATTATAAAGGAAACATATAGTTATTTGGATAAGCTTAATGATTTACATGAAGTTCAAAAAACAATTTTAAAGTATCTGAATGGATTGGAGAATATTTACCCAGGAGAAATAAAAGGTTTCCTAAGAAATCTTTATAATGAACTAAAAAAATATGAAGATGATCCATATGAAAAAAGAGCTTTTCTTTATCTAGATATTATTTCATGGTTAGAAAGTAAAATAGATAGAAAGCCTTTACAGTACATTATAAAAGAAAAAGCTATTTTGATAAATAGGAAGGAAAGGCAGTCCACAGTCCTTTCATAGGGGTATCTGCTTTAAAAAATATTTTATTTTTGGAAACAGGATGGATAAATTCTACCCTTCTTGAGTGAAGATAAATGCCACCGTCTTTGTTTGATCTTTTTGAACCATACTTTAAATCTCCTTGAATTGGGTATCCTAATTCTGAAAAACTGCATCTAATTTGATGGTGTCTTCCAGTTATAAGTTCAACTTCTACTAAACAATAATTATCTATTGTCTTAAGTTTCTTATAGGATAAGCTTCCAAATTTTGAGCTATTTACCTGAGATTCAAAAAAATAAGATTTATTCTGTTTTGAATTCTTTCTAAACCATCCTTCTATTTTTCCATTATTTGAAGCAAATTTACTAGATATAATTAGCCAATAGATTTTTCGTATTTCTCGATTTCTAAGTATTTCATTCATTCTAGATAAAGCTTTACTGGTCTTTGCGAAAATTACAATTCCTGAGGTAGGTCTATCAATTCTATTTACTAAACCTAAAAAAACGTTTCCTTTTTTATCATACTTATTTTTTATGTAGTCTTTAATGATTTCAATTAATGAAATATCTCCAGTAATATCACCTTGAACAAGTATTCCAGGTTTTTTATTGATGATTATCAAATGATTATCTTCAAAGAGTATTTCAGATTTTTTCAGTTTCAAATCAGTACTGCTCTTCTTCATTAGGGAAGTCTCCGCTTTTAATATCAGTAGAGTATTTTTTTACAGCATCGCTAACTAATGAGTTTAGATCAAGATATCTTCTTAAGAATCTTGGACTGAAGTCTTTATTCATCCCAAGCATATCTTGCAGTACAAGAACCTGTCCATCCACATGGCTTCCCGCCCCAATTCCGATGATTGGAACTGTTAATTTTGAGGAGACTTCTTTTGAAAGTGTATTTGGTATTTTTTCTAATAGGACAGAGAAACAGCCAATCTCTTCAAGCATTAATGCATCATTTAACAATGCATCAGCCTCTTTCTTATCTTTTGCTCTAACTTCATATGTCCCAAATTTATATATGGATTGTGGGGTTAAACCTAAATGACCCATCACAGGAATTCCCGCTTGGATAATTCTCTCTATCGACTCTTTAGCTTGATATCCTCCTTCTAATTTAACAGCATGAGCTCCTGATTCCTTCATTATTTTAATTGCAGATTTTAATGCCTCCTTAGAATCAGCTTGATAGGTTCCAAAGGGTAGGTCAACAATAACTAGGGCTCTATTGACTGCCCTAACTACCGAACTTGCATGATATATCATTTGATCAAGAGTAATTGGAAGTGTAGTCTCATGACCAGCCATCACATTTGATGCAGAATCACCAACTAAAATAATATCAATGCCTGCTTCATCAATTATTTTTGCAAAACTGAAATCATAAGCAGTAAGCACCGAGATTTTCTCAGAATTTTTTTTCATCTGATTAAGAATCTTAATTGTTACTCTTGATTGATTGGAGTTATTGGTCATTATATGATTTTTCACAAAAATAGTATAAATATATTTATTACTATTATGACATAATGTCATATTATTTAAATTGGCATAATGGTTGTCACTAGTTAAATAAAATTAAAGATTATGAGCAAAATTATTGGAATAGATTTAGGAACCACAAACTCGTGTGTTTCTGTTATGGAAGGAAGTGAGCCGGTTGTTATACCTAATGCAGAAGGAAAAAGAACAACACCATCTGTTATTGCGTTTGTTGAGGATGGTGAAATCAAAGTTGGGGATCCTGCAAAAAGACAGGCAGTAACTAATCCTGAAAAAACAATTGCTTCAGTTAAGAGGTTTATGGGTAATAAATTCAGTGAATCTTCTAATGACGTTAAAACTGTTGCATATAAAGTAGTCAAGGGTGATAACGATACTCCTAGAGTTGATATTGACGGAAGGTTATATACACCTCAAGAATTGTCTGCTATGGTTCTTCAAAAAATGAAGAAGACTGCTGAAGATTATTTAGGATCCAGTGTTACTGAAGCTGTAGTTACTGTACCTGCATATTTTAATGATTCACAAAGGCAAGCAACAAAAGAAGCAGGTGAGATTGCTGGTCTTAAAGTGCAAAGAATTATAAATGAACCAACTGCTGCTGCTTTAGCTTATGGAATGGACAAAGGAGGTAAGGACAAAAAAATTGCAGTTTATGATTTAGGAGGTGGAACATTTGATATTTCCATATTAGAACTTGGTGACGGAGTATTTGAAGTACTATCTACAAATGGAGATACTCATCTTGGAGGAGACGACTTTGATCAAGTTATTATAGACTTTCTTGCTGAAGAATTTAAGAAAAACGAGCAGATTGACTTAAGGGATGACTCTATGGCTCTTCAAAGGCTTAAAGAAGCTGCAGAAAAAGCTAAAATAGAATTGTCTTCATCAACTCAAACAGAGATTAATTTACCATATGTAACAGCTACTTCATCTGGTCCTAAACACTTAGTAACTACATTAACAAGAGCTAAGTTTGAGCAATTATCTGATGAATTAGTAAAAAGATCTATGGAACCAGTTAAGAAAGCATTAAAAGATGCTAGTCTAACGAAAAAAGATATTGATGAAGTAATCCTAGTTGGAGGTTCAACAAGAATTCCAATTATTCAAAAGGAGGTTGAGTCTTTATTTGGTAAAAAACCATCAAAAGGAGTTAATCCGGACGAAGTTGTTGCAGTAGGAGCTGCAATTCAAGGTGGTGTTCTTTCTGGTGATGTTGAAGATGTATTACTATTAGATGTTACTCCTCTATCACTTGGAATAGAAACAATGGGTAATGTGATGACCAAGCTTATTGAGTCAAATACAACGATTCCAACAAAAAAATCACAAGTTTTCTCTACCGCTGCTGATAATCAGCCATCTGTAGAGATTCATGTTCTTCAGGGTGAGCGACCAATGGCTAAAGACAATAAAACTATTGGAAGGTTTCATCTTGATGGAATTCCACCTGCACCAAGAGGTGTTCCTCAAATAGAGGTTACGTTTGATATTGATGCTAACGGAATAATTAATGTAAGCGCACTAGATAAAGCTACTAATAAATCTCAGGATATTAGAATTGAAGCCTCTTCTGGTCTAACAGAAGAAGAGATTGAAAAAATGAAAAAAGATGCTGAAGCAAATGCTGAAGCAGATTCAAAGGCCAAAGAAGAAGCTGATAAACTTAACAGTGCGGATCAAATGATATTCCAAACTGAAAAACAGCTTAAAGACTTTGGTGATAAATTATCTGATGATAAAAAGAAGCCAATTGAGTCTGCTCTTGAGGATTTGAAAAAAGCATATGAATCAAAAGATTTAGAAAAAATTGATGAGACACTAAATGCTATAAACGAAGCTTGGAAAAATGCGTCAGAGGAAATGTATAAAGCACAAGCAGAAAGTGGCGCTGGTCAGCCTGGAGAAGGAGGGCCTAATTCAGATAACCAAAACACTAATACAGATTCTAAAGGTGATGATGTGCAGGATGTTGATTTTGAAGAAGTAAAAGAAGAGTAGATCTTGATTGATAATAAATTAAAAAACTTTATTCTTAAAGAAGCTAATGATAGATGTAAGGGTACTCTTGTTTCTACTCTAGATATAAATTTTACAGATGTTGGTGAAACCTACTTAGTTGCCGAAATGCATGTTACTCCTAAGCTTCATCAGCCTGCTGGTGTACTTCATGGTGGAGCTACTGCTGCATTAGCAGAAACAGTTGGAAGTTCAGCTGCTGCAATTTTTTCAAAAAAAGAAAACCAGATGTTAAGAGGCGTTGAATTGTCAATTAATCATGTTAGGGGAATAAGTGAAGGTACCGTTATTGCAAAAGCTGAACCAATTCATATGGGAAGAACAATGCAGCTCTGGAAAATATCAATTAAAAACAAAGAAGGTAAAGATATTTCGTTCGCAAAACTCACCACGTTAACAATTAATCAGTAAAACCTTTAAAAAAACTTTCATATTAATTTGTCAAAATGTAAATTTGGCACTTTAAAAATATTTATATGAAAAGTGTTATTATATGTGACATGGAAGGCTTAATTACAAACATGAACGATGGTGCCATAAAAATGTTTGGTTATCCTTCTGATGAATTAGTTGGTATTAAAAGAGTTTCAATTTTTTCACCTGGAGAAATAGTTCTTCAAAACGTTTTAGGATGGTTAAAAGATGCAAATCAGACTGGTGAACATGTTACCAAAACCAATTTTATAAGAAAAGATGGTTCAAAATTTGCTGCAAAAATTAAAATAACCCCAAATTTTGGTAATGGAAAGAATAATCCACAAACAGGATATTGTGGTATCACTGAAGTAATTGATGAGGAAGTTAATATACCTATTAGCTTTGCTACAAAAATCATAAAAGGTGTAGCTATAACTAGAGTTGGTTTTGCCTCTGCTTCTTTATTCCCAGTGTTTGCCATTGGATGTTATTACGCAGGAATTGGAGATAATCTATTTAGTCCTATATCTCTAACCCTGACTACTTTTGGAATATTATTCTTTCATTTATTCTCAAACTTATATAATGATTACTTTGATGTTACACATGGCACGGATGAGGCTAATACCGAATACTTTAATGCAGGAATGGATTCAACAATTCTTCAGGGTGCTCAGCTATCTGGAGGTAGTAGGGCAGTAGAACTTGGTCTTATAACTTTAAAGGGTACTAAAAGTCTTGCTAATATCATGTTTATTTTAGGTCTACTTACTGCTGCTGGTATTTTATATTCAAGTTATGTAAATACTGGATCTACATTTAATGCATATTACGCTGCTATAATCGCCTTAATTGGAGTACTTGTTGGATACTTTTATACTGCTAAACCAATAAGACTTTCTTCAAGATACGGTTTAGGAGAACTTTCAATTTTTCTTTCGTTTGGACCTCTACTAACATTAGGAACTGGATTTGCTATTGCTAATGAAACAATTCAGTTGTTTTCAAATGAATTTTACAATTTGATTTTACTTGGAATTCCAATTGGTCTATTGACAACTAATATTCTTTTTATAAACCAATACCCTGACTATGCATCCGATAAAAAAGTTGGTAAAAATCATTTAGTTGTTCTTTTGGGTAAAAAATCATCAAGATGGATTTATGCTCTTAACTTATCCATAGCTGTAGGCTCTCTGTATTATATTGCAGAGAATATACTTAATCAAACTCAAGGATCTTTGTTCTTGTATTTGCTAATACCTGTATCAATGATATATTCATATTACTTAATAGCTGGATTATTTAAGCACTATAACAGTAGGTCTTTAATCAAGTATAACATTCATACTATTTATTTTCATATGTTATTTTCCTTTATTTACATGATAATTTTAGCTAATTTCTAATAATGTTTCTTTGGGATAAATCATATAAACTAAAAAATTTTTGGTACTATATTTTAGGGTCATTTATACTAATACTATTTTCTACCATAGGACAATTACCTATGATACCTTTTTTACCCTCAGAGCTACCTAGCCCTGATGCTGACCCCATGGATATTTTTAAAACAATTCCATCTAATCTTAGGTTATTTCTCTTACTCTTAAGTTTTGTATTTGTTTTACCTGGTATATGGTTAGTTGTGAAAAAACTGCACGACTTACCTGTTATGTCAGTTCTATCTAGTAGAAAAAAAATTGATTTAGAAAGAGTTTTATATTCTTTCATGATCTGGGGGACAGTCGTTTCGGCATTTGTTTTTTTAGAATACTCTCTGAACCCTGAAAACTACGTTTTCAATTTTAAAGTTAAAGAATTTTTAATTTTAGCAGTAATAGCAATTTTATTTATACCCATTCAAACTAGTGTTGAGGAGATTGTTTTTCGTGGTTATTTAATGCAAGGTTTTGGTCATTGGTTGAATAGTAGATTTATGGCACTATTTCTATCATCTACTGTTTTTGGATCTTTACACTTAGCTAATCCTGAGATTACTGCACTTGGATACGAATTTGTAATTCTATATATAACAGTTGGTTTTGTTTTAGGAATTATGACACTTATGGATGAAGGTCTTGAGCTTGCCATAGGTTTTCATGCTGCTAATAATCTTATAGCCGCATTACTTTTAACAGCAGATTGGACTGTATTTCAAACAGAATCAATTCTAATAGATATTTCTGAGCCAAGTCTTGGTATTACTGATTGGATTACACCTTTTATTGTTTTCCCTATTCTTCTTACTGTATTTGCCAGGAAGTATTCATGGACAAACTGGAAAGGAAAATTATTTTCTAAGATTAGATAATTTTAATTCCATCTTTATATCACTCCTTTTGTAGGGTGCATCTGGATTATCTATTTCTTTAAATCCAAATTTATTATAAAGGTGAATTGAATTTTTTAAAACTGTGTTGGAGTAAAGTATTACTGATTCAAAATTATTCTTTACAGAATAATCAATTATAAATTGTATTAATTGATGACCTATTCCATTTCCTCTTAATTTTTTTTTTACAGCCATTTTATTTAATTCATATATACTTTTTTCTCTGGGAATTAGAGCCATAGTCCCAACGACTTCAGTATTATAAAGAGCAAAAAAAATGTATCCACCCTTATCGATTATTTCTTCTTTACAGTTTTTGAGTACCTTTTCATCGTATTCCTCAACATAAAAGAATTCACTTAACCAATCGTGATTTAGATCATAGAAGTATTTAGAATATTTATCTGAGTAAGATACTATTTCAACCTTCATTTTTTGTCATTCTTTCAGGATTGACATATTTATCAAACTCTTTTTCTGATAAATAATTTAGTTGAATACATGCTTCTTTAAGCCTAATGTCTTCTTTATAAGCTTTATTAGCTATTTCTGCTGCTTTGTAATAACCAATTTTTGAATTTAAAGCAGTTACAAGCATTAATGAGTCTTTTAAAAATCTTTCTATTTTCTTTTTATTTGGTTTTAGACCATCAATACAGTTTTTTGCGAAGCTCAAACATGCATCACCTAGTATTTTTGATGATTCTATAATATTGTAAGCGAATAGAGGCTTAAAAACATTTAACTCAAAGTGACCATTAGCCCCTGCAAAACTCACAGCCATGTCATTTCCAATTATTTGTGCACAAACCATTGAAATTGCTTCACATTGTGTTGGATTGACTTTTCCTGGCATTATAGAACTTCCTGGCTCATTAGCAGGTAATATTAGTTCACCTAACCCAGATCTTGGTCCAGATCCCATCAGCCTTATATCATTTGATATTTTATATATTGAAGCGGCGACTGTCTTAAGTGCACCATGCATCTCTACAATACAATCATGAGATGCAATACCCTCAAATTTATTTGGGGATTCTTTAAATTTAAGACCTGAGTTTTTTGAGATATTTTCAACAACTTTTTTTGAATAGCCCTTAGGAGTATTCAACTCAGTCCCAACAGCAGTTCCTCCAATCGGTAACTCAGATAAGTGATCCATTGCATTGTTAATAGATTTAATTCCATTATTAATCTGTGCAACATAACCTGAAAACTCCTGGCCAAGAGTAATAGGAGTAGCGTCCATAAGGTGAGTTCTTCCGATCTTGACAATTTTGTTAAATTCCTTTGACTTTTTATTTAGACTATCTCTTAATATTTTTAAGTTAACTAATGTGTTATCTGTAATTATTTTCATAGCAGCAATGTTTATTGCGGTAGGGAAGCTATCATTTGATGATTGTGAAAGATTAACATCATCATTAGGTGATAGGGTTTTTTCTGATTCCCCAAGTCTTTTTCCTTCAATAATATGAGCTCTGTTTGATATTACTTCATTTACATTCATATTAGTTTGAGTACCTGAACCTGTTTGCCAAATAACTAAAGGAAATTGTTCATTATGTTTATTAGCAATAATTTCATCACATACTGTCTGGATAAGTTTAGATTTTTCTTTTGATAGGACTCCCAAATCTTGGTTAGCAGCAGCAGCTGATTTTTTTAAAATAGCATAGGCCTGAATTATTTCAATTGGCATTGAGGATGGATTACCAATTTTAAAGTTTTTTTTTGATCTCTCAGTTTGAGCACCCCAAAGCGAGTCTTTAGGAACCTTTACCTCTCCAAGTGTATCTTTTTCTATTCTGTAGTCCATGATCCTTTGTAATTTACTTAAAAAAAATTACTTTTGTTTAGCATTTACAAATATATGGAGTTTCAACAATACCTCGGTTTTTTAGCATTTCTAGCAATATTCACAATGGGCTTTTGGCTCATGATTTTTTTAGCGATAGTAGCACCATATTGGGCTTCATCATATGTATTCCAAAAGATAAAAGATTTTATCTCAAAAAAAATGAAGTCTTAGTTATTAAAGATTGGTTCCTCACCATCACCTTGATTAAAGTCACCTTGACCTCTTCTAATATTCTTCTTTCTTTGTCTGTATCTATTATCATTAAAAATATAGTTAAAGGTTAACACATAAGTTGGTTCTCTCCATCTTCCTTCTCCTTCAGATCTAAAAGTATCTCTGAAGTTTTCGAACCTCCATCTACTTGAGTTAAATACATCACTTAGTTTAAAAGAAATTGTTCCTTTCTTATCGAGAATTGATTTTTGTACAGCACTTGTTACAAATCCAAAAGCCTTTCTTTTTGAGAAAGCACTTTCACTGGGACCTCTAATAAAACCAAAGAATTGAAGACTAAAGTCTTTTGGTAATCTGAAGAATCCATTAAATCTGGTACTCCAATTAGTATCATCTGAATCAAAATTTTGATCTTTATAACTTCCTCTAGTTGAAGAACTGTTTAGAGTGAAACTAGCGTTAAGTCTTACACTTCTTGATGGAGTATAGGTTAAACTTAACTCAGAACCTATTCTTTTGTTGCTAGATAGATTAATTGGGTAAGATTCTAGAACTGGAACTTGAAGTATAGGGTTATCAGAATCCTCTCCAGTAATTAAGTCAACTATTTCTCCAGTTTCTTCTGTAATATTTTCAATATTTCCGTCAGATTGTCTTATAAATATAGATGTATTAAGCGTAAACTTTTTAAATCTTTTAAGATAATCGAATTCTAATGCAGTTGTAAAAGTTGGATCTAAGAAAGGGTTACCTTTTCTAAAACTAGTTAGTGAGTTTCTTCTTGGAAACGGATTAATATTCCATCCTCTAGGTCTTCTAACTCTTTTACTGTAACCAAATGTGATTGACTCAAAATTAGATAATTCATATGCTAAGTTTAAAGTGGGAAAAAAATCTGAATATTTCTTGATTTCAAACTCCTCAGTGGTTTTTTGGTTAATCTCTTGTCTAGAATTTTCATATCGTAATCCAAGTAAAAATGAAAATTTATCAAGTTTCTTACCAAATTGAGAGTATATTGAATTTACAGCTTCCTTATAGTTAAATATATTTGATAATCCAGAATCAGATATATAATTACCAGTGTTCAAAAATGAAACATCATAGTCTGTTTCTCTTTCAACAAAATTTCCTCTATATCCTAACTCAAATTCAGTATTATCATCAATGGGTTGTACATAATCTACTTGTACGAGAAATCTTTTTTGAAAATCTAGGTTAGAAACTTTCTCAAAAGTTGATTCAGATAAAACAGGAAAGGTAGAAAAGTCTTCAATATCTTCTATCCCATCATCTTCTCCTTCTTCATAAGAAATTCTTGCGCTTAAAGTTTGTCCTTCTCTATCATAATCTTTGTAAAAATCTATTGCATATTCAAATGATTCATCAAGCTCAACTTCATCTCTTAATCTTTTGTTAGTTGAAGAAATATCTGCTCCGGTTATATCATTAACAATATTTGTTAAGAAACTATCTTCGTCACCTTTTTTATAAAAACCACTGAGGGTTAGGGATGTTTTATCATCAAAGTAATATTCTGCTCCTAGGTTAAAAAATGTATTTTTTCTAAAGTAATCCCAATCATTAGTTTCTTCAATTTTAAGATCCTGTCTAAAGTATTCTGTATTAGAAAATGATCTTCCAGAGTTTTTTGTATCACTAACATTAACTGTACTAAAAAAATTAATTTTCTCATTTCTAATATTGATAGTACCATTAAGTCCTAAATTCTTAGGTATACCAGTATTTAAGTTAACATTACCATTAAATCCAAGAAGATTCTGCTTTTTTAAAATAATATTTAAAATACCTGCAGTTCCTTCTGCAGAATATCTTGCAGATGGAGATGTAACAACTTCAACTTTCTCTATTGATTCTGATGGAAGTGATCTTAGACCCTGAGGACCAGATAAACCAGTGAGTGCAGAAGGCTTTCCATTAATAAGTATCCTAACATTATTATTACCTCTTAGCGAAATATTTCCATCAAAGTCTACATCAATTGATGGTATGTTTGAAAGTACATCAGAAACATTCCCCCCCTTGACTGTTATGTCTTGTCCAATATTATATATTTTTTTATCTAACCTTATTTCAACCTGAGTTCTCTCTGCTCTAACCTCAACTTCATCGAGAACTGAGACATCTAGATTCAAAGAAATAGTTCCTAAATCAGTATTACCACGAACCAAAAGGTTATCATTGGTATAAGACTCAAATGAAATATAATCAATGCTAATCTCATACATACCTGGTGATACCTCAAAAGAAAAATTACCATCTTCTCCTGTTATACCTCCAAAAATATTATCAGGATTTCTTTTATTCTTTAAAGTAACTGTTGCATATTCAAGTGGTTCATTAGTTTCAGAGTCAACCACTGAACCAGAAACATTAAATAGCATATTTTGATATTGCTGATAGTTAGCTCCTGCAGTTTGCTGGGAAAATAGTGATGTAGTAAATAGAACTAGAAATAATTTGAATAAATTTTTCATGTAAGTTTTTGTTTGGTTTGGCAAATATATTTTAATAAGGTTGAACGTAAACCCAAGGTTTTGTTAAAAAAGTCTAGTCATTCTTCTTTGACCTCTTTCTTTTTTTCTTGATATAAATCTACAAGAAGTTTAAATCCTTTGTCTTTTGAATCAGCATTCTTTAATAATTTAAGTAAAGCACCTTCTTTCAATCTATATTTTTCTTTTTAGACCTAGAAAAAAATAAAAAGTTGATGTAGGAGTTGGGAATTTTATTTAAGAGATTTAACTATAGCTTCAAAAGCATTTGGATTATTCATGGCTAAATCAGCTAAAACTTTTCTATTTAAAGAAATGTTATTTGTCTTTAGTTTAAACATAAATTCACTGTAAGTTAGTCCATGCTGATGAGCAGCTGCATTTATTCTCATAATCCATAAAGATTTGAAGTTTCTTTTCTTTGTCTTTCTGTCTCTATATGCATACAATAATGCTTTCTCAACAGCATTCTTTGCAACTGTCCAAACATTTTTTCTTCTACCAAAGTAACCTTTGGCTTGTTTAAGTATTTTTTTTCTTCTAGCTCTTGAAGCTACTGAGTTTACTGATCTTGGCATTGCTAATTATTTTAATCTTAACTGTCTTTTAATATTGTTTTCGTCACTTTCATGAACTAGGCCAAAATGAGTAAGCCTTAGCTTTCTTTTTTTTGACTTTTTTGTCAAAATATGATTTTTAAAAGCATGTTTCCTTTTAATTTTTCCTGATCCAGTTACTTTAAACCTTTTCTTAGCGCTGGATTTTGTTTTCATTTTAGGCATAGTTCCTCTTTTTTAATTCTTTTTTGGTGTTATATACATAATCATTCTCTTTCCTTCTAACTCTGGCAACTGTTCGACTTTTCCAATCTCCTCAAGGTCTTGAGCTAATCTTAATAACAATATCTGACCTTGTTCCTTAAAAATAATTGATCGTCCTTTAAAAAAAACAAATGCTTTTAACTTTGCTCCTTCATTTAAAAATTTCTCTGCATGCTTCTTTTTAAACTGATAATCATGTTCATCTGTTTGAGGTCCAAATCTTATTTCTTTTACAACAATTTTAGTTGCCTTTGATTTAAGAGCTTTATCCCTCTTTTTCTGTTCGTATAAGAATTTCTTGTATTCAAGAATTTTACATACAGGTGGAGATGCTTTTGGAGAAATTTCTACTAAATCTAGTTCTAAATCTCTAGCGATTCTTAGAGCCTCACTTGTAGAATATACACCTACATCTACGTTATCACCAACTAATCTAACTTCATATGCTGTTATCTTTGTGTTAATTTTATGAGGATCTTCTTTAATTACTCTTTGGAATCTCCTGTTTGATTTTCTTCTTCTTATAGCTATAACAATTATTTTTAGTTAATATTAAATTTTGGGATACAATCAGAAATCTCTTTCTTGATTATATCTGTAAATTTTTCAATCTTCATTTCACCTAGATCTTCTCCATGATGCCTTCTTACAGATATTGTATCATTTTTTACTTCATTTTCCCCAACAACTATCATAAAAGGAACCTTTTTTATCTCAGATTCTCTAATTTTTTTTCCGACAGTCTCATTTCTATCATCTAAGTGCGCGCGAATTTCGTGATTTTCTAAGATATTTAAAACTTTTTGACCATAATTTTTAAAGTTCTCACTTACAATTAAAATTTCTACTTGTATGGTTGTTAACCATAAAGGAAATATTCCACCAGTATGCTCAATTAAAATTGCCACAAATCTTTCCATACTCCCAAATGGAGCTCTATGTATCATAACTGGTCTTAAATCTTCGTTATTACTTCCTTTATAAGTCAAATCGAATCTTTCTGGAAGATTATAATCAACCTGAATAGTGCCTAATTGCCATTTTCTTCCAAGTGCATCTTTAACCATAAAATCAAGTTTTGGTCCGTAAAATGCAGCTTCACCATACTCTACATTATAATCAAGTCCTTTTTCTTTAGCAGAGTTTAATATAGCTTGTTCAGAAATTTCCCAATTCTTATCTGAACCAATATATTTATCAGGATTATTAGGATCTCTTAATGATACTTGAGCAGAAAAGTCGTGAAATCCTAAAGAATTAAATACATAAAGGACTAAATCAATAGTATTATTAAACTCTGAATCAACTTGCTCAGGTGTGCAAAAAATATGTGCATCGTCAACAGTAAAACCTCTAACTCTACTTAGACCATGTAATTCTCCACTTTGTTCATACCTATATACAGTTCCAAATTCAGCGAGTCTCAATGGAAGATCCCTGTAACTTTGGGGTTTGGCATTATAAATTTCACAGTGATGAGGGCAATTCATTGGCCTTAATATGAATGTTTCGGTTTCATTAGGGGTAGATATTGGCTGAAAACTATCTGCGCCATACTTTTCATAATGACCAGAAGTTTCATATAATTCTTTTGCACCTATATGAGAAGACATTACTTTCTTATAGCCAGCCCTTCTTTGGGCATCTTCAAGAAAGTCTTGTAATCGGTCCCTTAATTCAGTTCCATTTGGTAACCAAAGTGGAAGTCCATGACCAACTCTATTAGAAAATGTAAATAATTCTAGCTCTTTACCAATTTTTCTGTGATCTCTTTCCTTAGCTTTTTCAAGTAATTCAAGATATTCTGAAAGTAATTTTTGTTTTGGAAAAGATATTCCATAAACTCTTGTTAACTGGTTGTTTTTTTCGTCTCCTCTCCAATATGCTCCTGCAACATTAAGAAGTTTTACTGCTTTAACTATTCCAGTTGATGGAATGTGCCCTCCTTTACATAAATCTGAGAAATTAGAATGATCACAAAATGTTATTGATCCATCTTCAAGACCTTCAATTAATTCAACTTTATATTCATTATTCTCTAACTTATAAAAATCTAATGCTTCTTTTTTTGATACAGATTTCATGATGAAGCTATGATCTTCTCTTGCTAGCTCTAAAAATTTTGATTCAATTCTTCCAAAATCTTTTTCAGAAAAAACATCGTCGCCAAAATCAACATCATAGTAGAATCCATTTTCAATCGAAGGACCTATGGTAAGCTTAGACTTAGGATAAAAAGATTTGATTGTTTGAGCCAGAATATGTGCAGACGAATGCCAAAAGGCTTGTTTACCCTCATTATCATCCCATGTGAAAAATTTGATTAAACCATCTTCGTTAATTGTTGATTCTGTTTCGACTATTTCATTATTATATGATGCTGATATAACTTTTCTGGCTAATCCTTCACTTATGCTTTTAGCTATATCAATAACTTTAGTTCCTTTTTCAAACTTTTTTACTGATTTATCTGGAAAACTAACATTAATCATAGTACTGTATCAATTTTCAAAAATAATTCAATTTAATTTATTCTTTGGTCCTAAAGTTCCATTTAATATATTACTTATTCCTCTGTATCCGAAATAAATAGCTAAAACAAGAAAAATAACACCAATTATAAGGACAACAATAAAAAGTGGGTGATCCTGATTATTAAATGCTTGAGAAACTAGTACAGGTCCAATAAAGCAAAGCGAAATACCTGTAAAAACTTGAATAAAGCCTTTTTTTAGGAATTTATTCATTATTAAAGTTATCTATTGCTAAACGAATACTTTTGTGTTTCAAAATTAATTCATCAGCTTGACCTTCATCAACTCCTAATTCTTCCATAAGAATTCTTCTAGCACGTTTATTAAGCTTAGCGTTAGACATCTGCATGTCAATCATTTTATTACCTCTAACGTGACCATCTAAAATCATTGAAATAGTAGATACCATATTCAATATTAATTTTTGTGCAGTTCCAGCTTTCAATCTGGAGCTTCCAGTTAAAAACTCTGGACCAACTATAACTTCAATTTTAAAATCTGCATATTCAGATAAAGGAGAGTTTTCGTTGCATACAATACATGCAGTAGAAATATTATTTTCTTGACTATCCTTGAGACCACCAACAACATATGGTGTAGTTCCTGATGCTGCAATTCCAATAACAAAATCATTAGAATTAACTTTGTGTTCAGATAAGTCTTTCCAAGCTTGGTGCATGTCATCTTCAGCAATCTCAATTGAGCTATATAAAGCAGGAATACCACCAGCTACTAGTCCAACAACTTTTTCTGGAGGAGTCCCAAATGTTGGAGGACACTCTGAAGCATCTAAAACCCCTAATCTGCCACTAGTTCCAGCACCAATGTAAAATAATCTCCCTCCATTTTCAATCTTCGGAGCTATAGCCTCGATAAGTTCAGAAATTTTTGGTAAAACCTTATTAACAGCTTTTAATGCATTATTGTCTTCTTCATGCATGGCATTTACAAGCTCAATTACAGATTTTTTTTCTAAATCTTTATGATTTGATTCTTGTTCAGTTACTTTAATGAATTTCATTATTAGATAGCTAATTTATTATCAAGATTACTTTTTAATTCATCTAAGAATTCTTGTGTAGTAAGAAAATTAGAGTCAACCAAATCATCTCTAAAAACTAGCAGGGCTAAATCTTTAGTCATTTTTCCATCTTCAACTGTTTCAATACAAACCTCCTCTAGAGTTTTACAAAAATTAATAAGTTTTTCATTATTATCAAGCTTACCTCTATGCATTAAACCTCTTGTCCAAGCAAATATTGAGGCTATTGGATTTGTCGATGTCTGTTCACCTTCTTGATGTCTTCTAAAGTGTCTTGTTACCGTTCCATGAGCAGCTTCCGCTTCAAGAGTTTTTCCATCAGGTGTTACTAGGGTAGAAGTCATTAAACCAAGTGATCCAAAACCTTGAGCAACTACATCTGATTGAACATCACCATCGTAATTCTTACAAGCCCATACAAATCCACCTTTCCATTTAATAGCAGCAGCAACCATATCATCAATTAGTCTATGCTCATATGTTATATTTTCTTTCTCAAATTTATCTTTAAATTCGTTATCATATACTTCCTGAAAAATGTCTTTAAATCTACCATCATAAGCTTTAAGTATTGTGTTTTTTGTAGATAGATAGAGGGGCCATCTCTTAGTAAGTGCCATATTCATACATGATCTTGCAAATCCATAAATTGATGAGTCAATATTATACATTGACATTGCAATTCCGTCCTCTTGAAAATTATATACTTCCCATGTTGTTGATTCTCCACCATCCTTTGGAGTAAATTTCATTTCAAGTTTTCCAGGTCCATGAGTAATTACATCAGTTGCTCTATACTGATCACCAAATGCATGCCTACCAATACATATTGGTCTTGACCAACCTTGAACATATCTTGGGATGGACCTACATATAATAGGTTCTCTAAAAACAGTACCTCCAACAATGTTTCTAATTGTACCATTTGGAGATTTATACATTCTTGATAACGAGAACTCTTCAACCCTTTGCTCATCTGGAGTTATTGTTGCACACTTTATACCAACATTATACTTTTTAATGGCATTAGCAGCATCAATAGTGATTTGGTCATCAGTTTTATCCCTTGACTCAATACCTAAATCGTAATATACTATATCAAGATCTAAATAGTCTAGAATAAGTTTTTCTTTAATAAATTTCCAGATAATTCTAGCCATTTCATCCCCATCTATCTCTACTATGGGATTGGCTACTTTAATTTTTGACATAAGATTTATACTTCTTTAATCCTAGCTTTTTTTCCTCTTAATTCTCTGAAGTAATAAATCCTTGATTGTCTAACTTTACCTTTCTTATTAACCTCAATTTTCTTTAAAGCAGGCATGTTAATTGGAAAAATTCTCTCAACACCAACTGTACCAGACATCTTTCTTATTGTAAAAGTTTTTGATTGACCTCTACCTTTAATTTGAATTACTACACCTTTAAAAGACTGAGTTCTTACTTTATCTCCTTCTCTAATTTCATAAAATACGGTGATTGTATCACCAGAAGAAAATGATGGAAAATCATTTTTATTGATAAGCTTTTCTTGAACTAAATTTACTACAGTATCCATTGAAACAATTATTTATAGTTTGAATTAAATCAAATCCGAGCAAAAATAAACCTTTTTATTCATTATCAAAAAGATTTGGCCTAAGTAATTTTGTTCTTTCTAAAGATTTCGTATCATTCCATTTTTGTATTTCACTTTGATTTCCTGATAAAAGAACTTTAGGTACCTCAAAACCTTTATAAACTTCAGGTCTAGTATAAATAGGTGCTGCTAATAAATTATCTTGAAAAGTATCTGAAAGTGCAGAGGATTCATCACCTATTATACCAGGTAGAAGTCTGATTATAGAATCACAAAGAACTGCAGCAGGTAGTTCTCCTCCTGAAACAACATAATTTCCAATGGATATCTCTTTAGTTACAATATGTTCTCTGACCCTATGATCAATTCCTTTATAATGTCCACAGATAACTATAATATTTTTTAGAGTTGATAGATAATTTGATTTTTTTTGATCCAATAACTCTCCATCTGGAGTTAAATAGATTATTTCATCATAATTGTTTTTTTTCTTTAAAGACTCTATGCATTTATCTATTGGTTCAATTTTTATAACCATTCCGGGAAAGCCACCATATGGGTAATCATCAACTTTTCTTGAGTTGTCAGCATAATCTCTTAGGTTATGAGTATTGACTTCAATTTTTTTAGAGTCAATAGCTTTTTTAATGATGGAAAAAGAGTTTAAGTTATCAAATACATCAGGGAATAGGGTAAGTACATCTATTCTCACTAGTTAAAACTTTTCTTAAGAGTTACAGAAGCAGTAATAAGTTCTTTATCTCTAATATACTTAACTTTAACTTTATCTCCAGGTCTTTTTGATGACAAATATCCTGATAAATCAGAAAACCTATTAATTTTAATATCATCTACAGATTTAATAATATCCCCTTTTTGAAGTCCAGCATTATCAGCTCCAAATCCAGGCTCAATAACATCAATATAGAACCCTTCTGTTTCTTCTACATTAAGTTGTTTTGAATAAGAAGACCTTAAAGCAACCCCTCTAACACCAAGTAGACCCTTTTGTACATCTCCGTACTCTAAAATATCTTCAAATATCTTTCTAACTGTATTGCTTGGAACTGCAAATGAATAACCAACGTATCCACCAGTCATTGATTGAATAAGAGTATTTATTCCAATTAATTCACCTTTAATATTTACTAATGCACCTCCACTATTTCCAAAGTTAACCGCTGCATCTGTTTGTATAAATGACTGATTCTTTTGGTCAAACTCATTCAAGTCTCTGGATTTTGAACTAATAATACCAGCAGTTACAGTAGAATTTAGGTTATACGGATTACCAACTGCTAAAACCCACTCTCCAATTAGGGTTGAATCTGAATCGCCAAAGAAAATATAATCTAGATTTGAATCTGTATCTATTTTCAAAACAGCAATATCATTGACTTGATCAGAACCAATTATTGCTGCTTCATACTCTTTATTATCATTTGTAGTAACAATAACTTCTGTAGAGTTTTCGATAACATGATAATTTGTAATAATGTATCCATCTGGTGAAATTATTACACCAGATCCAGTTCCAACTTTTTTTCTTGAATCATCACCATAAAAAAATTGTAAAGCCCATGAATCACTATCCTTTACAATACTTGTATTTTTTACATGAACAACTGCATCAATTGATTTACTTGCAGCAAAAGTTAAGTCTGGTAATGAAGAATTAGTGTATTTTTTTTGATTAAAATTAGCAGGAATTGATATACTAGAAAATCCATTATCAATTAATTCTGTTGTTAATTTAGACTCAAATTTATTATCGATTCTGTTAAGTACAGCAAAAACTAAAAGAGAAGATAATATAGATATTACTATAATTTTTGTATAAGACTTCATTTTATTTTTTTGATAAAAATAACATATTAAAATTTTAATAATTATATTTTAACTATAGTTTAACTAGAACAAGATGAAAATTAGACTTAGAGCTCTAGAACCTTCTGATCTTGAAATGATGTATGATACAGAAAATGATAAGTCCTTGTGGGTATACTCAAATACTTCTTCACCCTTTTCAAAACATACGTTAAAAAAATTTATTGAAAATTCTCATCTTGATATTATTGAGCACAAACAGGTTAGACTTGTGATTTTTGACGAATCTAATTCTTATGGTTTCATAGATCTTTTCGATTATGACCATATTAGCAGAAGGGCTGGAGTTGGAATTATTATATTTGAAAAGTTTAGATCAAAAGGTATAGGTTCTATGTCTTTAAAATTAATTGAAGAACATGTTTCAAGCCATGTTCCGATGCATCAACTTTATGCTAATATTTCTTCAAATAACGTTGAAAGCATTTCATTATTTAAAAAAAATGGCTACAAAGAGGTTGGTTTAAAAAAAGACTGGGTATTTTACAATAATAAATTTAATGATGAGCTTTTATTCCAAAAAATTTTAAATAAATGAAGTATTTAAAAATTTTAATACCGATATCAATCTTGTCTCTAATATTTGCTATTGATTACTATAATAAATATTATAAGCCTAACACATCATTCGAAGATGAGAGTATATTTCTGTATGTGATCGAGGATGATAGCTTAGCTTTTAAAGATTCAATATCAAAATACATCAAATCTGAAAAAACTTTTTATGAGGTTGCGGAAAGACTTAAATACCTTCAGAATAAAAAAACAGGAAGATTTAAAATAGCCAAGGACATTGGTAACAATGATATTGTTAATTCCTTGAAATTTAATAATACTCCTGTTAATGTTACATTTAATAATCAAGAAAGAGTTGAGAATTTAGCAGGAAGAGTTTCAAAACAAATATATGAGGATAGCATATCTTTATTATCAGCATTTAGAGATAAAAAATTTCTTGAAGACAATAATCTAAATGAACAAAATGTTATTTCAATTTTTATTCCAAACTCTTATAATATTTATTGGAACTCTACCCCTGAAGATTTTAGAGATAGAATGTTAGTTGAGTATAATAAATTCTGGAATGAAGAAAGGTCAACAAAAGCAAAGGAAATAGGTCTTACTAAATTAGAAGTTATATCACTTGCTTCAATAGTCCAAATTGAAAGTAGAAAAAATGATGAGCGACCTAGAGTTGCAGGTTTATATATTAATAGACTTAAAAAAAACATGAAGCTTCAGGCAGATCCAACAGTGATATATACAATCAAAGATTATTATAAAAATTTTGATACAATTATTAGAAGGGTTCTTTATCGAGATCTAAGGTTAGAATCAGAATATAATACCTATAAATTTGTAGGTCTTCCTCCTGGTCCAATTACAATGCCTGATATATCGGCTATTGATGCTGTTTTAGATTATGAAAAAAATAACTATCTGTTTATGGTAGCTGACCCAAGTAACAGAGGATATCATCTTTTTGCGAGTAACTTGTCTGAACATAATAAGAACAGAAGAGCATATATTCGTTGGATTAACAGCAGGGGAATTTACAGGTGAAACTAATTAGATAGTTTCTGATTTAGGTCTTCAACATATGTTCTAAACTGCTTGTCGGTAAAGCTAAGATTGTCTACTGTTTTACATGCATGTAAAACTGTAGCGTGGTCTCTTCTCCCAATTTGAGAACCAATGCTAGCAAGTGATGCTTTTGTGTATTTTTTAGCAAAATACATTGCAATTTGTCTAGCCTGAACAATATGTCTTTTTCTAGTTTTTGATTGGAGTGTTTGAATATCCATTTGAAAGTAGTCGGACACCACCTTTTGAATATATTCTATAGAAACTTCTTTCTTGTTGTTTTTAACAAATTTATTAACTACATCTTTAGCTAATTCAATTGATATATCAACTTTATTAAAGGATGATTGAGCAATTAGAGACACAATGGCTCCTTCTAGTTCCCTAACATTAGTATTAATATTCTTTGCTACAAATTCAATTACTTCATTATTTATTTCGACACCATCTCTAAAAAGTTTATTTTTTAGTATTGATACTCTTGTCTCATAACTAGGATTTTGAAGTTCTGCAGAAAGTCCCCATTTAAATCTTGATAATAGTCTTTGTTCAATATCTTGCATATCAATTGGAGGCTTATCTGAAGTAATAATAACTTGCTTACCGTTTTGATGTAGATGATTAAAAATGTGAAAGAAAACATCTTGAGTTCCAGATTTTCCTGAAAGAAATTGAACATCATCTACAATTAAAATATCTATCAATTGGTAGAAGTGTATAAAGTCATTCCTTGTATTCTTTTTTACAGACTCTACGTATTGTTGTGTAAATTTTTCTGCAGAAATATACAAAATAGTTTTATCGGGATATTTTTCCTTTACATCAACACCAATAGCATGAGCAAGGTGAGTTTTACCAAGGCCTACACCACCATAAATAAGTAGAGGGTTAAACGATGTTCCTCCTGGTTTATTTGATACAGCAATTCCAGCAGATCTAGCTAACCTATTTGAATCACCTTCGAGAAAGTTTTCAAATGTGTAATTGGGATTAAGCTGTGACTCTATCTCAAGATTTCTTATCCCAGGTATTACAAAAGGATTTTTTAATTCACTTGCAAAAGAGTTAAAAGGCGACTCTATAGATTGAGGTTTAATGTTAGTACTTGAAGAACTTGGAATACTTTCAGTAAAAGGCATTTTATTGCCAAATGTATTCTCCATTTTAATTATGTATACTAATCTAGCTTTCGGTCCAAGCTCTTTTGTAAGAGAAATTCTTAATATTTTTACATAATGTTCCTCGAGCCATTCATAGAAAAATTTGCTAGGAACTTGAATACTTAGAACATCCTCAGATAACTTAACTGGTACTATGGGTTCAAACCATGTTTTGTATGCTTGTGGTTGAATATTATCCTTAATAAAAGTTAGACAGTTATTCCATACAGATGAGGGTGATTGACTCATTTTTTTCTTGGCTATAAGTTAATTGAATATATTTATTATTATTGATTAATGTTATTGACAAATATTAATTAAAAAAAGTAAAAAAAAAATTAGTTTACCTATTGATTATTAATTTTTTTTTATTTAAAATCATACATCATAAATTTGTAGGAAAAATAATCGATTCCTACTTATAACAAAAAAAATGAAATATAAAACTGATTTAATAAAAGTTAGATATAATGAAACTGATCAAATGGGGATAGTTCATCATAGTAATTATTTAAAATTTTTTGAATTAGCTAGAATTGAGTGGCTTGAAAAGCTAAAAATGCCTTACCAAAAAATTGAAGAAAGTGATATAATACTTCCTGTTGTTAAATGTGAAATAAAATTTATTAAATCTCTTTTTTTTGGGGACTCATTATATGTAAATGTAATTTGTGAAAAAAAGCCAACATCAACTATTGAATTTAAGTATCAGATTTTTAATCAAAATAATGAGCTTACAACTGAAGGTGCGACAACTTTAGCATTTTTAAATTCAAAATCAATGAAACCGCAGAGGTGTCCAAAAATAATTAGTGAATTATTTAATTTTTGAAAATTTCATAAAACTTGTTATCTCCAATCAACCTATATTCTAATTTATCAATTTCATATTTTGGAGCAACTACTCCGTCATAAAGATTTTTTTCAGACTTAAACACTCTAAGACAATCCCACTTGTCTGAATCTATAAACTTTTGAATAGTATATGCTCCTCCTTCTACAATCATTGACTGAATACCACGTTTAAATAATGTTTCTAGAATTGAATCAAGATCAAACTTTTTAATAACCTCGTTATCTGCATCTAATTCTGAGTTTTTTGTTAATGAAAAAATAATTGTTTCTGACTCATTTGATAATACTTTTGAATTTGGGGGGATTCTATTATTTGGATCAAGAACTATCCTTATAGGATTATTACCATTAACCAACCTGGTGGTTAATTCTGGGTTATCATCAATAACTGTTTGAACTCCAACTAGGATTGAATGTTCTTGACTTCTAAAATTGTGAGACATTTTTTTAGATTCTTCATTTGAAATCCAAAATATTTCTCCTTTAATTCGATCAGATTTCTTTGGGCTTATATATCCATCTTTAGATTCTGCCCATTTTAATATAATGTATGGTCTCTTTTCATTTTGAAATGTGAAAAATCTTTTATTAAGGGCATCACACTCTTCTTTCATAATTCCATACTCTACATTACATCCATTTGAAATAAGAGTATTGATTCCACCGCCCAAAACATTTCTATTGGGATCTTTTGATCCTATTATAACATTCTTAATCCCTTTCTCAAGAATTAGCTTTGTACAAGGTGGAGTTTTTCCATAATGATTACACGGTTCAAGACTAACATATAATGTTGACTCTTTAAGTAAGTCTTTATTAACTACACTATTGATTGCTTCAACTTCAGCATGATTAAATCCGTGCTCTTGAGTTGAACCTTCACCAATTATCTTATTATTATGAACAATTACACAGCCTACCATAGGATTTGGATATGTGTTTCCAATTACTTCAGATGCTAATTCAATACATCTCTTCATGTATTTAATGTGTATATCCACAATTTATTTAGAAATTAGAATTGTAAATTTAAATCAAAAAGATCATTATGTATATAAGATCTATTAATAAGAGTGATAACAAAAGTCTTTCAAGAATTCTCAGAGAGGTTCTTGTTGAAATGGAAATACCAAAAAAAGGTTCTGCATATGAAGATCCAGAGCTTGACAAAATGTTTGAAGCTTATCAAAATTCAAGATCTATATATTATATAATTGAGCATGAAAATAAAATCCTAGGCGGAGCAGGAATATCTGAGCTAAAAGAAAGTACTCGTGATATATGTGAGCTTCAAAAAATGTATTTTCATAAGTCTATCCGTGGAAAAGGTCTTGGAAATAAAATGATTGATAAGTGTTTAGCATTTGCAATAAAATCAAATTTTACTAAATGTTATATTGAAACAATGCCTAACATGATTAGTGCTCAAAAATTATATTTAAAAAAAGGATTTGAATATATTGACAAACCATTGGGTAACACAGGACATACTGCTTGTCCTGTATGGATGCTTAAAGATTTAAAATGAATATAATTGAATTTAGAGATTTTTATAGATCTGAATTAGAAAAAACAAATAAAGAATCTGATTATATTTTCAAAATATTACTTAAAGAGATATGTAATATTGATCCTTTAAAAATCGCCCTAGATCCAAATTTTATTGTAAAACCAGAAAATGAGATGCTTTTAAGATCAAGTCTTAAAAATATTCTTAAAAATTATCCTTTAGATTACATAATAAATAAGAAAAGTTTTTTTGGTTATGATTTTTATGTAGATGAAAATGTCTTAATACCAAGACCAGAAACAGAAGAATTAGTCCAATGGGTAATTGACGATAATAATAAAAATGAAAGAAAAAAATTAATTGATTTGGGAGCTGGATCAGGATGTATTGGAATATCAATTTCTAAAACAATAAGTCTTGATGTAACATTAGCAGATATATCAAAAGAAGCTCTTCGTGTATGTAATATAAATAAGGATATCCTTGAGTCAAATGTAAAAATAATAGAGTATGATATGAACACTAAATTTACCAACAATGAATTCTTTGATATTATTATATCAAACCCTCCTTATCTTGATTACTCAAAAAAAGATGAAATAGATGAGAATGTAAATTTTGAACCTCATATTGCGCTGTTCGCTCCTGAAGATAATCCACTTCATTTCTATAAACAAATACTTGTTTTTGCAAATAAAAACTTAAATAAAGGAGGTCAGATATACCTTGAAATAAATCCTGATTTTATTAAAGAATTTAATAGTTTATTAACTGAATTTAAGCCAAATGATGTTAACTTTAGAGTGGATTTTAGAGGAAAAAAAAGACTTGCTAAGCTGTCATTTTAAATGAATAATATTAAACAAAAAATACAGGAATTAAGAGATGTAATTAACCAACATAATTACTATTATTACGATCTCGACAAAAATATTATATCTGATATTGAATATGATGAACTTTTAGCAGAATTAGTAAGACTTGAAAATGATTATCCACAATTTAAGGACGAAAATTCTCCAACAAATAGAGTTGGTGGTGGGCTATCTGAAAAGTTTGATTCAGAATCTCATATTTATCCAATGTATTCACTTGATAATACTTATTCTTCAGAGGAACTTGAAGCATGGTATGATAGGGTGGTAAAAAACATTGGTATAACAGACTTTGAATTTTGTTGTGAGCTTAAATATGATGGTGCGTCTGTTAACTTATTGTATGATGAAGGTAAACTTGTAAGAGGATTGACAAGAGGTGATGGATCAAATGGAGATAATATCACAAAAAATTTAAAGACAATATCGTCAATACCTATCAAATTAAAAGAAAGTTTCAAGAAAAATAAATTTGAGATCAGAGGTGAAATAATTATTCCCATAGACTCTTTTAATCAGCTTAATAAAAAAAGAAAAGATAATGGTGAACAACCATTCATGAATCCTCGGAATACCGCATCTGGAAGTATTAAAATGCTCGATTCCAATGAAGTTGCAAGAAGACCTTTGGAATGTTTTTTATACTCTATTGTTTCTGATGATATAGCTATTGAAGATCACTCTGAATTGTTAGATATTGCAAGAGAAATGGGATTTAATGTGCCAAATTATGAAAGAGTAGTAAATAGTATTCAAGGAGTAAAAGAATATATTAAATATTGGGAAATAAACAGAAACACTTTACCATTTGAAATTGATGGAGTAGTTATTAAGATAAATAAGATAGATTATCAGAACCAATTAGGGTTTACTTCAAAATTTCCAAGATGGGCAATATCCTATAAGTATAAGGCTGAAAATCTTGCAACTAGATTAAAATCAATTTCATTTAACGTTGGGAGGACTGGAGCTATAACACCAGTAGCTAATCTTGAGCCTGTTTTAATATCTGGTTCAACTGTTAAGAGAGCCTCTCTTCATAGTTATGATCAAATGCTTAAATTAAAATTAAGGGTTAACGATTATGTTTTTGTTGAAAAAGGTGGAGAGATAATTCCCAAAATTACTGGTATTGACGAAGAAAGAAGGGGTAGTTTAGTAGATGAAATAATCTTTCCAGAAATATGTCCTGAGTGTAATAGCAAGCTAGAAAAACTGGAATCTGAAGCTAATTTTTTTTGTATAAATTATATAGATTGCAGACCTCAAGCTATTGGTAGAATTCAACATTTTGTGTCAAGAAAAGCAATGAATATTGATGGAATGGGAGATGAAACAATCAGACTTTTTTATGATTTGGGATTTTTAAGAGATATAGCAGATATATATAATCTTAATTATGATGAAATTTCTAAAATTGAAGGTTATGGAGAAAAATCAGCAGAGAATCTCAAGAAGGGGATTGAAGAATCAAAATTAAATTCATTCCAAAAAGTTTTATTCGGTATAGGAATTAGATATGTGGGAGAGTCTGCATCAAAAAAAATAATTAAACACGTTGATTCAATAGATAAATTAGCTCTTATGGATATTGAATCTTTATCATTTATTGATGAAATTGGGGATAAAACAGCTAGAAGTATTGTTGATTTTTTTAGTGATATCAATAATATCCGAATAATAAATAGGCTTAAATCTTTTGGTCTTAATCTCTATCAAAAAGATAACGGCATTCATTCAACAAGATTGAATGGTAAAATATTTGTTATTTCTGGTGTATTTGAATCTTACAGTAGAGATGAGATAAAGAATATAATAGAATTAAATGGTGGAAAAGTTAGTTCATCTGTTAGCAAAAAAACTAGTTATCTAGTTGCGGGTAACAATATTGGACCATCAAAATTGAATACTGCTAATGAACTTGGGGTATCTATTATTAATGAAGTTAATTTAATAGATCTTATTTCATAAACTTATATTAAATTTGCCAAACAATAAATCTACATGTATAGAATATTCTCTTTAATCTCTGTTTCAATCTTGTTGCTGTCCTGTAATGATTATCAAAAGTTACTAAATAGCACTGAAAATCAGTCTGAAAAATATGCTGCAGCTGAGGAATACTATAATAATGGGGAATTTAGGAGAGCAAATACACTTATTGAGCAAATAATCCCTTCCTACAGGGGTAAACCCCAGGGTGAAAGATTAGTTTATTTTTTTGCAAATTCATATTTTGAAACTAAATTATATCTTTCTGCTGCAATCCAATTTGAGAATTTTATTAAATCTTATCCAAATAGTCAAAGAATTCAAGAAGCATATTTTATGGAAGCAAAATCATATTATATGTTATCCCCACGATATACTTTAGATCAAGAAGAAACATATACTGGTATTGATAAATTCCAGATTTTTATAAATAGATTTCCTAACAGTGAATATTTGGCTGAGGCCCTTGAGTTAGTAGAAGATTTGCAGAATAAACTTGAAAAGAAAGAATTTGAAATTGCGAAACAATACTTTACTATTAGGGATTACAACTCGGCAATTAAATCAATTGAAAATTTTATTGCTGATAACCCTGGATCAATGTACAGAGAAGAAGCTCTTTACTTTAAATGGCTAGCTCAATATGAAATAGCAATAAATAGTATAGAATCAAGAATTAATGATAGAGTTACTGAGTTAGAGAGATCGCTTAATAGCTTTTTAAATAATTATCCAGATACAATCTTTTTAGAGGATTTATCAAAAAAAATTAATATTGCAAAACAACTTTTATAAATACAAAATGAATAAATACAGAAACACTAAAGCTGCAAACACAACAAAAACATATAATAAGCTTGAAATTGAGGATAAAACAGGAAATATATATGAGGCAATTTCAATAATTGCAAAAAGGTCAAGGCAGATTAATTCAGAGATCAAGAAAGAATTACATGATAAACTTGAGGAATTTGCTACTCATAATGATAGTTTAGAGGAAATTTTTGAAAACAAGGAACAAATAGAAGTTTCTAAATTCTATGAGAAGCTTCCTAAGCCTTATGCTATTGCAGTTCAAGAGTGGTTAGATAATAATATCTATTATAGAGATACTGAAACTGAGATTGAGGATTAATAATTTTTTTTTATGAGTGTTTTAGCTCAAAAAAATATATTAGTAGGAGTTACGGGTGGAATAGCTGCCTATAAAGTACCTTTTCTTGTAAGACAACTTATTAAGCTTAATTGTAATGTAAAAGTTGTCATGACTCCTTCATCTAAAGAATTTGTAACTCCTCTAACTCTTTCCACTGTTTCAAGAAATGATGTTTACTCAGAATTTTCTACTGTAAAAGATGGAAACCCTATTTGGAATAATCATGTTGAGCTTTCCGAATGGGCAGATATTTTTATAATTGCTCCAGCCACATCAAATTCAATATCTTCAATGGCAAATGCTAAATGTGATAACATTCTTTTGGCATGTTATTTATCAAGTAGCTGTCCCGTATTTATTGCTCCAGCAATGGATCTTGAAATGTATAGAAATTCTCTTAATCAAGAAAATATTATGAAACTAGTTAAAAATAGGACTAATGTGCTTCCTGTGGGTAAAGGTTCTCTTGCAAGTGGTTTAGAAGGAGAGGGCAGAATGTTAGAGCCAGAAGAGATAATTGAACATATTGAAATTAAACTTAAAGAATCTCTTCCACTAAATAATCTTAATTTTTTAATAACTGCTGGTCCAACTCATGAAAAAATTGATCCAGTCAGATTTATTGGTAATAGTTCATCTGGAAAAATGGGATATCACTTAGCTAAAGCAGCTATTTCTCTTGGAGCAAATGTTAAACTTATACTAGGTCCAACAAATTTATCAATGGACCTGTTAAATATTGATACATATAGGGTTCTAGATTCTGATCAGATGTTTGAAGAAACTATGACGCATTATAAATCTTCTGACGTTGTAATTTGCTCTGCAGCTGTTTCAGATTTTAAACCAGCTGAATTTATAGACTCTAAAATTAAAAAAGATATAGGCTTGGATTCTATTAAAATTAAACCTACCAAGGATATAATTAAGGAATTAGGTAAAATTAAAAAGAATCAATATCTAGTTGGATTTGCCCTGGAGACCGATGATCACATTGAAAATGCAAAGGTAAAATTAAAGTCTAAAAATCTTGACGCAATAATAGTTAATAAAATTGGAGATTTTAATCCAATTTCAAATGACTTTAATCAAATTGATTTTATAAATTCAGATTTAGAAATCACTCCATTTGAAAGAAAACATAAAAAAGATGTTTCAATAGATATAATGGAAGCTATTTACAAGAATGTTAAAAAGATTAAGGATAAGTAATTACGCTCTAATTGATAATGTCGAAATATCATTTGAAAATGGTATGACTTCAATCACTGGAGAAACGGGAGCTGGAAAGTCAATTCTATTGGGAGGGTTATCACTTGTTCTTGGCTCCAGAGTTGACAATACAAAAATTATTAATAAAGATAAAAAGTGCTTTGTTGAAGCAACTTTTGACCTCAATGGTCAAAATCTTGAAGTATTTTTTTCAGATAATGATTTAGATTTTGATAATCAAACAATAATTAGACGAGAGATTAATCAAAGTGGGAAATCAAGAGCATTTGTTAATGATACACCTGTTAGGCTAGACCAATTATCGAATTTAACAAATTCTCTTCTGGATATTCATTCTCAGTTTAATAATCTCAAAATATTAGATACAAACTTTATTTTTTTAATTCTTGATTCTTTATCAAATAACACAATTAATTTCAATGCTTATACAAATGATTTTAAGTCTTTAATGGCTTTAGAGAAAAAAATTCAAGAAAAAGAAATACAAAGAGATACTTTTGAGTCAGATCTTGATTATAATAATTATTTATTAAATGAATTTAATAGTATTGATCTTGATAATGTTAACCTAGAAGATATAGAGAACAAAGTTAAGGAGGCAGATAACCTAGATGATATTAAAGAAGCCTTATCTCTAATTAATGAAGAGTTTAATTCAGAACATATTGGAATCTCAGAAAAACTCTCAAATATTGTAAGAAAGCTAAACAAAGTCTCAGGATCTTCTAATCGAATTAATTCTTTGGCAGATAGCCTTAGTTCGATCATACAAAGTCTAAATGACATGATTGATGACTCTCAATCAATACTTAATGATCTCTCTAACTCAGAAGAAGATATAAATCAATTAAGAGAAAATCTTGATAGAATCTATACATTACAAAATAAACATAGAGTATCATCAATAGATGAATTAATTAAAATAAAGGAAAACTTATTATTGGTCGTCGATGGACATCAAGATATTGATCAAGAAATTAAAGACTTAAAATCTTCAAAAGATATTTTATTAAAGGACCTTATTTCTAGAGCTAATATTATTCATAAAAAAAGATATTCTGTTAAGAATGATTTTGAGAAATTATTAAATCAAAATCTTTCTGAATTAGGAATGAATAATTCAGAAATAAAAATTGATTTATCAAAAACAGAGTCAATTCAAAAAAATGGATTTAGTGAAGGTAGATTTTTACTTAAGTCAAATAAAGGTGATAGATATAGTGATCTAAGAAACATAGCCTCTGGTGGCGAGGTGTCAAGAATAATGCTTTCAATTAAATCAATTTTGTCAAGCTATATTAAATTAGCAACTATAATTTTTGATGAAATTGATACTGGTATATCAGGTTCTGTGTCCTCAAAAGTTGCAGAGTTAATGGATCAAATGTCAAAAAACATGCAAGTTATAGTTATTACACATACTCCTCAAGTTGCATCAAAAGGTGATTTTCACTACAAGGTATTTAAAAAAGAAGTTGAAAATAAGATCATAACCGATATCAAATTACTTGAAGATAAAGAAAGAGTAAAAGAAATCGCAGAGATGTTATCAGGAGATAAATCAAATAAATCAGCAAATGAACTTGCTAATGAGTTATTGAATTAAGTGTATCTTTATTATATGAACATGAAACATAAGAATTCTAATAATAGTGATGCATTGATTGGTGTTTGGACTGCAATAGGAGCACCATTTAGTTGGCAGAAACCAAACAATAAAAAATATAAGTAATGTCAAATTCTATTTTAAAAGGTAAAAAAGGTATAATCTTTGGTGCACTAGATAATAGCTCTATTGCATGGAAAACCGCTGAAAGGGTATATGAAGAGGGAGGCGAATTTATCCTAACTAATGCCCCTGTTTCTATCAGGATGGGTACAATAAATGAATTAGCCAAAAAAACTAATTCTGAAGTAATTCCTGCTGATGCAACCAATTTAGAAGATTTAGAAAAGCTAATTTCTCATACTACTAAAAAGTTTAACGGAAAATTAGATTTCGTTCTTCATTCGATTGGAATGTCTGTAAATGTTAGAAAAGGTAAACATTATACCGATTTAAATTATGATTGGCTAGCTAAAGGATGGGATGTTTCAGCAGTATCTTTTCACAAGCTTATGCAATCTTTACTTAAACTAGATGCAATGAACGAGTGGGGTAGTATTGTTGCTTTAACCTACATAGCTGCACAAAGGACTTTTCCAAATTATAACGATATGGCTGATAATAAGGCATATTTAGAATCCATAGCAAGAAGTTTTGGCTATTTCTTTGGTAAAGAAAAAAACGTTAGAGTAAACACAATATCTCAATCACCAACTTTAACAACTGCTGGAAAGGGAGTGAAAGGATTGGATGATTTTCTTAAATATGCTGATTTAACCTCACCACTTGGTAATGCTACTGCTGAAGATTGTGCTAATCTAACTGTTTCACTTTTTTCTGATTATACAAAAAGAGTTACCCTTCAAAATATTTATAATGATGGTGGGTTTTCAAGTGTTGGTGTAAGTCAAGAAATTATTGATAAATTAAATTCATAATGAAAGTTATTGGATTAACCGGAGGAATTGGATCTGGTAAATCTAGTGTTTTAGAAATCTTCAAAAAAATTGGTATAAGCACATACAATGCAGATGAATCTGCAAAAAAATTAATAAGTTCAGATAAAAAAATCATATACTCAATAAAACAACTATTTGGAGAAGATATTTATGTTGAGAATGAACTAAATTCAAAACTAGTTTCTAAAGTAGTCTTTAACGATAAAGAAAAACTTAAGTCACTAAATTCAATAATTCACCCCGCAGTAGCTATAGATTTCGATAATTTTTGCTTTAAACATAGAGATGAGAGTTATATTGTAAAAGAAGCAGCAATTATTTTTGAAACTAAAACAGAGAATCTTTTCAATAAGATTATCTACGTTAAAGCCCCAAAAGAAATTAGAATTGATAGGGTTATGCAAAGAGATAATCTATCTAGAGATGATGTGTTAAATCGAATGCAAAATCAGATAAATGAAACTTCAATTATTGATAAATGCGATTTTATAATTGATAACATTAATTTAACTGAATTGGAGGACAAAGTATTAGAAATACACAATACATTAATAAGCTTAAATTAATTTCTTAACATTTTTTTAAGAAATTTTAAATTATAATTTTGAGAATTTTATAGTTTATGAATAGAAAATTATACACTTCACTTGTTCTTCTAATGTCATTTTCCTTAATTGGAATAATACTTATGCAAGGATACTGGATATATTCCTCATGGAAAAATAAGGAAGAGGAATTTTCTTTAGCAGTCAATCGAACTTTAAGAGAAGTTGTTGATGATATTCAAAATAGGGAATTAAATGATTATGTAAATACTTATCAAATGTTAATTGACTCTATTGGATCACCAGATGAACAAAATTTTACTGATGTTTTTCTATTCTTAGATGAAGATCAAACTTCAAATCTTTCAACTTTTTTTGCTTATGGTATTCTGGAAGAAGATTACAATATTAATCTTCCTAATAATTTATCAAACAGATATGGAGATGATAATTTAAAGGATTATAAAGCAGTTAAAACTACAATAGTTAATAAAAACATATTTGATAGAAGAGAGAATAGGTTGAATGCATCTATTTCTAAATTAAAAAGTGTTGAGGATATTGATATGTTTAAGTTTGAAAAATATAAGTCAGCTTTTCAAGAATATGCATCCTCATTACCAATTCATAAAAGAACAACTTCAAGAGAAATTCAAATACTTTTAGATCAAGGGTTTAATAACCAAAATATTGTTACTCCATATGAATTTGGAATATACAGTAATGGTCTTTCAACAAAAGTTAAATCAAATAACTACATAGAAGTTCAGTCAGGACCAAAGTATTCAATCCCTTTTATGTATGATAGATCTAGCCCTATAAAATATGATCTTGTTGTTTCTTTTCCTGAAAAACAAGAATATGTCTTATCAGGTATAATAGGTGTTGCTACCTTATCTTTTATGCTCACTTTAATTATAATTGTTATATCAACAAGTGCATTATATCAAATAATTCAACAGAAAAAGTTATCAGAAATAAAGAGTGACTTCATAAATAACATTTCTCATGAATTTAAAACACCAATTGCTACTATTAATCTAGCACTAGATGCTATATCAAGCTCAAAAAACAATATTAATGACAAATTTACATCATATCTAGGCATGATTAGAGAAGAAAATTCTAGAATGTTATCTCAGGTTGAGAATATATTAAGGATATCTCAGTTGGAAAAAAGTTCTAATCCATTTGATATGGAAAAGACAAACATTCATGAAGTAATTGAGGATGCTGTTGAGCACGTAAAGCTTATAGTTGAAAGTAACAAGGGTTCTATTAATCTTTCATTAAATGCTGATAACTCAAATATTTTAGGAAATAGTAATCATCTAGAAAATATTATTATTAATATTTTGGATAATGCAGTAAAATACTCAAAAAACAAACCCTCAATTGTAGTCTCAACAATAAACATTGATGATAATATAGAGATATGTGTTCAAGACAATGGAATTGGTATGGATAAGAATACTCAAAAGATGGTATTTGAAAAATTTTATAGAGAACAAAATGGAGATATACATGATATCAAAGGACATGGTCTAGGACTTTCATACGTTAAAAAGATTGTTGATTTTCATAAGGGTAAAATTATGCTTGAAAGTAAGAAAGGTTCTGGAACTAAGTTTTATATAAATATTAAAACACTTAAAGATGAAATCAAATAAAAAAATTTTATTAGTAGAAGATGATCCAAATTTTGGGAAGATACTCAAAGATTATCTAACCATTAACAACTATGAGATATCACTTGCAGTTAATGGTATCGAGGGTTTTGAAAAGTTTAATAAATCAGAATTTGATTTATGTATACTAGATATAATGATGCCATTTAAAGATGGTTTAACACTTGCAAAAGAAATCAGAGAAGTTAATGAAGCTATTCCTTTAATTTTCCTTACTGCAAAAAACCTAAAAGATGATGTTTTAAAAGGATATAAGATAGGTGCAGATGATTATTTAACGAAACCTTTTGATTCAGAAATTCTACTAGCAAAAATAAAATCTATACTTAATAGAAAACCATCTGTAAATACCGAACAAAAAGATATTTTTGAGTTTGATTTTGGTGAATTTTCATTTAATTCTAAGCTTAGGATTTTAACTCATAAAGAAGGAAATTCTTTTAAGCTATCTCCTAAGGAAAATCAGCTATTAAAGATGCTAGTATTAAATTTCGACGATTTACTGCCTAGAGATATTGCCTTAAATAAGATATGGAGAGATGCTAATTATTTCACATCAAGAAGTATGGATGTATATATTGCAAAACTCAGAAAGTATCTAGAAAAAGACCCATCACTTAAAATTATAAATGTGCATGGGGAAGGATTTAGACTTATGCAGGAGTAAATTCATCTATTTCAGATAATTATTTATATCATTTAATAATTTAACTACACTTTTGGGATCATCAATGTAAAAACTCGCCAGGGTATTTTTTATGCCAACTTTGATAGTTGTACAATTTTCATTTAAGTTTTTAAACATATTCTCATCGGTTATATCATCTCCTATACAGACTATATGATCGTATTTCTTGTTTTTTGTTAATTCATTAACTGCTGATCCTTTATCAAATTTTCTACTGGTTACTTCAATAGCTTTGTCAAGGTTTAAAATTTGAAATTGATCAGTTAACAAACTGTTTAAAACTGTTTCCATCTCTACAACTCTTTTTGAGGCTAACTCTGGATCCGTTTTTCTAAAGTGCCAAACCAATCCACTTTCTTTTTTTTCAGTAAATGTTCCTGGTGTTCTATCACTGAAAGATTGAAAGATTGAGTATATCTCATTTAAAAAATCTTTATCAATATTTCCAAGGTTTTTCCAATTTTTATTCTTTTTCTTGTAAAAGTGACCATGTTCTGCAATAATACTAACATTAAGTTTTCCAAGATTATCCTCCAGGAATATTTTATCCCTACCACTTACAATTGCTATATCCAAACCTTCAATATTAGATAAATTATCCAAAATGTCTAATAAATTATCGTTTGGAACTGCTAACTCTGGTTTATCTTTAAAGTTGACCAAAGTTCCATCGTAATCAAGTATTATTAACTTATTGTTTGATAATTTAAGTTTTTCTATTAGTTTATTTTTTTCTGATAAATTAAAATAATTAGTGACTGAGTTCTGGTTAGATTTTGCTCTAGAAATTAAATTTTTCATAAAATCGTTTGCCCAATAATTAACTGTATATCTACTTAATCTTTCTTGCATGCTCCTATTTCGTTCGATTTGTTCTTTCTTAGGCATATTAATTGCCTTTAGAATCATATCAGACATTCTGTTAAGATCAAATGGATTTACAGTTATTGATTCATATAATTCTTTTGAAGCTCCTGCCATTTCACTTAGAATTAAAACACCATCTCCTTCAACCCTTGTCGCAACAAACTCTTTTGCTACAAGATTCATTCCATCCCTAACTGGAGTTATCATAGCTATGTCTGAAATAGTATATAGGTCAATTAATTCGTCAAAACTCATAGATCTATAATAATACCAAATTGGGGTCCAATTTACTGAAGCAAATTTACCATTAACTCTACCAACTATTTCATCTGTTTGTTTCTTAAGCCTTATGTAATCACTGACATCAGATCTTGAAGGGACTGTAAGCATTATAAGTCTGACTTTACCTCTATATTCTGGATTATTTGTAAGAAAAATCTCAAATGCCTTAATCCTATTAATAACTCCTTTTGTATAATCAAGTCTATCAATAGATAAGATTAATTTACTTTCAGATGAAGTCTTCTTATGATCCATTAGTTGGAGTCTGAGTTTAGACATCTCAGATTTTTTTTGATTATATTTTTTTCTAGCAGCATCATTATATTTTGCATAGTCAATTCCCATAGGAAAAGTATCAACTAAAACCTCTCTTGAACCAACATTAATTTTATTAAAAATTACATCATACTTTAAAATTCTTTTTACAGAGCTTAAAAAATGTCTAACGTAATCATAGGTATGAAAACCTATAAGATCAGAGCCAAGAATACCCTCTAGTAGTTCCTCTCTCCATGGAAAAATTCTAAAAATTTCAAAAGAGGGAAAAGGTATATGGAGAAAGAATCCGACAGTTAAGTCAGGTCTTTTACTCTTAATCATTTTTGGACATAGTAATAATTGATAATCATGAACCCAAACTGTATCATCTTTTTTTGCATACTTAATTACGCAATCAGCAAATTTCTTATTAACATTAAAATAAGACTTCCAATGGGACTTATTGAATATAGAAAACTCTATGAAGTAATGAAATAGTGGCCAAAGAGCTTCGTTACTTGTACCATAATAGAAATCGTTTATTTCTTTTTTTCTCAAAAACACCGGGATATAATTTTTTTTGAGTAATAATTTTTCTGCTTTAGCTAATTTATTACCCAAGGATTTCTTATCAATTCCTGGCCATCCTATCCATAAAAAATTATTTTTTTTATGAATTGATTTCATTCCAGTTGCTAATCCTCCACTAGTTGAAGAAAATTCAAAAGATTTATCTAAATTAGATATCTTAATTGGTAATCTATTCGAAACAATTATTGTTCTACTCAAATCATTATATTAAACTCTAAAAATATGGAAATAAGAGATTCTTATGGATATAGAGACAACATTAATTATGGAATAATAGGAAATTGTCAATCATCAGCATTAATTTATAAGGATTCTTCAATAGATTGGTGTTGTTTACCAAAGTTTGATTCTCCCTCTATCTTCGCAAAAATCATTGATAATAGTATTGGTGGTTTTTTTAAAGTTGAAACAGTTGGAAATTACAATATAAGTCAAGAATATTTGAAAAATACATGTATACTGAGAACAATCTTTAATAACGGTTTCGATGAGTTTCATATTATAGATTACATGCCTAGGTACCAAACAAAAAAAAAGAGTTATTACTCTCCACCAGAAATTACCAGAATCATTAAGCACATTAAAGGCAACCCCAAAATAAGAATTACTTATGATCCAAGACTTGACTACTCTGTTGGCAAGACTAAATCATATGTTAAAAGTAATTTTATATTAAGCATTTCTGAAAATGAGAATTATGAAACTCTTTATCTATACTCAAATGCAAGTTTAATTTCAGTTATTAATAATGACGTAATTGAGTTAGAGTCAGATTTATTTTTCAAAATTTCCTATTATGAAAAGCTAATCATTCCAAAATTTAAAGAAATATTATTAGAGTTTAATCAAACAAAAAAATATTGGACTAATTGGATTAACAAAACTCCAAATTTTAAAAAGTATAATAATGAAATATTAAGAAGTGCACTTACTCTAAAGCTACTTACATACCAAAAAACTGGAGCAGTTCTTGCTGCTATTACGACTTCATTGCCTGAGACAATAGGTGAGGAGAGAAACTGGGATTATCGCTTTTGCTGGATAAGAGACGCCTCTATGGTAATTAAGGTAGTTGCAAAATTAGGACATAAAAATATTGTAAAGAATTTTATAAAATTTATAATTAATATTATTCCTGATAAAAATGAAAAACTTCAGATAATGTATGGTATCAATGGTGAAAAAATACTTGAAGAAAAAACTCTTGACCACTTCTCAGGGTATTTAGATTCATCACCAGTTAGAATAGGTAATGCTGCATATAGTCAAAAACAAAATGATATTTATGGAATTCTTATGGATGCTATCCATTATCAAATTGAAAAATTTCCTTCTGAAAATGAGGAATATGAGGAGTTATGGTCAATTGTTAAATCAATAGTGTGGATAGTAAAAAACAATTGGAAGCTACCAGATAAAGGAATTTGGGAATTTAGAAACGAAGATAAACATTTTACCTTTTCTAAATTATTAAGTTGGGTTGCCATTGACAGAGCAATTAAGATCTCAATTTTAATCAATAAATCCTCAAATATTAAAAAATGGAAATTAATTAGAAAAGAAATTTACAATGATATATTGGAGAATGGGTGGAATAAAAAACTTGGTGCTTTTACCCAATCTTATGGTTCAGATAGCCTTGATGCATCATTACTTTTAATGGAATCATTTGACTTTATAAAGTCTAATAATTTAAAATACGTAAAGACAGTTAAAGCAATTGAAAAAGATCTAATGAATGATGGGCTTTTGTTCAGGTATAAAAATGAAGATGATTTTGGCTTCCCTTCCTCTTCTTTTACTGTTTGTTCTTTCTGGTATATAAACAGCCTTTATAAAATAGGTGAAAAACAGAAATCTAAAAAATATTTTGAGAAGATATTAAAATACAGTAATCATCTTGGTCTGTATAGTGAAGATCTAGATTTTAAATCAAAAAGATTATTAGGTAATTTTCCGCAAGCATATTCACACCTCGCCTTAATAGATTGCGCACTTAATTTTAATTCAGAATAATCTATTTCCTTGGATGAAACTTTTTAAGAACTTCGTCCAAGTGATATGTATCTAAATGGGTATATATTTCAGTTGTAGTAATACTCTCATGTCCGAGAATAAGTTGAATTGTTCTTAAGTCTGCACCATTTTTTAGTAGATGAGTAGCATATGAGTGTCTCAATGTATGAGGGCTAATTTTTTTATCAATGTTTGCATTTTTAGAAGAATCATTAATAACTTTAAATATCATCGATCTCGTTAACTGCCTCCCATATTTATTCAAGAAAAGTATATCGGAAAATTTTGAATTAATTTTTAATTTATCCCTATAACTTAAATATTTTTTAATCTCTATTGAAGCAATTTTACCTAATGGGACAAACCTCTCTTTATTACCCTTTCCAGTTACTTTTAAAATATTTTCATTAAAAAAAATGTTTGATAGTTTTAGCTCAGTGAGCTCGCTTACTCTAATACCTGTTCCATATAAAACCTCAATTATAGTTTTATTTCTCTGTCCAAACTCTGAATCAAGATTGACTGAAGAAATCAATCTTTTTATTTCATCTTCAGTCAGGACCTCTGGTAATCTATTTTCAATTTTAGGACTTTCTATATCATTCAATGGAGATGAATTAATTTTACCTTCAAATAATAAGTAATTAAAGAAACTTTTTAATGCTGAAATACTTCTGGCTTGACTTCTAGATTTTTTGTTAGAGAAATTTTTATAAAGATACCTTTTAACTGTTGATGAACTACATTTTTGTGGAGACTCATTAATGTTGTTTTCAATAATAAAGTTTTTAAATTGAGATAGATCAAATTCATAACTTTTTATTGTATTCATGCTTAAACCTCTTTCGAGTTTTAGATAATTTCTAAAATTCTCAATGCTGGTATCCCAATTCATTTTTTTTTATTCCTGTTTAAGCGTTACCTTTATAATATATGAAATTAACAATAATTAATGGTCCCAATCTGAATCTACTTGGTTCAAGAGAGACTGATATCTATGGGAATCAAGATTTTGAAACTTTCTTTAATTCACTTAGATCAAAATATTCTAACATTAATTTAGAATACCATCAATCAAATGTTGAAGGTGAATTAATAAACTTTATTCAAGATTCCAGGGACTCAGATGGTATAATAATAAATGCTGCTGCATATACTCACACTTCTGTTGGAATAGGTGATGCAATAAAAGCAATTGATACAAAAGTTATTGAAGTTCATATATCTAATACTTTTTCAAGAGAAGAATACAGACATAACTCATATCTATCACCAGTAGTTGATGGGATAATTATAGGATTTGGACTAAAAAGCTACGAATTAGCAATTGAAAGCTTTCTGCCTAAAGATGAATAACCTCATCGTAAGCATCTGCAACAGCCTCCATTAATGCTTCACTCATTGTAGGATGAGGGTGAACAGACTTAAGAATTTCTTTACCTGTTGTCTCAAGCTTTCTCCCTAAAACGGCTTCTGCAATCATATCAGTAACTCCAGCACCAATCATGTGACAACCCAACCACTCTCCATACTTTTCATCAAAAATAACCTTAACAAATCCATCCGGATGACCAGATGCTTGTGCCTTTCCAGATGCAGTGAAAGGAAATTTTCCAACCTTAACTTGATATCCTTTTTCAACAGCTTTTTCCTCAGTTAATCCAACAGATGCAACCTCAGGAAAACAATATGTACATCCAGGAATATTATCATAATCGATTGGCTCTACCTCATGTTTAGCAATTTTTTCAACACAAAGTATTCCCTCAGCTGAAGCAACATGTGCTAATGCTTGACCAGATGTAACATCTCCAATTGCATAGTATCCAGGAATATTTGTTTGATAAAATTCATCAACTATAATTTTATCTTTATCGACTGCTATCCCAACTTCTTCAAGTCCAATATCCTCTATATTACTTTTTACACCTACTGCAGATAATACAATATCTGCTTCATGTTCAGATATTTGACCATTAGATTTAACTTGAAGTTTCACACCCTTGCCCTTAGTATGAGATGAAATGACTTCAGAGCTTGTTAATATTTCAATTCCTGACTTCTTAAAATTTTTACCTAGTTGATTTGAAATATCTTTGTCTTCAACAGGTAGGACTCTGTCCAAATATTCAATTATTTTTACCTCAGTACCCATAGAATTATAGAAATATGCAAATTCAATTCCAATTGCACCTGATCCAACAATTATTATTTTTTTAGGTTGTTTAGGAAGTGTCATCGCTTCTCTGTAGCCAATAATTTTTTTACCATCTTGAGGGATAGAATCAATTACTCTTGATCTGCCTCCTGTAGCTATAATAATATTTGAACACTCAAATTCTTGTACTTCACCATCATTTTCAACTGAAACTTTTTTGTTTGGTAATACCTTACCATAACCAGTAATAACATCAATCTTGTTCTTCTTCATTAGAAAAGTTACTCCTTTACTCATTCCATCAGCTACACTCCTTGACCTTTTAACAACCGAGTCAAAATCTTTATCAAAATCTTTAACTTTTAGTCCATATGAATCAGCTTTTTTTAAGTATTCGAACACTTGTGCAGACTTTAATAGAGCCTTAGTTGGGATACACCCCCAATTTAAACAAACTCCACCCAGACTTTCTTTTTCGACTATAGCAGTCTTTAGTCCTAGTTGTGATGCCCTTATTGCAGTAACATATCCACCTGGACCACTTCCTAAAACAATTAAATCGTATTTTTTAGTCATTTCTTTTATTGTTTATAAAATTTATACTTGCAGAATTTACACAATATCTTTTGCCAGTTGCTGTTGGACCGTCATCAAAGACATGACCTTGATGCCCTCCACAGTTAGAACATAAAATTTCAGTTCTAATCATTCCTAAACTTGTATCTTTTTTGTAGACAATTGCACCTGGAATTGCTCCTTCATAGCTTGGCCAGCCACAATCAGACATAAACTTACTTCCGCTCTTAAATAAAGGTTGTCCGCATCCCTTACATACATAAACCCCATCTTCAAAATGCATATTATATATTCCAGTATGGGGTCTTTCAGTACCCGCATTTCTTAATATCTCAAATTCTTCAGGAGATAATTCTTCTTTCCACTCTTCTTCTGATTTATTCACTTTATAGGTTATTTTAGGTTCTTCTTTATTTAATTGTGTTTGGCAGTTTAATAGTATAAAACTAAAGAAAACTAATCCAAATAAGTGCAACTTTAAGTACATCTATATTTTTTGACAAATATATATATCTTTTAATTTATTTACTTACTTTGTCAATCATTTAAATTTATGCTGAATAAAAAAACCGACCATCCAAAAGGAAGTAAAAAATTGATTGGTGCATGGACAATATATGATTGGGCAAACTCAGTTTATTCTTTAGTTATTTCTTCAGCAATTTTTCCAATTTATTACTCTACATATGTTTTCTCTGATGTCAGTTCAATTATGATATTTAGTATAGACGTCAACAAAGACACCTTGATTAGTTTTCTTTCAGGAATTTGTTTCCTTTTAATTGCATTTATATCACCAATGCTTAGTGGTATAGCCGATTATATAGGTAATAAAAAAATTTTTATGAAGTTTTTTGTATACATGGGCTCTATTTCATGTATTGGACTATATTGGTTTGAATTAGAAAATATAGAGTTAAGTCTTATACTATATTTTCTATCATTACTTGGATTCTGGGGTAGTCTGGTCTATTATAATTCATATTTAAATGATATTACTTTTCCCAAACAAACAAATATGGTAAGTGCAAGAGGATACACAATGGGGTATATAGGAAGTGTTATACTTCTCTTGATAAATCTAATAATGATTTATTTCTATGAAGATTTTGGGTTTAGCTCTGATAAAAATGCCATGAAGATGTCTTTTGCTTTAACTGGTTTGTGGTGGTTAGGTTTTAGTCAATACTCTTTTTATCATTTACCTAAAGGAAATAGGGACATAAATATTCCAAAAAATATTATTTGGAATGGATTTAAAGAGTTAAGGGGCGTTTATGAAGTTATTAGATCTAGTAAAAGGTTTACAAGATTTTTGTTGGCATTTTTCATTTTTTCATTTTCTCTCCAAACTGTACTTTACATTGCATCTTACTTTGGAGTAACTGAAATTCAATGGCCAAGTGCAAGTGAACAAACAGCTGGTCTTATAATTAGCATTTTACTTATTCAGATTGTTGCAATTGGTGGAGCATATAGTTTTACAAAATTGGCTCAAAAATTCGGAAATATTATAGTACTAACCTTTGCAATCTTTCTTTGGTCATTAGTATGTTTCTATGCCTATTATATTGAAACTCCAAGTCAATTTTATATGATTGCAGGACTTGTTGGGCTTTTAATGGGTGGTACACAACCCGTTGCTAGAGCTACTTTTTCCCTATTTATACCTGAAACAAAGGATACAACATCATTTTTTAGTTTTTATGATGTAACTGAAAAAATAGGTATTTTCTTTGGTTTGCTTTTCTATGCCTTTTCTGCTCAATTAACAGGCTCAGTTAGATTTTCAGTTTTAATTTTTATGTTTTTCTTTTTTGTTGGAGCATTATTATTGATTAGAGTTCCTAGAATAGACAAAAGTAAGTTGGCATAGCTTTTGTCTTTATATAAGTGTAGTTATTGTCTGAACTTTATTAATTCAATTAAATGAACTGATATATGGATTTTCTGACATAATGACCATAAATAGTTTTAAATGAGCATTATTTTTAATAATATAGACAAAATGTCATTTGATGATATAAGCGAGGAATCTGATTTTATTCCATTAATGACAAATGAAGACGAAGAAGCACTTGAAAAAGAAAATCTACCAGATGTATTGTCAATACTTCCTCTTACAAATACAGTACTTTTTCCCGGTGTAGTTATTCCAATAAATGCAGGCAGGGATAAATCGATAAAACTTATTAAAGATGCTAATAAGTCTAATAAATTAATTGGAGTTATAGCTCAAAGAAATATTAATGATGAAAACCCAGGCATAGAAAATATATATGGAGTAGGTACAGTTGCAAAAATATTAAGGGTTTTAAAAATGCCTGATGGAAATACGACTGTTATTATACAAGGAAAAAAAAGATTTAAGATTAAATCTACTGTTAAAACTGATCCATATATTCAAGCAACTGTTGAACCAGTTTCTGATGAGGTATTAAAAAAATCAAACAGTAAATTCTCTGCAACAATAGATGCAATAAAGGATATAGCTTTAAAAATTATAAAGGAAAATCCTAATATCCCATCAGAGGCATCATTTGCAATTAAAAATATCCATAGTTCTGCATTCTTGATCAATTTTGTTTCTTCAAACATGAACATAAGTGTAAAAGACAAACAAGAGTTACTTGAAAGTACAAGTATCCAGAATAGAGCTATGAAATGCCTTAAGTTCTTAAATGTAGAATATGAAAAACTCGCTCTAAAAAACGATATACAATCAAAAGTAAGGAATGATTTAGATCAGCAGCAAAGAGAATATTATTTGCAGCAGCAGATGAAAACAATTCAAGAGGAGCTTGGGGAAAATTCATATCATGAAGATATTCAAGAATTGATAAATAAATCAAAAGATAAATATTGGAGTGAAGAAACAAGAAATCATTTTGAAAAAGAGTTATCTAAACTAAAGAGGATGAACTCTCAGGTTGCAGAATATTCTGTTCAAAGAAACTATTTGGACTTACTAGTTGATCTGCCATGGGAAAACTACTCTGAAGATAATTTTGACCTAGAAAAAGCCCAAAAAATTTTAGATAATGATCATTTTGGGCTAGAGGATGTAAAAAAAAGAATAATAGAGTATTTAGCTGTTCTTAAATTAAGAAAAGATATGAAGTCGCCAATATTATGTTTATATGGCCCCCCTGGTGTAGGTAAAACTTCACTTGGTAAATCTATTGCTAAATCAATAAACAGAGAGTATGTCAGAGTTTCCCTAGGTGGATTAAGAGATGAAGCTGAAATTAGAGGACATAGAAAGACATACATTGGAGCAATGCCTGGAAGAATTATACAAAGTGTAAGAAAATCTGGTACATCTAATCCAGTATTTGTTTTAGATGAAATTGATAAGATTTCAAGTGGCTCTCAAGGTGATCCTTCATCTGCTTTGTTAGAGTTGCTTGACCCTGAACAAAATAGTTCTTTTCATGATAATTTCTTAGAAATAGGTTATGACCTTTCAAAAGTAATGTTTGTCGCTACAGCTAATAATCTATCAACAATGCATCCTGCTTTACTTGATAGAATGGAGTTAATTAATGTGTCTGGGTATACATCTGAAGAAAAAGTCTCAATTGCAAACAAGTTTTTAATTAAAAAACAATTGTCTGAGCACGGTATGAATTCTTCTGATTTTAAAATATCTAATAAAAACATCAAAGATATTATTAGTGGCTACACAAGAGAATCAGGGGTTAGGAATCTTGAGAAACAAATTGCCAAGCTTATTAGAAACAGAGCTAAAAATATTGTTTCAAATTCTAAGTTGAACGACTACAATGACGAAAATTATTTAAAAGATGTATTGGGACCTCAGAAATTTTTTAGAGATAAATATGAAAATAATAATTTTGCTGGAGTAGTTACAGGTCTTGCATGGACTTCTGTAGGTGGTGAAATTTTATTCATTGAATCGTCATTATCAGAGGGTAAAGGAAACCTGTCGATTACTGGTAACCTTGGAAAAATAATGAAGGAATCCGCCGTTATTGCATTAGAGTATATTAAATCTAATTTCCAAGATCTCGGAATCAATAAAGAAATTGACTACTCAAAATATAATATACATATTCACGTTCCTGAGGGAGCAACTCCTAAAGATGGTCCAAGCGCAGGTATAACCATACTTACATCTCTTGTCTCATTATTTACTCAAAAAAGAGTTAAAAAGAACATCGCTATGACAGGTGAGATTACTCTAAGAGGAAAGGTTCTTCCTGTAGGAGGAATAAAAGAAAAGATTTTGGCTGCTAAAAGAGCAAATATTAAGGAAATTATTTTAAGTTCATATAATAAAAAGGATATTGAAGAAATAAATCAAAAATATCTTAAAGGTTTAAACTTTATATACGTTAACAACATGAGTGATGTAATATTACACTCTTTGACAAACATAAAGGTCTTAAATCCAAAAAATATAAATTAATTTTTATGATAATAGCAATTGACGGTGAGGCATCTACTGGCAAAAGTACTCAGGCAAAGAAAATTGCTAAAAGGTTAAATATTAATTATAGAGATTCAGGCGCATATTATAGGGCAATAACTCTTTATTTAAAAAGAAATCAAATAAACCCACAAGAAACACTAGGAAAGGATCTTTTTAGTAAAATTGATATTTCTCAAAAATTTAAAAATGATAGTTTCTCAATTTTTTTAAATGGTGAAGATGTTACATCTAAAATAAGAGGGCATAAGGTATCAGTAAGTGTTAGTGAATATGCAAAAAAACCTGAAATAAGAAATTTCGTATATAATCTTTTAAGAAAATCATCTAAGTTAAATTCTATAGTTGTTGATGGTAGGGATATTGGAACTGTTGTGTTTCCTGATGCCGATTATAAATTCTTCTTGTATGCTATTCCTGAAATTAGAGCTCAAAGGCGTCATAAAGAAATAAATGATGAAACTGTCAAAATTGAATCAATTGAAAGAGAGATAAAAGAAAGAGATGATATAGACTCTACTAGAGACATTGCACCACTCAAAAAAGCTGAAGATGCTTATGCAATTGATGTGAGCTATTTAGCTATTGATCAGGTGTTTGAGGAAATACTTGAAAAAATAACTATTTAAAGTAATAAAAAACATAACTAATCTTTGTCAATAAATTAATAAATTATATTTTTGCGCACTATGAGCGAAGAAAATACTGAAAAAACTCAACCTGAGGAGTCAAAGACATTAACAAAAACTCCAAAAAAAGCTCCTGCAAAAAAGTCAACAAAAAAGGTTGATCCACAAAATGATTTCTTAACGAATTTTAACTGGCATCAATACAAGGAAGGTATTGACGAACTAGATGAGAAACAAATCAAGGAATTTGAGAAGTTAGTAGAGAAAAATTTTGTTGATACCTCTGATGATAATATTATTCTAGGTGAAGTGATTCATCTAACAGATAAAGATGTCATTATTGATATTAATGCTAAGTCAGAAGGAGTAATTTCAAAAAATGAGTTTAGATATAATCCTGATTTAAAATTAGGTGATAAAGTTGAAGTAATTGTAGATACAAGAGAAGATAAGTCTGGTCAACTAGTTCTTTCTCATAGAAAAGCAAGAGTTATAAAAGCTTGGGACAGAGTTAATGCAGCCCATGATTCCGGTGAAGTTGTCCAAGGCTTTGTTAAGTGTAGAACAAAAGGTGGTATGATTGTAGATGTTTTTGGTATTGAAGCCTTCCTTCCAGGATCTCAGATAGATGTCAAACCAATTAGAGATTACGATCAATACACTAATAAGAACATGGATTTCAAAGTGGTAAAGATTAATCACGAGTTCAAGAATGTAGTTGTATCTCATAAAGCTTTAATTGAAGCTGATATTGAAGAGCAAAAGAAAGGGATTATTGGTCAGCTAGAGAAAGGACAAGTTCTTGAAGGAACTGTTAAAAACATGACTTCATATGGAGTATTTATTGATTTAGGTGGTGTGGATGGCCTGATTCATATCACAGATTTGTCATGGAGTAGAATAAATCATCCTTCTGAGATTTTAGAGCTTGACCAACAAATTAAAGTTGTAATACTAGATTTTGATGATGATAAATCCAAAATTCAATTAGGTCTTAAGCAATTAACTGACCACCCATGGGATAAACTAGGAGATGATGTAAAAGAAGGTTCTAAGATAAAAGGTAAAGTAGTTGTAATCGCAGATTATGGAGCATTTGTGGAAGTTGATGAAGGCATAGAAGGCTTAGTCCATGTATCTGAGATGTCATGGTCAACACACTTAAGAAGTGCTCAAGATTTTGTAAATGTTGGAGATGAAATTGAGGCAGTAGTTCTCACTCTTGATAGAGAATCTAGAAAAATGTCTTTGGGTATTAAACAATTAACACAAGACCCTTGGACTGATATTACTAAGAAGTTCCCAATAGGTTCTAAACATACTGGTTCTGTTAGAAACTTTACAAACTTTGGAGTTTTTATTGAACTTGAAGAAGGTATAGACGGTTTAATTTACATATCTGACCTATCATGGACAAAAAAGATTAAACATCCTTCAGAATTTTTAGCATTGAATGACAAAATTGATGTTGTTATTCTTGATCTTGATGTTGAGGGTAGAAAACTTAGTCTAGGTCATAAACAAACAAAACCTAATCCATGGGATGTATATGAAAAAGATTTTGCTGTAGACACAATTCATAATTCTGAGGTGTCTGAAGTTATTGAAAAAGGGGCCATTATAAACTTTAATGAAGATATTTCTGCTTTCTGTCCAACTAGACATCTTGATAAAGAAGATGGAACTAAATTATCTAAAGGGGACAAGGTAGATTTTAAAGTTATAGAGTTTAGTAAAGAATTTAAGAGAGTTGTTGTATCACATCTACTAACTCATAAAGATTCAGCTCCTGAAGAACCGGATGATGCTAAAGTTGATGATATTGATTCTGAAGAAGAATAATTATTAAAATAATCCTCATTTATGAGGATTTTTTTTTAAAAAACACTTAATGTAGAATTTATATTTTTGTATTAATAGATCAAGATGTCAAAAAAAATCCTTTTAGATTCAAAAAAAATAAATCTAATTTTATCAAGATTAGTATACGAACTTATTGAGAACCATAAAGATTTTAAAGATACTGTTCTAATTGGTCTTCAACCAAGAGGTGTTTATTTGTTTAATCAAATTTTAAAGGTATTTGAAACTAATCATCCTAAAATAAAAATTAAAAGTGGTATACTAGATTTTACTTTTTTTAGAGATGATTTTAGAAGGACAGAGAAAACTCTTTCAGCAAATTCTACTCAAATTAATTTCACACTAGAAAATAAAAGGATTGTGTTAATAGATGATGTCCTTTTCACAGGAAGAAGTATTAAAGCTGCAATGTCAGCAATTGACTCATATGGAAGACCAAAGTCAATTGAGCTTCTTGTCCTTGTTGATAGAAGATTTAAGAGAGAAATCCCAATTGAAGCAAACTATTGTGGAACAAAGATTGATACTTTTAAAGGGGATAAAGTAAAAGTGATATGGGATGATAAGCCATTAAATAATAAAGTCTTTATTGAAAGTTAGATGAGAAAGTTAAGTGTAGATCATCTTCATGGTATAAAGTTTTTAAATAAGGCTGATGTTGATCTTATTTTTAACACAGCACTAAACTTTAAAGAAGTAATAAACAGACCTATTAAAAAAGTTCCAACACTTAGAGACATTACAATTGCAAATCTTTTTTTTGAAAATAGTACTAGAACTAAAATATCTTTCGAATTAGCTCAAAAAAGATTAGGGGCGGATGTTATTAATTTTTCAAGCTCTTCTTCTTCTGTAAAGAAAGGTGAATCATTAATTGATACAGTTAATAATATTTTGGCTATGAAAGTTGATATGATTGTCTTAAGACATCCCAATCCAGGATCATCTATACTTCTTTCAAAACATACAGAATCCTGTATAATTAATGCTGGAGATGGAGCTCATGAACACCCTACACAGGCTTTACTTGATTCATTTTCAATATTTGAAAAAACTGGAGACTTAAAGGGTAAAAATATATTAATTGTCGGAGATATTCTTCACTCAAGAGTTGCTCTTTCTAATCTATATTTATTAAATCTATTGGGAGCCAATGTAAAGGTTTCTTGTCCACTTAGTCTAGTTCCAAAGGATATTGAAAAATTAAATGTATCTGTTGAACCAGATATTCAAAAAGCATTAAGATGGTGTGATGCTGTTAATGTATTGAGAGTTCAAAGAGAAAGAATGATAAAATCATATTTTCCAGATAATAGAGAGTATTCTATGCTTTTTGGTCTAGATGAAAATAAAATTAGTTCTATTAAAAAAGATATTTTAATTCTACATCCTGGACCTATAAATAGAGGAGTAGAAATTACTTCTGATCTTGTAGAATCAAATAATTCTATTATTTTAGAACAAGTAGAAAATGGAGTTGCAATCAGAATGGCAATAATGTACTTACTGGCATCCAAATTAAACTTTTCAATTAATGAATAATGGAATTATTTAATTACAGAAAATCATATACCAAAGATAAGCTGAGTATGAATGACATTGGAGATAATCCAATCGATTTTTTTGTGAAATGGTTTAAAGAAGCTGAAAATTCTGATCAAATTATTGAACCTAATGCTATGACAATTTCAACTGTTGATGAAAATTCATTTCCATCCTCAAGAGTTGTCTTATTGAAACAAATTAAAGAAAGGAGTCTTATTTTTTTTACAAATTATAATAGTAATAAAGGTAAATCTCTTGATAAAAATGCAAATATTTGTGCTTCGTTTTATTGGTCTCCACTTGAGAGACAAGTTATAATTAAAGGTTATGCTAAAAAGATATCTTCGGTTGAATCGGAAGATTATTTTAATTCAAGACCATTTGAGAGTCAGGCTGCTGCTATAATATCAAATCAAAGTGAAGATATTGATAGTTATGAATCTCTTTTAGAAAAATACAACTCTTTTATTGATCAAAATAAAAACACTAAACTTAAAAGGCCAAATAACTGGGGTGGTATAGAAATATTTATTAATCAAATTGAGTTTTGGCAAGGCAGGAAGAATAGACTTCATAATAGAGTATTATGTAATTTTCAAAAAGATACTTGGGAATATAAATTACTATCTCCATAAATGAAAACCATAACTTTTCTAAGACACTCTAAGTCTTCATGGGAATATGATGTTTCTGATATAAATAGGCCCTTGAATGAATTTGGTATAAATAAGATTAAGAAAGTGTCAAATTTTTCAAGAGATACTTTTGGTGAATTTGAAATTATTTTTTCTAGCCCTGCAAATAGAGCGATTCATACATGTATAATTTTAGCTAACTCTCTACAAATAGATTTAAAAAAAATTATTATTTGTAACGAACTTTATACTTTCGACATGTTTGAAGTGTTTGATTTTATTAAACAAATTGATGATAAGTATTCAAACATACTTTTGGTTGGACATAATCCTGCTTATACAGAAATTTCAAATTATTTTTCTGAAAATAAAATTTTAAATTTACCAACTGCCAGATGGTTTTATTTAAAATTTGATACAGATTCCTGGTCTGAAATAATTGGTTTAAAACCAACTTATTATATAAACAATATAAACAGTGAGTCTTAAATATATAAATAGAGAATTAAGTTGGTTAGATTTTAATGCTAGAGTTCTCCAAGAGGCGTCTAACAAGGATGTACCTTTATTAGAGAGACTAAGGTTTATTGGAATTTTTTCCAATAATCTTGATGAATTCTTTCAGGTAAGATATGCTACTGTAAAGAGAATTGCAGATGAAAAAGCCTCTAAAAAAGGAAATAAGGATAATATACTTGCAAAAAATCTTTTAGACGACATAACAAAAAAAGTAATTAAGCTTCAAAATGAAAGTTCTAAAATTTTAAACTCAATTGAAAAATCATTAAAAAAAGAAAATATATTTTTTATAAATGAAAATCAAGTTTTAGAAAATCAAAAAGAATTTTTAAAAGATTACTTTATTAGAAAGATTAGCCCGTCACTGGTAACAATAATCTTGTCAAATAATAAAAAACATGATTTTAATGATAATAAGGCTTTCCTTATTGTTAACCTTAAATTAAAAGATAAATCAAATATTTATGCTCTGGTTGAAATACCAAAAGATATCAGTAGATTTGTTGTACTACCCAAAAATGGAGATAGACAATATATAATGTTTATTGATGATATAATTAGATACCATCTACATATTATTTTTAGTTTTTTTAATTATTCAAAAATAGAAGCCCACATGCTTAAGATTACTAGAGATGCAGAATTTGACATTGACGATATAGACTTATCAAAGAGCTATATAAAAAAAATTCAGGAGTATGTTAATAAAAGAAAAATATCAAACCCTGTAAGACTTGTCTATGATAAGAGTATTCCTGGGCCTACTCTTGATTATCTAATTAGAAAAATAAACATTTCATCATATGACAGTTTGATTCCAGGTGGAAAATATCATCATAGAAGTGATTATATGGATTTTCCTGAATTAAATAGATCAGATCTTTTGTATCCTAAAAAGAAACCACTAAATATTAGAGATTTTGAAATTGAGTCTAATCTACTTGATCAAATATCAAAAAAAGACTATTTAATGTATACACCATATCACTCATTTTCTTATTTAGTTTCTTTATTAAGGCAATCTGCTATTGATCCTAGTGTAAAATCAATTAAAATAACTTTATATAGGCTTTCAAAGCAATCCAATGTAATTAGTTCATTAATTAATGCAGCAAAAAATGGAAAAAAAGTTTTAGTTCAAATTGAATTACAAGCTAGATTTGATGAAGAAAATAATATTAAAGTATCCCAGCAACTAAAAGCTGCTGGTGTTGATTTAATTTTTGGTTTAAAAGGTTTAAAGGTTCACTCCAAAATTTGTTTAATTGAAAGAATTGAGAATGATAAGAAAATATTATACGGTTTTGTAAGTACTGGAAATTTTAATGAGACTACAGCAAGAGTATACTCTGACTTTACTTTATTTACATCAAACCAAAAAATTTTAAAAGAGGTTAGTAAAGTATTTGATTTTCTTCAGTTTAGCTATAAAATACATGATTATAAGCACTTAATTGTTTCTCCTCATCATACTACAAACAAAATATTTCAGCTAATTGATAATGAGATAGATAATGCAAAAAAAGGCATTTACTCTGAAATCATTCTGAAACTAAACAGTTTCACCAGTTATAAATTTGTTGACAAGTTATATGAAGCTAGTCAACGTGGTGTAAAAATTAAATTGTTAATTAGAGGAATATGTTGTCTTATTCCCAGTAAATTAGGATTTAGTGATAATATTGAAGTTAAAAGTGTCGTTGATAGGTATCTTGAGCATTCTAGAGTCTATGTATTTGAACATGGTGGAGACAAAAAAGTATATATATCATCAGCAGATTTAATGACAAGAAATATTGAAAAGAGGGTTGAGGTAGCTTGTCCGATTTATCAAGATAATTTAAAAAAACAAGTACTTGATACTCTTGAGATTACTGCTAATGATAATGTTAAAACAAGATTGATAAATAGTGATATGCAAAACAGTTTTTTAAGAAACTCTAAATCAAATATCAGATCTCAATGGTATACATATACTTATTTTAAAAAAATTTTAAATAATTGAGAAAGATAGCAGCTATTGATATAGGTTCAAATGCAGTTAGGATGTTGATTTGTTATGTCCTGATGAGTGAAGATGAATATTTTTTTCAAAAAAATCAATACATTAGGTTACCACTGAGATTAGGAGAAGATTCCTTTAAAACCGGATCTATTTCTAATGATAAGATAAATACTTTATCAACTGCACTTTTATCATTTAAATATACAATGGAAGTTCATGGAGTTGAACATTACAAAATATATGCTACTTCTGCACTTAGAGATGCTAAAAACTCAAATGATGTAATTAAGCAGATTTTCGATCTAACTGGAATGAAGATTAAATTAATTGATGGACTTAAAGAAGCTAAAGTCATATCAATGGGAAATCCAATTGAAAAGTTAGATTTCAACAAAACATACCTATATGTAGATGTAGGAGGAGGTAGTACTGAATATTCAATTATTAGAAGGGGTCATGACAAAAAGTCTAAATCTTTTAACATTGGAACAGTAAGATTATTAAATAATTTAGTTGATAAATTAGTATTTGACGAAATCAAAGAATGGATTAATGAAAATATTAAAGATGATTCAAAGCTGAAAGTTTTTGCCACAGGGGGAAATATTAATAAAATTCAGGATATGACAAGAACCAAATCTGGTAAACCTATTTCTTATCTCTCAATTAAAGATCTATATAACAACTTATTAGAAAAAGATATAACTAGTAGAATGATAAAATATAATCTGAACCCAGATAGAGCAGATGTAATAATTCCTGCGCTTAAAATCTTTATTTCTACTATGGATTGGGCAAACACAAATAAACTTTTTGTTCCTAAAGTAGGCTTAGTAGATGGTATGATATCTGAGATTCATAACTCAATTAGTTCAGTAAATTAAATTCTTAGTTTAAACTCATTAATAAGAAGAGAAATATTATTATTTTCTTTTATCAAAGCATCTAATTTATCCTTGCTGTCCACAAAGTTTTTTTTCTGTTTAACCTCATCTAAAGATACATCAACAGTTATAGAATAATTATTAAGCTCTTTGGATATGAAAGCCTGTATTTTATTCTTATATCCTTTAACTTCTTTTTGATTCATCTTATTAATTGTTGAAATTATTATTGAATTATTTTCGACAACAGGGTCATTCATATTTAGAAGTGAAACCATGTTGTTGTTTCCACTCACCTTTTCTTTATCACAGAATTTTTTCCAAGCAATTCTGATATCATTCTCTGTAAAATCATCATTAGGTAAATCAATATGTTCCTCCTCTTCGATGTTCTCAGATTTTTTAAAATTTAAACTAGCTATGGATAATGAAGAGACTTCATCATTGTTTGAAGTGAAAAGTTTAATTTCTTCTTTATTTGCCTTTATAACTTTATCTACCTCTTGATCTACCCTAATAACTTCGTCAGAGAATTCAGAAGTTTTAATTAAAGAGTTTTTTTTTTTGATACTATCTAGAGATGCTAACTTCATTAAACAAATTTCAGTATGTATTCTTTTGTCATTTACCTTTTGGTAATTTATTAAACATTCATTTACTATATCAATCATTAGTATTAGATCTTCATCGCTGTAATCATCTCCTTGCTTTTTATATTTAATTTTCAAATCATCTTTTATATCTGATTCATCTAGTTTATTGATTAATAGTTCTCTAAAATGTTTAGAGATACCGTTAAGAAAATTAACATCATCTACTCCACGATTATAAACTTTATCATACATAGAAAGAATTCCAGGTATATCTTTATTTGTAATTAATGAAGATAGATCAAAATAAGACTCATAATCCAATATATTAAGATTAGAAGTGACTTCATCAATAGTTAAATTTGAATTAGTAAAACTTACTAGTCTGTCAAACATAGAAAGAGAGTCTCTAATTGAACCATCAGATTTTTCAGCTATTATCTGTAATGAACTATCATCAAACTTTATTTTTTTTTCTTTACATATTTTATGTAAGAGCCCAATAATGGAATTATTATCGATTTTTTTAAAATCATAGATTTGACATCTTGAAAGTATTGTTGGAATAATTTTGTTTTTCTCAGTAGTTGCTAGTATAAAAACAACATGAGTAGGAGGTTCCTCAAGTGATTTTAAAAACGCATTAAAAGCAGCGTTTGACAGCATGTGAACCTCATCAATAATATATACTTTAAATTTTCCGTATTGAGGAGGTATTCTTATCTGTTCAGTAATATTCCTTATATCTTCTACAGAATTATTTGATGCAGCGTCAAGCTCAAATATGTTGTATTCAAAATTTTCATCTAAATCATTTATCTTCTTGGCTAGAATTCTAGCACAAGATGTCTTACCAACACCTCTTGGACCACAAAATAAAAGAGCTTGAGGTATTTTCTGACTATCTATTGCATTAGACAATGTTTTTACAATAGCATCTTGTCCTATCATTTCATTAAAATCCTTAGGTCTATACTCAGAAGCAGACGACATTGATGAATTTTCCATTAATAACAAATATAAAAATTGAAAAAAACTATTAACTAATTCACATTCTTTTTTTATTAAAATTATCAACATGTATTATCTTTGTAATGCAAGCCGTCTTATCGCTGATTATTCAGAGGAAAGTCCGGACACCATAGAGCAACACAGCGGGTAATTCCCGCCATCTATTTATAGATAGGAATAGTGCAACAGAAAGTATGTACAGGTTATGCTGTAGTGGAATCATGTAAACTCTGTGTGGTGAAACGCCAAGTATATCTACAGTTTAAAATTGCTCGTTTTATGTAGAAGGGTAGGCGGTATGAATATAATAGTAATATTATATCTAGATAAATGATAAGACTCGACAGAATCCGGCTTACAGGCTTGCTTTTTTAAAAAATGATAAGGAGCTAGACCCGTAATTTCTCTCATCTACTTCTTTAACTTTATCAATAAACGAAATATTTGAACGATGCTCAATTATCAGTTCGCCACCTTCTTCTAGTATACAATTATCTCTAACTATATGAATGATCTCTAGATAATCTCTCAACAAAAATCTATATGGTGGATCAGCAAAAATGATATTAAATTTTTCATTATTGTTTTTTAAGAATGATAAATAATCAATTTTTTTTGTCCTGACTTTAATTTCTAATTTTTTTGCAGTTTTATTTATAAATCTAATACAGTTAAAATTATTATCAACAGATAATATATCATTGCATCCTCTTGAAGCAAATTCATAGGAAATATTTCCAGTTCCAGAAAAAATATCAAGAATCCTACATTCATTAAACTCAAATTTATTTTGGATAATATTAAAAAGAGACTCTTTTACTTTATCTGTGGTTGGTCTAACGGGAAGATTTTTTGGTGCATTAATTACTATGCTTTTTTTATTTCCTGAAATTATTCTCATTTAAATAAGAAAAAAATGGTGATTTTGAATTGAATTGATTACCGCTATCATCATGAATATAATCAAGTTTAGAATATTTGTTGGCAATTTCATAGTATTCTGAATAGTTATCATATCTGCCTAGAAATATAATTTTGTCTTTTTCATTTGAAATTTCATAATTTTTCATAACAAAGAACAGATAATATAAAAATTCATTTTTGTCCTTGATATCAAACGAGTTGAAGTAAATAAATTCTTTTGAGTCAAATATTAATATATCAAAAGAGTTTTCATTAAAATTGATATATAGAGAAAGTCCTCCAGAAATTTTATCTTTTTTACATACATAGTTATAGAGAACTGTGAAATAACTCATTGTAGAATATTTAATTTTCTTTTGATTTAAGATATTCACAAAAAGCTTTTCATATGAATAAACAACAGCGATTTTTTTGTCTGTAGATAATTCATGTTGAATATTATCTTTAATTGAGGTATTAGTCTCTAAATACTTATTTCTTAGCTTTTCATCAAATAATTTTAAGGGAACAATAGAAGGTATACTTGAAAAAAATATTAACTCAATTGTATCAATATTAAAGTTAGAAATAGAGTCTAGAAAGTCAGATTCAAGATTTTTGCTATTAATATCAAGTGAGAAGGAGTCATCAGGTGATCCAAATATAATACCTGATTTATATTGATATACAGTTAATTTATGAATATTATTGATCGTTTTTTGCATCAAAAATAGATGGCCAGTTTCCGTTTATACTAACCTCGGTCATTGATCCAAGAATTATTTCACTTCCATTTACACCATCAACTGAAATAACTTTATTCTCTTGCTCAAGTAAATCTTTATTTTGATCATACAGGATAATATCTTTTTTGACTTTTACCTCAAAAACAGGAACTTGATAGCCGTTTTTATCAATTATATCAGCCTGGATTGAAAACTTTGCGTCTGAACCTTCAATTGGAACGTTTGCCATCATTTTATATCTTTCATCTTCACCAAATAATGAATCCTTAACAGATACAAAACCTAATGTATCTACTACTGTAACTTCTCTAAGCATATCAATTCTATAAGTTCTGTCATATTGAAGATAAGAAGAATCCCTCTTCTCAATTAAAGTAAATATACCATTATCAATAAAACTTACAAGACTATCAAAATTACTTGCATAGAAGCCATTTACGTCTTTGTGAGCAATCTGTGCGGTCTTTATATCCTTAAGTCTGTCAATAACTGTTGAATACCTTTCATTTTTAACTTTATTAAATTTTATAGGACCATTAATTGAACTGTATATTTGAGCTGCAAAAAAAATAGATAATGCCCAAAGAAATAATTCTAAACTACGTTTTTTGTTCATGTCAGTAATTTTTGATTTTAACAAATCTACAATTTTTTTTTTTTCATAAAACTATATATAAATGAATTATATTAGAAAAATATTTTAAATGAAAACTATTGCATTAATTCCTGCAAGGCTTGAGTCTGAGAGGTTTCCTAATAAATTAATTAAAAAGCTTCATGGAGTCCCAATTATAGTCAGAACATACTTATCTGCATTAAATAGTAAACTGTTTGATCAAGTATATGTGGTAACTGGAAATGATGAGATAATTGATTTAATTAAATCTAAAGATGGATTAACATTTAAATCAAGAAAAATTCATCAATCAGGTACAGATAGAATTGCTGAAGCAGCTAAAAAAATTGAACACGATATAGTAGTTAATTTACAAGGTGATGAGCCATTTATAAATATTGATGCAATAAATAATCTGATTTCATCTTTTGAAGATAATACTGTAAAAATGGCTTCATTAATGACTAGTTTTAATTCATTTCATGAAATTAATAATCCAAATAATGTCAAAGTGACTGTAGATAAAAATAATAATGCAATTTTTTTTTCAAGATCACCAATCCCTGAAGGAGAAAATGAAATAAAAAAATTTAATAGACATATAGGAGTATATGCATTTAGAAAAAACACTTTAATTAACTTCTCAAGTTTAAATAGATCAAAAAATGAAATTTCTCAAAATCTTGAGGGTAATAGGGCAATAGATAATTTAATCCCCATTAAAATGATTAAAACTGACTTTCATGGAATATCAATAGATACTGAAAAAGATTTCATGGACGCTGAAAAATATCTTTCTAAGAATGCTTAAATTTTTTTCTGAAATAATTCTTACAAAAATTTTAGGTTGGAAGCTTAATGGTTTCCTCCCTAATGATAAAAAATATATTATTGCCGTAGTCCCTCATTCAAAATCATTTGATTTAGTAATTGCAATATTAATTAGGTCATATTTAGGTTTAAGAATAAAGTTTATTGGAAAGAAAGAACTATTTAACCCTTTTACTTCTTTTTTCTTTAAATCAATTGGTGGAATTCCAGTTGATAGGAGTGTAGCAAATAATTTTGTTGAATCTGTAGTTAAGTTATTCGAATCAAATGTTATTAACATACTAGCAATAGCTCCTGAGGGTACTAGAAAATTTGTAAAAAAATGGAAATCAGGATTTTATTATATAGCTTTGGGTGCAAGAATTCCAATTGTTATGGTGTCATTCGATTATATTAAAAAAGAAGTAAATATTAACAACAAATTTTTTCCTTCTGGAAATTTTGATAATGATATAAAAAAACTTGAGGACTTAGTAATGGATGTAGTTATAAGAAATAAAAATTGATTTTAGCCCATATCGTGATATACATTCTGAACATCATCATCTTCATCTATTAGATTTATTAATTTATCAACTATTATTTTTTGATCTTCTTTAATGTTCTTAACATTAATAGCCTCTCTCTCAAATTCACTTGAAATAATATCTAGTCCACGTCTTTCTATTTCTTTTTGTAATGATCCAAAATTTTCAAAATTTGCTGTAATGTTTATTTCATCATCTTGGCTATTAAAATCTACTACACCAAAATCAATTAAATCAAGTTCAAGCTTTTCAGTATCAATTCCTGCATTTTTAATTTGAAAAAAACACAAATGATTAAATAAAAAATCTACTGACCCTGAAGTGGCAAGATTTCCTTCACACTTGTTAAAATAACTTCTAATGTTTGCAACAGTTCTATTATTGTTATCAGTTGCGGCTTCTACTAGAATTGCAATACCATGTGGAGCATAACCTTCTAATAGTATTTCTTTGAAATTATCTGTACTTTTTTCTGATGCTTTCTTAATTGCTCTTTCTATATTATCCTTGGGCATATTAGCTGCCTTAGCATTTTGAATGATAGCTCTTAATCTTGAATTTGAAGATGGGTCAGGACCTGACTCCTTTACTGCTATTATTATCTCCCTTCCAATCCTTGTGAAAGTTTTGGCCATGTTTGACCATCTTTTCATTTTTCTCGCTTTTCTAAATTCAAATGCCCTTCCCATAACTTATATAAACGGAGTTTTTACAACCTCTAATTTGATGAAATTGTTTCTAATCTTTAGATAAATTTCTTTTGAAGATATATTTTTTTCTATGTATGCAAGACCAATACCTTTCTTAAGAACTGGAGAAAATGTCCCAGAAGTTACTTCTCCTATTAGCTTTTCTGATTTATCAAAAATTTCGTAACCTTTTCTTGGAATACCTTTATCATTAATTACAAATCCGACTAATTTTTTCTTAATACCATTTTCAATTTTTTCTTTAATTGATTTAGAACCAATAAAATTTGTCTCTAATTTTGTTATCCACCCAAGGTTTGCCTCAATTGGAGTCACTGATTCATCTATGTCGTTTCCATAGAGACAATAACCCATTTCTATTCTTAATGTATCTCTTGCACCAAGACCTATTGGCTTAACTTCAAGATTTTCAACAGTAAAGAGCTTATCCCAAATATGTTCAACATCGTCATTAGAAATGTATAGTTCAAAACCTCCTGACCCAGTATAACCTGTCTTTGATATTATTACATCATCAATTCCGGCAAATGTTCCCAATATGAATGAATAGTTCGATAAAGACTTTAAATCTTCTTTGGTAAAACTTTCACATAATAAGTCTGCCTTTGGTCCTTGAACAGCAAGAAGAGATATTTTATCTGATATGTTATTAATAGAACAATTATATTTTTTATTTTGACTCTTGATCCAATTCAGGTCTTTTTCTATGTTAGAGGCATTAACAACCAATAAATATTTTTCTTCGTCTATTTTGTAAACTATCAAATCATCAATTATTCCTCCATTATCATTTACTAAACAGTTATATTGAGCCATTCCTGGTTTTAGCTTCATAATATTATTTGAGCAAATAAATTGAATAAACTGAGTGGAGTTCTTTCCCGTTATCTCGAATTCACCCATATGAGAAACATCAAATACCCCAACATTTTCTCTAACATGATTATGCTCATCAGTCACTGAGCTATAGCTAATAGGCATATAAAAACCAGCAAAATCAACAATTTTTGCTCCTAACTTTATGTGCTTATCAAATAAAATTGTTTTTTTCATTAATCTTTATGTATAAGATATTCCTTAAGCTCAGAATAACTTTTCATTGTCTTGGTTCTCTTTTCTTTATCCATTATTGATCTAATTGAGTCTGGATATTCTATTTGCGAGTCTATGCTATTTTCAACAGTATCTTTGAATTTAATTGGATGTGCTGTAGAAACAAATAAACCATTACAGTTACTTAAATTGTTTTCTTGAAGATATTTTTTTAGTCCAAGATATCCAATTGCAGAATGTGGACATGCGATGTAATTATTCTCTTGATTTAATTTTTTAATAGAATCTATTGTAGATTTATCATCAAAACTGTATCCGGAGATATTCTTCCTTATCTTCTCTAAATCATTATTGAATATTTTTTGAATTCTAATAAAGTTACTCGGTTCAGAAACATCCATAGCATTGGAAATTGTACTTTTTGTTTTTAATGGTTCATAAATCCCTTCTCTTATATACCTTGGAATAGTATCATTAACATTTGTAGATGCTATAAAATGTTGGATAGGTAGACCCATTGAATTTGCCATTATACCAGCACATATATTACCAAAGTTTCCACTGGGAACTGAGAAAATATTTGGATTCTTATTTTCTATTCTTTTTGATGCTAAAAAATAATAGAACATTTGAGGAAGCCATCTTGCAATATTAATAGAGTTAGCTGAGGTTAACGAGATTTTCTTATTTATATCATAGTCATTAAATGCATTTTTTACCATTGATTGGCATAAATCAAAATCACCTTCTACTTCAATCGCCTGAACAAAAGAATCATTTGTAGTAATTTGCTTTTCTTGGACTTCACTTATTTTACCCTTGGGATACAATATGCAGACATCAATATCTTTGGTGCCAAGAAATCCATTTGCAACAGCTCCTCCTGTATCTCCAGATGTAGCAACTAGAACAGTCATTTTTTTTGAGCTATTATTATCTTTAAAATAATCTAAACATAATGCCATAAATTTTGCACCTACATCCTTAAATGCTAGGGTAGGTCCATGAAATAATTCTAGAGAATAAATCGAATTCTCAATTTCTTTTACAGGAATTTCAAATGAGATTGTATGAGTTATAATATCTATTAATTTATTTTTTGGTATTTCATCTCCTACAAAATCTTTTATAACTTCATAGCAAAGTTCTATATCTTCAATTTTATTTAAAGACTCTAATAATTTATTAGATAAGTATATATCTTTTTCAGGAAAATAAAGACCCTTGTCAGGAGCTAAACCATTTATTACAGCATTTCTAAAAGATGTTGGTGCTGAGTTATGATTTAAACTAATATATTTCATCTAATCTAATATTTTGATTCCTCTTGGATTTACTTTAGATATAAAAATGTCATAATCAATATTTACTTTGTCTAGATGACAACATATATTATTAAGAATAATTTTGGAAGTTTTACTATTGTTTGATAAGGCAAATATAGAAGGACCTGAACCTGAAATACCACAAGACAAAGCGCCAGATTCAATTGCTATCTTTTTAATTGATTCAAATTCAGGAATTAACATAGATCTATCAGGTTCTACAACCTCATCTACTACACTTCTAGACATGAGATCAAAATCTTCTGAGTATAAACTACTTATAAACGCACCTAGATTGGCAGATTGTTGAACCATCTTCTCAATTTTCACTTTTTTCTTAACAACCCTTCTTGAATCAGAAGTCTTTATTTCGATGTTTGGTCTTATGATGATTACTTCTAAAGACTTAGGAGAGGGAAGTTTAATAATATCTAAATCAGTAATAGATCTAACTAAAGTTATTCCACCAAATATTATAGGTGCAACATTATCAGCATGATAAGATCCGCTGACAAAATTCTCACCTTCCATAGAAAACCTAACTAAATCTAAATTGTCAAAATGTGAATTTAAAAGTTGATTAATGGCATAAACTGTACCAGCAGAACTTGCAGCAGAGCTTCCAATTCCACTTCCAGGCTTTATCCCTTTGTTTATGATTATTTTAAGACCGAAGTCTATTTCAATATTTTTTAACATAGCTTGAGCAGCAATTCCGGCAACATTTTCATTGATATCATTTGATATATTAAAACTATCTCTTGATTCTATTTCAATACCCTTAGACATAGTTTTAGTGACTTCTATTTCATCACCTCTATTTTCAAGACAAACTCCAAGTACATCATATCCACATGACAAGTTTGTAATACTACCTGGTGAAAAAACTTTAATACTATCCATTTTCTTGACTTGCTTTGATAATATCTGCAAAAACTCCTGATGCAGTAAACTCTCCACCAGCACCTGCTCCTTTAACAACTAAAGGTGAATATTTATATCTTTCAGTGTAAAAAACTGTTATATTATCACTACCTACAAGATTATAAAATGGGTGATCAGTTGAAACAGCTTCTAATCCAACACTTGCATTACCATTTTCTAGTTTTGCAACAAACTTTAATCTACAGTTTTTTTCTTTAGCTTCACTTAAGATTTTATTAAAATGAGCTTTGTTATTTTTTAGGGATAAAACAAACTCATCCTTGGAATTAGTATTTATTGACTCATCAGGTAAGAAATGATTCTTTTTAACATCTTCATATTCAAGGTTAAATCCACTTTCTCTGGCCAGAATTAATATTTTTCTGCAAACATCAATACCACACAAATCAATTTTTGGATCAGGTTCAGTATAACCAAGGTCAACTGCATTAGAAACTATATCATGGAAAGTGTTTTCTTCTTGGAAATTATTAAAAATATAATTTAGTGTTCCAGATAAAACTGCCTCAATTTTCAAAACCTTGTCTCCTGAATTAATTAAGTTTTTAAGGGTGCTAATAACTGGGAGAGCTGCTCCCACATTTGTTTCATAATAGAAAGGAGTATTATGCCCCCTTGACAATTCCCTTAATTCTTTGTATAAACTAAGTGTCCCAGAATTTGATATCTTATTACAAGTAATTATTCCTACACCATTTTTTAAATAATCTTTATAGGTTAATGGTATTATATCGCTTGCAGTATTATCAACAAACAAGCTGTTTCTTCTATTTAATTCAATTATAGTTTTTTGAAATATGTCCTTATCAGCTTTTGTATTAGAATCGTTTAATAATTCTGACCAATTTTTAAGTTCTATTTCCTTTTTAGATATCAACATTTTTTTGGAATTAGATATACCTAGAATTTTAAGGTTTAATCCAAGGTTTTCTGAGATAAAATCTTTTTGATCTTTAATTTGCTGGATTAAATAACCCCCAACATTTCCAACACCAGTTATGAAAATATGTATATCCTTTAAATCTTTCTCAAAGAAGCTCTCATGTAATGCGTTTAAAGCTTTTTTTGCATTAGTTTCATCAATAATTATGGATATGTTTCTTTCTGAAGCACCCTGAGCAATAGCCCTTACGTTTATGTTATTGTTACCAAGTGAACTAAATAGTTTTCCGCTGATTCCTTTTTTACTCTTCATTTTGTCACCAACTATGGCGATATTAGAAAGATTTGATTCAATCTGAGATTCATTAATTCTTTTTTGAGATATCTCAAATTCAAATTCTTTATCAATTACTTGTTTAGCAAGTTGAGCATCATTAGAATTTATAGCAATACAAATTGAAAACTCGGACGATGCTTGAGTAATCATTATAACATTTACTTGATTAGACGATAAGGCTTCAAAAAATCTTTTCGAAAAGCCAGGAACACCCACCATTCCAGAACCTTCAAAATTTAAAATTGAAATATTTTCAATATGACTTATTCCTTTGACGATCTCATCATTATCAAGTTTTGTTGAGTTGGAGATACAAGTACCTTCAGCGCTTGGCTCAAATGTATTTTTTATAAAAACAGGAATATTATCTTCTATTAAAGGTTGCAATGTAGGGAAGTAAATCACCTTAGCTCCAAAGAATGATAGCTCCATTGCTTCTTTATAAGATAAAAATTCTATTGGGGATGCCTTTTTAACAATTTTAGGATTAGCAGTAAATACACCGCTAACATCAGTCCAAATTTCCAGAACTTTAGCATTTAGGTTCTTTGCATAGATTGCTGCGCTATAATCTGAACCACCTCTTCCTAGATTTGAGGTTTCACCCTTTTCATTGGAGCAAATATATCCTGGTGCAATAACCAATTTGGATTTGATTAGATTTATTTTGTTCTTAATAGAAATTGAAGTTTTATCTGAATCTAAAACTTGACTATTGTTAAACTCTTTAGTAAAAATTAACTCTCTTGAATCAATATATGATATGTCAAATCCTTTCTGTTTAAGGATTTCATAAATTATACTACTAGATAAAATTTCACCAAGTGTTAGAACTTTTGAAATTGTTTTGACAGTTACTTCGTCAATAGTTGAGATTGCATCAAGAATATCTTCAAGCTCGTTTAAATTCTGTTTTAAAAAGCTTTTAAGTGAGCTTTGCTTATCTAAACTAGAAAGATTATTTATTACTTCAAGATGTCTCTGTTCAATTTCATTAATTATTTCATCAACTGATTGACCTTTTGAAACAAGACATTTTTGAAGTAGGTTAGTTATGCCGCCTAATGCCGAAACAATTATAAATAATGGTTCATCATTATTCTCAAGAATTGATATTACATTATTTATAGACTTAGAATCAGCGACTGATGTACCGCCAAATTTTAGAACTTTCAAGAGGCTATCTCTTTTTTATTAATTAATAAGGTTAAATGATCATCTTCAGGTTTGTGATCAATAAGTAATTTATCGCCTTGTTTAATTCTATCAGAAACTAAATTCTCCGCAATTAGATCTTCAATGTATTTCTGAATCATTCTATTTAAAGGTCTAGCACCGTTTTTTTCATCAAATCCCTTTTCACAAATAAAAGACTTAGCTTTAGCAGAAACTGATAAATCATAACCTATTCCATCAACCCTTTCTTTTAATTTGTCTAGCTCAATCGTAACAATTTTATTTATTTCTTTAATTGATAAAGAATTAAAAATTATGCAGTCATCAATTCTATTTAGAAATTCTGGAGCAAATGTGTTTTTGAGTGCTCTTTGAATAACTTTTTGTTCAATTTTAGAGGTTTGATCTAATGATGATTTAGTTTCAAATCCAACACCAACTCCAAAATCATTAATTTGTTTTACTCCTATGTTTGAAGTCATAATGATAATAGTATTTTGAAAATTAATTTTTCTTCCTACACTATCAGTTAAAAATCCATCATCAAGTATTTGAAGTAGCATACTATAAATATCAGGATGTCCTTTTTCAATTTCATCAAATAGAACAACTGAATATGGTCTTCTTTTTACTTTTTCTGTTAGCTGACCACCTTCTTCATATCCAACATAACCAGGAGGTGCTCCAATTAATCTTGATACTGAAAATTTCTCCATGTACTCACTCATGTCAATTCTTATCAGATTCTCTTCAGATTCAAAAATCTCAGATGCAAGTACTTTGGCAAGCTGAGTCTTTCCAACCCCAGTTTGACCCAGAAAAATGAATGAACCTATTGGTCTATTAGGAGAGTTTAGTCCAGCTCTATTTCTTTGAATAGACTTGGCAACTTTAGATACAGCCTCATCTTGTCCTATAATTTTATCCTTTAAAATTTTCTCAAGTTTTGAAAGTTTATTCCTTTCAGTTGATAAAATTTTATTTACAGGAATATTAGTCATCATTGATACTACATCAGCAATCTGATCCTCATCAACTCTAACTCTATTTAGCTTTGATTCTTCGTGCCACCTATTTTGAGCTTCAACTAACTTTTTTTCAACTCTTTTTTCATCATCTCTTAATTTAGCTGCTTCTTCATATTTCTGTTTTTTTACAACAGTATTTTTAAGTTCTCTAACATCTTCAAGTTGTTTTTCCATTAGAACGACTTCTTCTGGCACATCCATATTATTAATATGTGCTCTTGAACCAGCTTCATCTAATGCATCAATAGCCTTATCTGGTAAAAATCTGTCAGTTATATATCTTTGAGATAGCTCAACACATGCAACAAGAGCTTCATCTGTATAATCAACGTTATGGTGAGACTCATATCTATCCTTGATGTTCCTTAGTATTTCAACAGTTTCATCCTTATTTGTTTCCTCAACAAGAATTTTTTGAAACCTCCTTTCGAGCGCACCATCCTTTTCAATGTGCTGACTATATTCATTTAAAGTTGTTGCTCCAATACATTGTATCTCACCTCTTGCAAGTGCTGGCTTAAACATATTTGATGCATCAAGACTTCCAGTTGCACCACCTGCTCCAACAATAGTGTGAATTTCATCAATGAATAATATTATATTTCTGTTTTTTTCAAGCTCATTCATAACGGCTTTCATTCTTTCTTCAAATTGACCTCTATATTTTGTGCCTGCAACTAAACTTGCAAGGTCAAGTGTAATCACTCTTTTACCATAAAGAACCCTTGAAACCTTTTTTTGAATGATTCTTAAAGCAAGCCCTTCTGCGATTGCAGATTTTCCTACTCCAGGTTCACCTATAAGTAGAGGATTGTTCTTTTTTCTTCTACTTAAAATTTGTGAAACTCTTTGAATTTCTTTGTCTCTTCCAATTACTGGGTCAAGTTGATCTTTTTCAGCAAGTAATGTAATGTCCCTTCCGAAGTTATCTAAAACAGGAGTTTTGGAATTTGATGAAGACTTTGTCTTTTGACTTGAAGAAAATGGATTCTTTGAAGATCCATCGTTATCATCTTTTTCCTCAGGAAATGAAGATGATGAAGGGTATTCAATAATATCATCAGATCCAATTTCGTTAATCATAGCTTTAAATTTTTCTTTTACATTGTCATAATTGATATCCATTTTAGAAAGTATTTTTGTTAATGGATCGTTATCGTTCCTGAGGATACATAAAAGAAGATGAGCAGTATTTATATTTGTGCTTTGAAATAATTTAGCTTCTAAGAAAGTAGTTTTTAAGGCCCTTTCAGCCTGTCTGGTTAGATGCAGGTTTTTCTTTTCGTTTAATCTTAGAGACGAACTGTCAATAATTGCTGGATTTAGAAGTTCAATTTTTTTTCTTAATTCGTTAAGATCAATATCAATAGAGTTCAAAATTGATACTGCTTTACCTCCACCTTCTCTTAACATTCCTAAAAGAAGATGTTCAGTTCCAATCTGTTTATGACCAAGCCTAAGGGCTTCTTCCTTGCTGTAGGAAATTACATCTTTAACTCTTGAAGAGAAATTATCATCCATCTTGAAATATTTTTGAGACTAAAATATATCATTAATATAAATTAACAAAGAAAATACATATACTAATTGCTTATTCTTAAATAAAACTTTTCAATTAATAATGTTAATAAATAATGCTTTTTTACCTCAAATAATTTGAACAAAATATTGATCGTTTATTTAATTTAGCATGAATATATTTACCTATGGAAAAAGAAAAACTTATCCCAATAAAGATTGAAGATGAAATGAAGTCAGCCTACATCGACTATTCTATGTCGGTTATTGTTTCTAGGGCACTTCCTGACGTAAGAGATGGTTTAAAACCAGTTCACAGAAGAGTTCTTTTTGGGATGAACGAAATGGGTGTAAGATCCTCATCATCTTATAAAAAATCTGCAAGAATAGTTGGAGATGTCATGGGTAAATATCATCCTCATGGAGATAGTTCAGTATATGATACTATGGTTAGAATGGCTCAAGAATGGAGCTTAAGATATATTTTAGTTGATGGTCAAGGTAACTTTGGTTCGGTAGATGGCGATAGTCCTGCTGCGATGAGATATACTGAGGCAAGAATGCAGAAAATATCTGAAGACCTTCTTTCAGATATTGATAAGGAAACTGTAGACTTCCAATTAAACTTTGATGATACAATTATGGAACCCACAGTTTTACCTACTAGAGTTCCTGCTTTGTTAATAAATGGCGCTTCTGGTATAGCTGTTGGAATGGCTACAAATATGCCGCCTCATAATCTATCTGAAGTTATTGAAGGTATTATTCAGTTCATAGATAATAATGAAATAACAATTGATGAATTAATTCAGTATGTAAAGGCGCCAGATTTTCCTACTGGTGGTACTATTTATGGTTATGATGGTGTAAAAGAAGCTTTTCATACCGGAAAAGGTAGAGTAGTTATGAGGGGTAAGGCTTTGATTGAGAATGTAAATGATAGAGAGTGTATAATTGTATCTGAGATTCCTTATTTAGTGAACAAAGCGGATATGATAAGAAAAACAGCTGAATTAATAAATGATGGAAAAATTGAGGGAATTTCAACCATTAGAGATGAATCAGACAGAAAAGGAATGAGAATAGTATATGTTTTAAAGAGGGATGCTATTCCAAACATAGTTTTAAATAAATTATATAAATTTACTCCTTTACAATCTTCTTTTAGTGTTAATAATGTTGCTTTAGTTGATGGAAGACCTCAGCTACTGAATCTTAAGGATCTAATCCATCATTTTGTAGATCACAGGCATGATGTAGTTGTCAAAAGAACAACCTTTGAACTTAAAAAAGCTGAACAAAGAGCTCATATTTTGGAAGGTCTTATTATAGCTAGTGATAATATAGATGATGTAATAAGTCTAATTAAAAAGTCTTCAAACGCAGAAGAAGCTAGACTGAAATTAGAAAAAAAATATAAACTTTCTGAAACTCAAGCAAAAGCAATAATTGAGATGAGATTACGTCAACTAACTGGCCTTGAGCAAAGCAAATTAAGAGAAGAGTATGACGATCTGCAAAAAACTATCAAAGGTTACAAAGAATTACTTGATAGTAAACCTATGAGAATGAGTTTAATCAAGGAGGAATTATCTGAAATTAAAGAAAAGTACGGTGATGAAAGAAGATCCATAATTGAGTATGCTGGTGGTGATTTCAGGGTGGAGGATATTATTCCAAATGAAAAGGTTGTAATTACTATATCACATGCAGGATATATCAAAAGGACAGCTTTAACTGAGTATAAAACTCAAAATAGAGGTGGTGTAGGCCAAAAAGCATCGAAGACACGTGATGAGGACTTTCTCGAGGACTTATTTGTTGGAACCAATCATCAGTATATGCTGTTTTTTACACAAAAAGGTAAGTGTTTTTGGATGAGAGTTTATGAAATTCCAGAAGGATCAAAGAACTCTAAAGGTCGTGCTATTCAAAACCTAATAAATATTGAACAAGATGATAAGGTTAAAGCCTTTATTTGTACTCAGGATCTAAAAGATGATGACTACATCAATAACCATTATGTAATTATGGCTACAAAAATGGGGCAAGTTAAAAAAACTTCTCTTGAGCAATACTCAAGGCCAAGATCTAATGGAATTAATGCAATTACTATTAAGGATGGTGATGAATTACTTGAGGCTAAACTAACTAATGGAAACAGTCAAATAATGTTAGCTGTTAAATCTGGTAAAGCAATTAGATTTGAAGAAAGTAAAACAAGACCTATGGGTAGAAATGCGTCTGGTGTTAGAGGTATTAGGCTTAAAGACAATAAAGATGAGGTTGTAGGAATGATATCAGTCAATGATATGGATGCTAATATATTAGTTGTCTCCGAAAATGGCTATGGAAAAAGGTCTTCACTTGAGGACTATCGTCTAACTAATAGAGGTGGTAAGGGAGTTAAAACTATTTCAATTACAAGTAAAACTGGCCAACTTGTTTCACTTAAAAGTGTAACAGATAGCGATGATCTCATGATAATTAATAAATCAGGTATTGCTATTAGAATGCAGGTTGCTGATCTAAGAGTAATGGGAAGAGCAACGCAAGGAGTTAAAGTAATAAGTATTAAAGATGGAGATGGTATTGCTGCCGTTGCTAAAGTTATGAATGATGAGGATGAAATTGAGGATATAAATGATATAGAATTTACTGGAGATACAATTAAATAATTTTTTAATTTTATCTAAAGTTTAATTCATGAGAGTGTTTACAATTTTTTTACTTCTTCTTTTATCAAATAATATATTTTCTCAAAAAGTAAATATTTTAAAAGAATCCAAAAAACTATACAAAAAAGGTAACTTTGAAGAAGCTCTTACTAGTATTGAAATTATTGAAAAGAACAGCGTAATTATTAATACTAAACAAAATAACGATAAAAATTTTTTAAAGGCTCAAGTCTATCTTTCCATGAATAATGTTCTAAAGGCAATGGAATATTATGATAAGCTTAAAGAAAATGATTTTTCAGATTCTAAGCTTAGTAAATTTTCAAAAGAAATTGCAAAAATTGCAATGAATATTAAAGATGATAATAATCATAACAGGTCATTTAGAATTAAACCAAATCAAAATTTAATGAATTCTTTGTCTGGAAAAGTTTCTGGAGTATCTATGTTATCCAAATCAGGTGACCCAGGATCTAGCCCAATCATACAAATTAGAGGACAAAACACAGTTCTTGGTGACAAATCACCTCTTATTATTCTTGACGGTGTTATTATATCTGGGAGAACAGAATTTTCTAATAATACTTCGATTCAATCTAGGCTAGATGATATTCCAACCCATGATATCGAATCTATAACGATTCATAAAAGCGCATCATCATCAGCTTTATGGGGTTCCTCTGGAGCCAATGGTGTAATTGTAATAAAAACTAAACAATAAATAATGAAAACAAAAAACATATTAACCTTTCTATTATTAATATTCATCTCTTTTGGATATTCTCAAAAAAAAGAATTAAGAAATGCAAATAAATTTTATGATTCAGGCGAGTACCTATCAGCTCTTGATCTTCTTGAAACTTCTAAGTCTATTTTTGATAGTTCAGATGATAAGATTAAATCTCAAGTAATGTTTTTATATGGAAAAATATACACATCTACTGAAGACTTTGAATTAGCAATAAATTCATTTAATAACTCAAGGGAGTTAGGTGCTAACGAAAATGATTTAAACTCTGAAATTAACAAATTAGAAACTGCAATTATCACATCTGCAATTGCAGATAATGAGTCTGAAAACTTTAGTGATGCAGCAAAAAAATTAAAAATAGTTTATGATATAAACCCAGAAAATAATGCACTGTATCTATATTATGCTGCCTCATCTGCTGTCAATTCTAATGATTTGTCTCTTGCTCTTGAATATTATTTGATTTTAAGAGATATAAAATATGAAGGAATTGAAACCAAATACTATATCACTGATATTTCAAATGAAACAGAAATTGAAATTAGTTCTGAGACAGAATTCAATTTATTAAAAAAATCAAAAGATTATTCTAATCCAAGAGAGGAGGAGACTGAGTCAAAGTTCCCTGAAATTGTTAAAAATATAGCCATAATATACAAGCAACTAGGTCAAAATGATATGGCCCTAGCTGCTATTGAAACAGCAAGAGCATCAAATCCTGATGATGTAGGTTTAATAATTACTGCAGCCAATATTTATTTTGAATTAGATGATAAAGAAGCTTTTAAACTAGCAATGTCAGAAGCAATTGAAAAAGAACCTAATAATCCAATCCTTTATTATAATCTTGGAGTGGTAAGTGGTGAACTTGGTGAAAAGGAATCTGCAAGAACATATTATGAAAAGTCTATTGAGTTAGATCCAACTAACGAAAACAGTTATTTAAATCTTGTTGCTTTAATATTAGATGGAGAACAAGAAATTGTAAATGAAATGAATAGTCTAGGTACATCGAGGTCTGATAATTTAAGGTATGACGAATTAAAAATTACTAGAGAGGAATTATACAAAGAATGTGTTCCAATTTTAAAAGACTTGATTGCAATAAGTAATGATATAGAGGCAATTAGAACGCTCATGAATATATATGGTACACTAGGAGATAATCCTGGATATATGGAAATGAAAAATTTATTGGATCAACTTCAATAAATATTCACTTGCAGAATTTTTTTTATTTACATTTGTACTCCTTAAATGGAGAGGTGCCAGAGTGGTAATGGAGCAGATTGCTAATCTGTCAACGTGTAAACGTTGCCTGGGTTCGAATCCCAGTCTCTCCGCATTGGTCGCGTAGCTCAGCTGGATAGAGCATCTGCCTTCTAAGCAGACGGTCATAGGTTCGAATCCTATCGCGATCACTAGTTTAGATTGTTCTAAGTTTTATTATACTTTGGACAATCTTTTTTTATATTAGAACTAATATTTTTTATAAATGATAATTTCACCCAGTAAAATAAATAGATGGATGCTTTTTGAGTTGCCAGCAGCTTGGCTAACTGGTGTTAGACTTTCATTAATCAATGATTCTAGATGTGAAGTAAAAGTTAAATTTAAATGGATTAACCAGAATCCCTACCGATCTATGTTTTGGGCTGTTCAAGGAATGGCTGCTGAATTAACTACAGGGATGTTACTTACAAAATGTATTCAAAATTCTAATACTAACATCTCAATGCTTCTTGTCGGAAATAAATCAAACTTTTATAAAAAGGCAGTTGGTAAAATAACTTTTACTTGTGAGGAAGGTGAAAACGCAAAAAAACTAATTAACTTGACAATTCAAAATATTACTTCAAAAGCTTGGTTTAAAGCTAAGGGGTATGATGAAACAGGAGATCTTGTTTCAGAGTTTGATTTTGAGTGGTCATGTAAAAAAAGAAATAATGGATAAGAATTTTTATAAAGATTTAAACATGCCTGTAATTGCAGCCCCCCTTTTTTTAATTTCTGGGCCAAGACTTGTAATTGAGTGTTGTAAAAATGGAATAGTTGGTACTTTTCCAGCTTTAAACCAAAGAACATCAGAAGGTTTCGAAGAATGGGTTATTCAAATAAAAAATGAATTGGCTGATTATGAGAAAAAGACAGGTATTAAACCTGCTCCATTTGGTGTAAATCTAATTGTTCATCCATCTAATATTAGAATTAAAGCTGATTTAGATATTTGTGTAAAGCATAAAGTTCCTATGATTATAACTTCATTAGGTGCAGTTCCTGATATTGTAAACGCAATTCATAGCTATGGCGGATTAGTTTATCATGATATAATAAAGAAAAGACATGCTGAAAAAGCTGCTGAGGCAAATGTAGATGGTTTAGTTCTAGTAACTGCAGGTGCTGGAGGTCATGCAGGCTTAAAAAATCCTATGGCTATGATATCTCTAATAAGAGAGTTTTTTAATAAAACAATTATACTTTCCGGATGTATATCAAATGGAAGAGATGTAGCATCGGCCTTACAAATGGGTGCCGACATTGCATATATGGGTACTAGATTTATTAATACAAAAGAAAGTCTTGCAGAGCAAGCTTACAAAGACATGATTATTAACTCTTCTGCCGAGGATATAGTATACACCGCTGCAGTCTCTGGTGTTCATGCTAATTTTTTAAGACCTAGTCTTGAAGCTATGGGTGTTACTGAGGAAGTCTGGAACGATTCAAAAAAAATTGACTTTGGGAAAGACATGGCTGAGGCTGAAGCTAAGGCATGGAAAACTATATGGTCAGCTGGCCACGGTGTTAGTTCTATAAATGATAATCCTAGCGTTAAAGATCTGGTTACCAAATTAAAATTAGATTTTATTGATTCTCTTAAAGCGAATCAAGGCAACCTTGATTATCTAAATAATCAATTTTAAAACTAAATAGTTATTGATCTTAATATAGACAATCCATAAATAGCTGCTGTCTCCGATCTGAGTCTGTTTTTACCAAATGATATCTCAGTAATCTCATTATCTTTTGCAAATTGAATCTCGTCTTCCGAAAATCCACCTTCAGGACCAATAATGAGGCAAATTTTATTTGAATTTATAGACTCTTTTTTTAAAATATTTTTTGTCTTAAGATTTGCTATTATCTTTTGGTCACTATTATTTTTTAAAAAATCAGAAAATTTCTCAGTATTATTAATCTTAGGTTTAAATAGTTGATTTGATTGCTTTAAAGAACTTATAGTAATCCTCTCAAGCCTTTCATGATTTACTTTCTTTTTTTCAGAATATTTGGTTATGATTGGAGTTATTTCTTTAATACCAATCTCTGTCGCTTTTTCTACAAGCCATTCAAATCTAGATGGATTTTTTAGAGGTGAAATAGCAATATGGATTGACACTTTATCAGGCTTTTTATTTAATAATTTTACTATTTTAACTTTAATTTTTTTTCCTTTTTCTATTATTTTACATTCTGCCAAAAGCCCATTTCCATTTGTAAAATTGAGTATATCCCCTATATCTTTCCTATATGATTTTATTATATGCCTACTGTCATTTTCATTTACTAATATCTCTATATCTGTTTCACTAAAGTTTGAAAAAAATAAATTCATTAGAAACTATATCTTGGTAAGGGTGTAGATTTTAAATCTGATAATTTAGATGTAGAATACTTTAAATAACCTACAATGCCAATCATCGCAGCATTATCAGTAGTATATTGAAGCTCAGGAATAAAAACTGTCCAGTTATTTTCTCTTGATTCATTAACTAATCTATTTTTAAGATAACTATTTGCAGATACACCTCCTCCAAATATTATTGAATTAAGATTATTTTCTTTTGCTAAAAATTTAACCTTATTTAACAAGTTGTCTACTAAGTTTTTTTGAATTGACGCACATATATCATGTAAATTTTCATTAATAAAATTCTTATTCTTATTTATATTATTATGAAGAAAATTGATAAAAGCTGTCTTAGTTCCACTATAGCTTATATTACCAGCTTCAACCTTGGGCAAAGGAAAATTAAACTTATTTTCGTCTCCCATTTTTGATAATTTATCAATTTCTGGTCCAGCTGGATAGTCTAGCCCTAATTTCTTTCCACACTTATCAAAAGCTTCTCCAATTGCGTCATCTAAAGTCTCTCCAATTATTTTCATTTTAAAATAATCTTCAACTAAAATGAACTGTGTGTGACCGCCCGATATTGTAACTCCGAGAAAAGGAAAATCTGGCTTCTTTTTACCATTATTAATAAAATTAGATAATATATGTGCTTGCATATGGTTAACCTCAACTACCGGAACTTCAAGTGAAACTCCAAGTGATTTTGCAAATTCAGTTCCAACAATAAGAGAGCCCATTAATCCTGGGCCCCTTGTAAAAGCTATTGCTGATAAATTATTTAAAGAGATACCAGATTCTTTTATAGCCGATTCAACAACTGGTATTATATTTGAAAGATGAGCCCTAGACGCTAATTCAGGCACAACTCCTCCATATTTTTTATGTATTGACTGGTTAGCAATTTTATTTGACAACACTGTATCATTTTTTAAAACAGCTGCTGATGTATCATCGCAAGAAGATTCAATACCCAGTATATAAATATCTTTATTTGACATTGCTATCTTTGTAATACAAATTTAATCAAGAATAGTCATTAAGGATTTAAAAAAAATATTTTTAATAATTTTTACGCTCGGCATAATCCTATTTGTCTCGCTATATCTTGTTATAAATACCTCAGGAGTTCAAAATTATCTTAAGCAAAGTGTCATAAATTATATAAACATTGATAGTAATAATTATTTACAAATTGGAGATTCATCATTTAACTTAAGAGGAGAAGTTGTTTTTAATGAAATTTCATTATCAAATAAAGAATCTGACACCATACTTTTTCTTGAGACACTAAGAACGAATTTCTTTCCCCTAGTTTCAGATTTAAGTTTAAATAATTCTCTAAACATTGAAGGTCTTGATATATCAATTGATCTTACAAATAATAAATCAAACAAGCTTGATAATGAATTTCAACAAATAATAGATAATATTTTCTTTGATAAAATAAACATCTTAAACTCAAGTGTTAAGTTAATTGTTGATTCAGTTCAAAATAGTATTGTAATCGATAAGCTGAATATATATGAAATTAATAATGATGATGGTCTGTTTTTTAAATTAAATAGTTTTTCAGGTAAAGTAAATGATTTAAAAATTGATGAGTTTAATTCTGAGATTAACTATAGAGATAATCTAATAAATTTTTCTAATTCAAAATTAGTGTCTGATGATCAATTTGTAAAAGGGAATATAAATTTTCAGTTAGATAATCAAAATAAGCTAAATAATTTTCAAGAATCTTTTCTAGAATTTACCTTAAGTGCAGGTAATTTTAACTTTTTAGACAAAGATTTAGCAGATAAAGCTATTATCCAGGGGGAGATAATATTTGAAGGATTAAAAGAAGAAATCATACTTGAGAAATTAAATTTAAAAACAGAACTACTGGAAGTTAAATCAAATGGAATTTTAAAAGATGTCTTCACAAATGATTATGAGGTTTCTTTGGATTTGTCTGATATTGATATTAGTGAAGAAGAAGTAAGTAAAGCATTAAATTTAAATCAAAAATTTACCCTTCCTATTCTTGATGGAAATCTTAACTTAAATAATGAGCTCATTAGTTATGATTTTTCTCAAAACAATACCTATAAATCATCTGCAAAAATTATAGGTACTGGTCTATTAAAAGAAAAAACTTCATTTGATTTTAATATTGTTTTAGATCTTTTAAAAGATGACGAGTTATTTAGTCTTTCTAATTTAGATAACTTGAAATTTGACTCAAGATTTAAGATAATATCAGATCAACAAATAATCTTTTATGGAGATGCTGAGATTGTCAAGAATAATAATGTTACAAATGTTGATTTTAATACTAGTATTGTAAATAACAATTTATCATCAAAACTTGGAATAACCCAAGAAAATTTAAAATTAGACTACAAAATATATGGTAATCTCTTGAATAAGAATCTGAATGCATCTGGTAAAATATTTTTAGGAACTATTCCATCAAATAATATTAATAATATTATTGCTGAGACTAATATTGAAATTGATTTTTCAGTTGAAAATAATATTCAATCTAATTTAAAATTGAAAGAAATCAGCATAGATATGTTAAATGATAAAATACATTTGACTGAACTTAATGAAATAAATGAAATTTTAGATTATGATTTTATAGGTATAAATAATGATCATGATTTTAGTTTTCAATGGGTTGATAATAAGCTTAATGTAGAATCTAATCTGGGTTCAAACATTTTAATCAATGGTTTTTATAATAATGAGAATGATATTGATATAAATTTTGAATTTTCAAACTTATTTATTCAAAATTTCTTTGAAATAAATAAGAACCCAATTTCTGGTAATGTTGAGTCTAAAATAAACTTAAACAGGACTGAGACAAATAGAACACTTAGTCTAAGTGCTTTAATAAGAGATATCAATATTAATGAGTATGAGATAGGTGATTTAGAAATTAATGCTTTTGGAAATACAGATTTTGACTCATACTCAGTTGATTTAAAATTATTAAATAAAGATAATATTTCTCTTTACTCTGAAGGAACAGTTATTGCAATCAATGAAAAACCAAATTTAGACTTAGATTTAAATTTTAATGATTTTGATATATCATTTATCGAAAAAATTGGTTCAAATACTTTAAAAGATATTTCTAGTTCAATTTCAGGACAAGTTAATCTATGGGGTTCATATGATAATCTTCAACATAACGGAAAATTAATTTTAAATAATTCAAAATTTTTAATTCCATATCTAAATATTGAATATTTAATAAATGATAATTCAGAGCTTACGCTTTATAATCAAAATATTGAATTTAATAATATATCAATAAGTCATACTGAGTCAAATTCTTTTTCTTCATTAAATGGAAAAATCAATCATACAAATTATAAGGATTGGAATTTAGGTCTAGTCTTTCAATCTGATAGATTATTTATTTTAAATAAAGATTTTGATCAAGATGAGAATTTTTATGGTAAGGCATATATCGATGGTCAAATTTCAATTTCAGGTCCAACTAATCAGGTAGCTATTAATATTGATGCTTTAACAAAGTCGGGAACTTACATTACCATACCTAGAGCAAATTCCTATTCAATTGATAACTTTTCTTTTATCGAATTTAGTGACTTGAATAATTCAGATTTATTTACTGAAAATAATTTGTCAGATGATGTCAAACAATTAAATAATAAAACTCTAGATCTTAATATTGATCTTGAGATTGATAATAATGCTCAAGTGGATATTACAATAGATCAAGAAACTGGAAGCTATATTAGTGGAATTGGAAATGGAAATCTATTTATGGAAATTGATTCGGATGGAAAATTCAATATTTACGGAGACTATACAACTACTGAAGGTGAATATAATTTTAAAGATCTTGCTTTAATTGATAAAAAATTTAAATTAAAAGATGGTGGTACAATAGTTTGGGATGGTGAACCTCTTGGAGCACAAATGGATATACTTGCAACTTATGAAGTGCCAGGTGGATCAAACCCTGCCTTACTTTTAGATAATCCAAATTTTAATAAAAAAATTCCAACAGATGTTGAAATCAAGCTTACTGGTAATTTAACAAAACCAAACAGTCCAGATTTTGAGATTTATTTTCCGAATACAAGTAGCTCTGTAACCGCAGAAATTAATTATAAATTAAATGACCCTGAAGTAAGACAACTTCAAGCTATCTCTCTTTTAACTCAAGGTATATTTATAAATGAAGTAAGTGTTTCTATTGAGGGAATAACAAATAATATATATGAAAAAGTATCTGATATTTTTAGTGATTTATTAGGTGGTTCTGAGGGGCCATTAAAAGTAGGCTTAAACTATCTTCAGGGAGATAAAAGTGATATACTTGATATTAAAACAGAGGATAGATTTGGAGTAACTCTGTCTACAGAAATTAGTGACAAGATACTTTTTAACGGTAAAATTGGTGTGCCAATAGGTGGAATTGAAGAAACTTTAATAATTGGAGATGTTCAAATTGATTTCATTTTAAATGAAGATGGTTCACTTAAAGCCAAAGTATTTAATAGAGAAAATGAGTTCAGGTACATTGGTGATAAGTTGGGTTATACTCAAGGTGTTGGTCTAACATATCAAGTTGATTTTCAAACTTTTCGAGATCTTATATCTAAGCTTGTTGAAAAAAACAAGTAATGTTACCTTTTAAATATTAATAATCGTTTAAAATAATTGAATTTTATGAGTAAATTTGTGCAACTTTAACTAGAATTGACAGGTAAGATAAAAAAAATAGGTGTGCTAACATCAGGAGGCGATTCTCCTGGAATGAATGCTGCTGTTAGAGCAGTTGTTAGGTCTGCTGAATTCCACAAAATTCATTGTTTCGGTATTTATAAAGGATATGAAGGGTTAATATCAGATGACATTAAAAAACTTAACGCAAGGTCAGTCAAAAATATTGTCAATAAAGGTGGTACAATTTTAAAATCTGCTAGATGTCTTGAGTTTAAAACTAGTGAAGGTAGGTTAAAAGCAAAACAAACTCTAGACAAATATGAAATAGATTCTCTTGTTATAATTGGTGGAAATGGGTCACTTGAAGGAGGTAAAATATTTGAAGAAGAACACGGTATAAAAGTAGTTGGCATTCCAGGTACTATTGATAATGATCTAGCTGGTACTAGATGTTCTCTTGGGTATGATACTGCGCTTAATACAGCAGTTGAGGCAATTGATAAAATTAGAGATACAGCTATTTCACACAACAGACTTTTCTTTATAGAAGTTATGGGCAAGGGTTCAGGTCATATTGCGTTAAATGCAGGAATTGGTGCAGGTGCTGAAGAAGTTTTAATTCCACAGAAAAATATGGATCTTGATAGGTTGCTTAAGTCTTTGAAACATAGTGAAAAATCTGGAAAGTCTTCAAGTATAATTGTTGTCTCTGAGGGAGAAAAAATTGGAGACAATGTATTTAAATTTTCTTCACACATTGAAAAAAACTTCCCACACTATGAAACTAGAGTTTCAATTCTTGGACATATTCAAAGAGGAGGTTCTCCTTCTTGTTTTGATAGAGTATTAGCATCAAGAATGGGTGTCTTCGTAGTTGATTGTTTGTTAGAAAATAAAAGTAAAATAATGGCAGGAATCATCGGTGATAAAATAGTCGCTGTCCCAATCGATGAGGCCTTAAAAGGAGGTCAAGATATTGATAATGACCTAGTAAGGGTTTGTGATATAATCTCAATTTAATTTTTAAAAAAATGGCAATAAATATTGGTATTAATGGTTTTGGTAGAATAGGTAGACTAGTTTTTAGATCTGCTATAAATAATGATAGTTTTAACGTTACATGTATTAATGATCTTTTAGATATAAATCATCTCGCATACCTACTAAAATATGATTCAGTTCATGGAACTTTTGATGGCTCTATTGAAGTAAGTGAAGATAAATTAATTGTAAATGGAAAACCCATAGAAATAACAGCTGAAAGAGATCCCTCTAATATTGATTGGTCTGGAATGAATACTGATATTGTAGCTGAGTGTACAGGAATTTTTACTTCCACTGAAACTGCTACTGCTCATTTGAATTCAGGTGCAAAAAAAGTTGTAATTTCTGCTCCTAGTGCAGATGTTCCTATGTTTGTTATGGGTGTTAATCATCTTGATGCCAAGCCTGGAGATCTAATAGTATCTAATGCATCATGTACAACTAATTGCTTAGCACCAATTGCTAAAGTATTAAATGATAATTTTGGAATAGAAGAAGGTCTAATGACAACTGTTCATGCAGCTACTGCCACACAGTTTACTGTCGATGGGCCATCAAAGAAAGATTTTAGAGGAGGAAGAAGCTCACTTTTAAATATAATTCCAAGTTCCACTGGAGCTGCTAAAGCAGTTACAAAAGTAATTCCATCTTTAGAAGGCAAATTAACTGGGATGGCTTTTAGAATTCCAACTGCAAATGTCTCTGTTGTTGATTTAACAGTTAGATTATCTAAAAAGACAAACTATGAGCAAATAAAAAAACAGATGTTAGATGCATCACAAAAAGATCTTAATGGAATACTTGGTTACTGTGACGATCTCGTTGTTTCTCAAGACTTTATAGGGGATAAAAGAACTTCAATTTTCGATGCAAATGCAGGCATGGAACTAAATTCTAACTTTTTTAAAATAATTTCATGGTATGATAATGAATGTGGGTACTCAAATAAACTACTTGATTTATCTAAACACATTTTCTCAATATAAACTAAAATGATTTTAATAGTTGATAGTGGATCTACAAAAACTGATTGGATAGCACTTGATAAAAATGGTGTTGAATTATTTTCAACTCAAACTCTTGGGTTAAATCCACAAATGCTTTCTAATGAAATATTAAACGAGCGAATTAAAAATAACTTTGATATTTATAAAAACAGAAAGATTGTAGAGAAATTATTTTTCTATGGAGCTGGATGTGGAGTAGAATCAACACAAAATAGAATTTTAAAGGTATTTAAGTCAATCTTCATAAAAAGTGAATTTGATATAAAAGAAGATACTTATGCTGCAGTTTACTCTGCAGTTGATATAGGAACTCCTTCTATTGTTAATATCATTGGAACCGGTTCTAATTGTTCTTACTATGATGGTGAAAAGGTAATTCAAAAGGTTGACTCACTTGGCTATGTTCTTATGGATTATGCTAGCGGAAATTATTATGGTAAATATCTTATAAGAGCATACTACTTTAATAAAATGCCTGAAAATTTAAGGAAGGAATTTGCTGAAAATTATGATCTAACACCAAACACAATTAAGAATAAGCTATACAGAGAAGAAAACCCAAACACTTATTTAGCGAGTTTTGCTCGATTTTTAATAGAAAATAAATCCAATGAATATTTTAAGGAGATAATTTTTAAAGGTCTTGAAAGATTTATTGAATATCAAATACTTCAATATGATGATTTTAGTAAAGTTGATATTCATTATGTAGGTTCTATAGCATTCTATCTTCAGGACGAGATTAAAAGAATTGGAAAAAAATACAATTTAAATACTGGAAACTTTATTAAAAGGCCTATAGAAGGATTAGTTGATTATCATAAAAGAAATATTATAAAATAGAAACTTTAGGCTATTGCAATCATCGAAATTTCTACATTAACATTCATAGGTAATGTTTTTACAGCAATTGTTTCTCTAGCTGGCTCATTACCTGCTTCAAGATAACTCCCATATACTTCATTAACATTTTTGAAATGATTCATGTCTGATAAAAAAATAGATGACTTTACAACATTCTTAAAATCCATATTAACCTCTTTCAAAATATTTTTTAAATTTTTCATCACTTGATGAGTTTCTTCCCTGATTGAACTATTATTTAAGTTCATTGAATTAGGGTCTAATGCAATTTGACCAGAGATAAATAACATATTGTTTTTTAATATAGCTTGATTATATGGACCAATTGGTGCTGGTGAGTTATTGGTATTTATTACTTTTTTCATATTTATAATGCTCTGTCTGGTTCAGATCTTTTTTCATATTTAAGATCACTAAGAAGTCCGGATTTTATTCCAATGAAAAAATTCCAGGATGCTCTTTGACTGAAAGGTACCCAAGAAAAATTTAATCTCCAACTATCTAAATCTCTATCAAATCTTAATTGAGTGTAAGTAAATCCTTTCTGTTTAAAATCATATCCTGAAGATACTCCAACTTGCCATTTTGGGGTTAAGTCCAGGTTTGATGATATCATCAAAGAATTTGTAGAAAAATCGTTTTGACCTCTTGAATTATTATAAGTCAGTGAGTAAGCTAAGTTAATTGACCAAGGCATTTTATAAATATAGTTTGTTAAATCAACTTCTTCAGTCTCTTCATCCTCATCATCATTTTGTCTTGAATTTGAAAAATCCTGTGAAACTCCAAATAAATCATCTGATCTTCCTCCCCCAGAAGTTTGTTGATCAATTTGCTCCTGGGATTGTCCACTTTTAAAAGTGTTATTATTAATTGAATATTGAGTTGAAACATTTGCACTAGTCAATCTCAAAAGACCTCCTCCATTTTTTGAATTAAATACATTAATCCTTTGATTGTTCTCATCCAAAGCATATGCATCAAATGTTGCTCCAGTATTTACAGTGAAACCAGAAGCTAAATCAAAGCTTCCAGTAACTCTAATAGGTGATAAATTAAACTCCTCTGCGGCTACATTATAACTAGTAGAAATATTTAAGTTTTTTAATATGTTAATCTTTCTAAGTTCAGTTTCAGTTGAATCTTTAGGTTTGACTTTTGCTTCTATTACATTTTTAATATTTAATCCAATACTACTTGAATAATTTCGACCAGGCGCACTGTATAATCCACCTTGAAATCTTGTATATTCTGCTGTATTCCCATTTGCATCTATTATATATGTATCGTAATACTTCTCAAAACTAGGATTATTAGAGTAGGTTATGCTAGGGGATATTGTGTGTCTTATTGACTGTACCTTATTTTTAGGTTTAAAATTTATAATCCCATAAACTTTTGTAGTAATACTAGCATTATAATTGTAAACCCCAAATCTATCAAATGCACTAATTGTATCTTTAATTACTCCTGCACCTTCAATATAGTCATTGTTTCGGATCGTTTTTCCTGTCCATGTTTCTGTATATTGTCCTCCCACACTTATACTTAAATGTTTAAACATTTTAAAATTAGTTTGGAATGGAATCAGATGTTGAACTCCTGACTTAGCATTGTCAAACATCCCCTTTTTTAGCAAAAGATCATCAGCAAAAACTGCTCTATTCTCTGCCTTTGATGAATACTGTATATTGATATTTTGAAAAAATCCTTTTTTAGATCTTCCTTTTTTCTCAAATGGATAGAATCTATTTGAGGATAATGTAAAAGTAGGTAGTGTAAGATTAACTTGCTTAGATTGAGTATTCTGAGACATATTAGCTGCTAATGATAGTCTTAGCCCAGCTGACCCTGGAAAACTTTTTGAATAGGACACCGATGAGCTCAAATTATTATTTAAAAAATTAGCAGTATTAAGTTGATTTACAGATTCTCTAAAATAATCACTACTACCAAAGTTAACAGAGGCACTAAAACTTGAATTAGGAGAAGCTTTTGAATCCTTTGAATGACTCCATCTAATGTTATATATTGTAGATTTCCCATAACCAGGTAATCCTCTTTCACCATTTATGAGGTTCTCATATCTAACTGAAAATGTTCCATTATAATTATATCTTTTTCTATATATTGAACTTACATTAACACCATAGCTTCCATTTGTATAATAGTCTCCTAAAAGAGTTAGATCAAAAAATTCAGAAATGGGTAAATAATAGCCACCATTTTGAATAGAATATCCTCTTTGATTACTATCACTAATGTTTGGGATTATGAAACCTGAATCTTTTGTTTGTTGAGATGGGAAATATGCAAAAGGGAGCCCAATAGGTGTGGGTACATTTTTAACAAATAGATTTGTAAATCCAGTAACAATATTTCCTCCAGGAACTAATTTTCCCTTTCTAATTTTAAAAAAATAATCAGCTTCTTCAGTTTCATCTCCCAATAAGTTTCCTCCGGTTGTTACTTTACCATCTTTCAAATAATAAACAGAATCATTTTGTTTTTTTGTTAAAGTTGATAATATATTCATTCCATTCTCTTCTGATTTTGAATTCCAAATCAAAGCTTTTTGATTATCAAAATTATACTTTATAGAATCGGGGTTTACTACATTACCACCTTGTGTAAAAGTTGGATACTGAGTAAGGTTCCCTTCACTATCTGCTATTCTTCCAGCTGTAACAATGTTTTCCTTGTAATCAAGGATTATCAGTCCTGAAGTTAATTCTATATCTCCGTAAACAATTTTGGCATTATTATAAAGTATAATTTTATTGTTTTTTTGATCTATCGAAATAGAATCAGTTGCATCATATTTAATATTATCTAGAAGAAGAGGTTTTTTATCCTCACTATTTAATTTGAGTGTGTCTATTTCTTGAGAACTGTTTTGAGAGTAAATAACATTTAAACCTAAAAGACATAATATAATTGATAAGGCTTTTAAGTTTTTTTTCAAGATTTGAAATTGAGTTATTAACAAGACACTTAGGTTAATCAAAATTAATCATAATTTTGATTATAATAATTTACTTGATGAATTCATTTAGGTTAACTATCCTAGTCTTATTGCTATCAGTAACAAACTTTATATTTTCTCAGCAAGATTTAAATTCTCAGTTTACTGTTGTAATTGATCCAGGACATGGTGGAAAAGATCCAGGAGCAGTTAGTAATGGTTATTATGAGAAAATAATTGCTTTGAGTACTTCTCTCAAACTTGGAAAGCTTTTACAAGATAATGGTGTTAATGTAGTCTATACCAGAAAAAAAGATGTCTTCGTGAATCTTCTAGAAAGAGCTAATATTGCTAATAGATCCGACGCTCAGTTATTTTTATCAATACACTGTAATGCGCATTCATCCCAAGCATATGGAGCAGAAACTTTTGTGCTAGGTTTACATGCAAATCAAAGAAACTTTGAGGTTGCAAAAAAAGAAAATTCAGTTATTTTTTTTGAGGAAGATTATGTTAATCAATATAATGGGTTTGATCCAAATAATCCTGAATCTGTAATAGGATTAACTCTAATGCAAGAAGAGTATCTTGATCAAAGTATCATTGCTGCTTCATATATTCAAAATGGTTTTGTTAATAGACTTAAAAGAAAAAACAGGAATGTAAAACAAGCTGGATTTATAGTCCTTAAATATACTTACATGCCAAGTGTTTTAATTGAACTAGGTTTTTTAACTAATAAAACTGAGGGAGCATATCTTAATTCAGTTAGGGGACAGAATGAAATGGCTGATGCAATTGCATCAGCTGTAGTTGAGTATAAAAATGATTTTTTTCAAAATTTATCAACAACTAATTTAATTAATGATTTAAATGAATCTGGAACATCATATAGAATTCAAATTGCAGCAAGTGCAAAACTTTTGGAACTTAAACCATACAACTTCAAAGGATTAAAGTCAGTCGATGTAATAAAGGACGGTAACCTGTATAAGTATTTGTATGGTAAACATAATACTTTAGAGGATGCAAAAAGATCTTTAAATGAGGCTAAAAAGAGTGGTTATAAATCTTCTTTTATAGTAAAATATGAAAATAATAGGGTAAGGAGTTTAAATTGACATAGTTTCTGAATATTTAACTAACTAAATAATTCTTATTTTTACAGATATAAACCTAAACTACCTTGAAACTATCAAAAGAGATTAAAGCAGCAATATTTGTTCTAACTTCTATACTTTTATTCATATTTGGATTTAATTATTTAAAGGGTACATCTTTATTAGATAGGCAAAAAACTTTATATGCTGTATATGATGAGGTAGATGGTTTATTGGTAGGCGCTAATGTGATGATTAATGGTCTATCAATAGGAAATGTGACAGAGTTAGATTTTCTTCCTAATTCCACAAAAATATTGGTAACAATTAAAGTCAAAGACAAATTGAATTTTTCTTCAAAAAGTACAGCTTCAATATATGAAACTGGTGTTCTTGGTGGTCTTGCTATTTCAATAGAGCCGATATTTGATAGACAATCAGTTGCTCAGACAGGTGATACACTTAGATCTAGTGTTAGACCTGGATTAACTGAATTAATTAATAGACAAATTGAACCTCTTTCAAGACAGCTTCAAAGTACAATTACCAGTGTTGATTCTATATTTACAGGCGCATCTAATGTTTTAAATATTGAAACTCAAGAAAATATAAAAGAATCTATAGAAGTCTTAACCTCTGCTATAAAATCAATAGATAAATCTGCCTCTATAATCGAGAATACATTAAATGAAAAGAACGATAAGATTAATAATACGTTAGATAATATTGAATTAATTAGCAATAATCTTTCAAAAGTTACACAAGATTTAAATGAGTTTGGAATATCAAATGTTCTTGCTGATATAAAAAAATCTACTGAAGGCATAAATTCTGTAATTCAAAATTTAAATTCAGAATCTTCCAGTTTAGGTAAATTGATAAATAAAGATGAATTGTATGAAAACTTGAATTCATCTATTCTTAGCTTGAATAAGTTAATTGAGGATATTAATGAAAATCCTAAAAAATATGTTCATTTTTCAATTTTTGGTAGAAAATAGATGGTTAGTATTCTTCCTAATATAATATTCTCATTAATCTTAATTTTTGCTTTAGGCTTCTTTTTTAGAAATATTCAAAGGTTAGTTAAAGTAATCAAGATGGGTAAACCAATTGATAGAACTGATAATCCATCCAAGAGACTTTCTAATTTAGTTCGCATAGCTCTTGGTCAGTCTAAGATGGTCACAAAACCTATATCTGGCTTTTTACATGTAATTGTTTATGTAGGCTTTATAATAATAAATATTGAATTACTTGAAATACTAATTGATGGTGTAACAGGATCACATAGATTTTTTTCAAAGTATTTCAATCCATTTTTTTACGATTTTTTAATTGCTTCTTTTGAAATACTTGCATTATTAGTTTTAATCTCAGTTATTATTTTTTGGACAAGAAGAAATATTATGAAGATTAAAAGGTTTTTAAGTGCTGAAATGAAGGGTTGGCCTAAATTTGATGCAGATAATATTCTTTATTTTGAAGTTGTCCTGATGCTATTATTTCTTTCAATGAATGCTACAGATTTAATCCTTCAAGATCGAGGTTTTGAAGGTTATTACAAGGCAGGTTCTTTTCCTGTATCATCTTTTTTAGTTCCTATTTTTGATTCTTTTGATACCTCAACAGTTTATTTATACGAAAGAATTTTTTGGTGGTTACACATATTAGGTATTCTTTTTTTCCTTAACTATTTATACTACTCTAAACACTTGCATATTTTATTAGCTTTTCCAAATACATATTACTCAAATCTTGAAGAAAAAGGAAAGTTTGGTGTTCTTGAATCAGTTAAAAATGAAGTAATGCTTATGTTTTATCCAGATAGAGCTTCTAACGAAAATAATCAAGTAGAAAAATTTGGTGCATCTGATGTTCTAGATCTAAATTGGGTTCAGTTAATGAATGCTTATTCATGTACTGAATGTGGAAGGTGTACAAGCGAATGCCCTGCAAATCAAACTGGAAAAAAATTATCACCCAGAAAAATAATGATGGACACAAGAGATAGATTAGAGAAAGTCTCTTTGAATATTTCGAAAAATAAAGGAGAATTTGTTGATGATGGAGATAGATTACTTGATAACTATATTTCAAAAGAAGAACTTTGGGCATGCACATCATGTAATGCATGTGTAGAATCCTGTCCTATTAACATTGATCCCTTATCAATCATTATGGATATGAGGCAGTATTTAATTATGGAAGAATCATCCGCTCATCCGGATTTAAATAATATGATGAACAACATAGAAAATAATGGAGCTCCGTGGCCTTATAATCAATTAGACAGAGAGTTATGGGCTCAAGAAACACAATAAATATGAAAAAAGAAGAAGTAGAAAATTATTTACACCAGAAAATAGAAAAAGGGGAGAAAGTCAGCCCAATCCTACCAGAGGGTATTAAAAATTACCTAATTGATATTGATGGAACTATATGTGATGATATTCCTAATGAAGAGCCTGATAGAATGGCAACAGCAAAGTTATATCCCGATGCTCTTGAAACAATAAATAATTGGTATGATAAAGGTCATATAATTTGTTTTTTTACTGCTAGAATTGAGTCACACAGGGAAGTAACAGAAAAATGGTTACAAGATAACGGGTTTAAATATCATAGTTTATTGATGGGTAAGCCAAGAGGAGGCAATTACCACTGGATAGATAATCATTTAGTTAAGGCAACTAGGTATAATGGAAAGTTTACTGATCTTGTGGAGAAAAAAGTAACAATTGAGGTCTTTGATGACGATAAAAATAAATAAGATTTAATATGAAAGTACCAATTTTATCAGATCTTAAATCAAAAGGTGAAGTCCCTGAATACTTATTTTGGGTAGGATGTGCTGGTAGTTTTGATGATCGTTCAAAAAAGGTGACTAAGGCTTTTGTTAAAATATTAAACAAAGCAAATATTTCATATGCTATTTTAGGAAAAGAAGAATCTTGTACGGGTGATCCAGCAAAAAGAGCAGGTAATGAATTTCTATTTCAGATGAAAGCTGTTTCTAATATTGAAATATTAAATTCATATAATATTAAAAATATAATTACAACTTGTCCGCACTGTTTTAATACCATTAAAAACGAATATCCTGAATTGGGTGGTAATTATAAAGTAATTCATCATACTACTTTTATTAATAATCTTATAAAAGAAAATAAAATTACAATTGGTGGAGGATACTATAAGGGTAAGAAGATAACTTATCATGATCCATGCTATTTAGGAAGAGCAAATGGTATTTATGAAGCTCCAAGAGAAGTTATTGATAAACTTGATGCTGAATTAGTTGAAATGAAAAGTTGTAAGTCAAAATCTTTATGTTGTGGTGCTGGTGGTGCTCAAATGTTTAAAGAGCCTGAGAAAGGAAATCAAGATATCAATATTAAAAGATCTGAGGAAGCAATAGATACAGATTCAGAAATAGTTGCTGTAAGTTGTCCTTTTTGTAACACTATGATGAGTGACGGTATGACAGCTAAACAAAAAAATATGGATGTTCTAGATATTGCTCAAATGATTGAAAAAGCAGAAGATTTATGAAAGTAGAATTTGATAAAATATCTGATGAATCAAGAATATGGATCTACCAATCAAATGATGATTTTAATGAGTCTGATATTGATACTATTAATAAAAAATCAGACGTATTCGTGGCGAATTGGATGGCTCATAATAAAGAGTTACAAGCATCTTATAAGATATTAAACAATCGTTTTTTAGTCATTGCAGTAAATGAAGAATTTAATCCAATTGGAGGATGTTCAATTGACTACTCACTTCAGTTATTAAAAGATATTTCCAATACTATAAACAAAAACTTGTTAGACAGGCTTATAGTTAATTATAGAACTGGTTCGTTGATTAAATCAATTACTCTAAAAGATCTAAAAAACAATTTAAAAAATGGATCTATTTCATCAGAAACAGTTATATTCAATATGACAGTCAGTACAAAGAAAGAACTTTTAAATAATTTTGAAATCAAGCTAAGTTCTTCTTGGTTGTCAAAATTTATTTAAGAATGAAAAAACTTCTTCTATTATTAATTTTATTCCATACCTCTCTAATTTATCCACAGGATATTTATTCTGATTTGAATTACAAAAAGAAACAATGGGTAGATAGTATTTATAGTTCTCTTTCACTTGAAGAAAAAATTGCACAATTATTTATTAATTGGGTATCACCAGAGCAATCAGATTTTGAAGAAATAAAAAAACTAGTTGAAGTAAACAAAATTGGTGGTTTAATATTTTCAATTGGAACAACAAAATCTCACATAGAATGGTTAAATAAATTTCAAGCAGTTGCTAAAACACCTTTATTAGTTACTATGGATGCAGAATGGGGTCCTTCGCAAAGATTATCAGATGTCTTCGCTCATCCTTGGAATATGACACTTGGTGCTATACAAGACAATAATTTAGTTAAAAGTATATCCAGGAGAATGGCAGAGCAGAACAAAGCTCTTGGTATTAACTATAATTTTGCTCCATCTGTTGATGTAAATAATAATTCAAAAAATCCAATAATTGGAAATAGATCTTTTGGTGAAGATCCCGAAAATGTATATCAAAAGGCAAAAGCATATTTAAATGGGCATAAAGAGGCAGGTATATTTACTTCAGTTAAGCATTTTCCAGGTCATGGTGATACTGACAAAGATTCTCATAAGACACTCCCTGTAATTAATGGAAACATGAAAAGACTCAATGAGGTTGAACTTTATCCTTTTAAAAAATTAATTGATGATGGTGTTGTAGAATCTGTTATGACAGCCCACCTTAGTGTTCCATCTATAGATAAAAAATATCCATCTTCATTGTCAAAGAAAACAATAAATAGTCTTTTAAGAGAAGAATATAAATTTACTGGTATAACAGTAACAGATGCGCTTGATATGAAAGGTGTTCTTCAAGATCCTGATATAAATGTTGATCTTAGAGCTTTTGAAGTTGGAAATGACATTATCTTAATGTCTACGGATGTTTCCAAGGGTATAAATCTAATTGCTGAAAAGTTAAAGAGTGGAAAGATTCCCATGAGTAAATTATCTGAATCAGTAAAAAAAATCTTATCTCTAAAAGCTAAATCTAATTTAGATGAAATAATAGAGGTTTCTTCTGAAAATATTTTAGAAAGAGTTAATACGCCTAAAGATACCCTTTTATACTCAAGAGCTATGGAATCTGCAATAACATTAGTAAAAAATAGCTCCAAACTTATTCCTTTATCAAAAAATAAAAAATATTTGCATGTTTCATTTGGAAATGAATCAAGCTATCTCTTCGATAAACTAAGAAAATATGTTGAAGTTGATTTCTATAATTCAGAAGATTATAATTCACTATTTGATAAAACAAAATATGATGGTATAATAATCTCTTATCATGGTTCGAGTTCTAGCCCTTATGCCTCAAATATAATCCCCAAAAATGTATCTGAAATAATAGAAAAAATAGGGGAGAACAACAGTGTAATTTTAAGTTTATTTTTAAATCCATACAGTCTTAATTCTTTTGAAAAAATCGATCATTTCGACTCAATTATTGTAGGTTATCAAAATAATATGATCTCTCAAGAAGTAATGGCTGATTTAATGATAGGTACAAGATCTTTTAAAGGAAAATTACCTGTTTCAAATAATTTTTATCCAGTAAATCATGGTATATCAATTGGTAAGAATAATATTCTTGGATACTCAAGGCCTGCTTATGAAGGTTTTGATCAAAAAAAACTTTCATATTTAGATTCAATTGCAATATCTGCTATTGACTCAATGATGGCTCCTGGAATTCAGATGTTGGTGTCAAAAAAAGGAAAAATTGTTTACAATAAAAGTTTTGGATATCATACATATAAAAAATTAAATAAACTTGAGAATGATCATATATTTGATTTGTCATCTATCACTAAAATTCTAGCTACAATGCCTTTAGTAATTCAAGAATATGAGACTGGAAACCTTTCTTTAAATACAAAACTTAATGAGCTTTTTCCAAAAAGAAAACTTGCTGATAAGGGGGAAATAACATTGAAAGAAATGTTATCTCACTTCGCTAGGTTAAGACCATGGATTCCATTTTATGAAGAAACATTAAATAGGAAAGAAAAACCAAAGTCAAGATTCTATAAAACTAATTTCAGATCATCTTTTTCAACACCTGTTTCTGAAAATTTATATCTAAAAAAAAATTATAAGGATAAGATATTTAAATCAATTGTAGAGAGTGAGTTGATTGAAAAACTTGAATTTAAATATTCTGACTTACCCTTTTACTTTTTAAAATTTTGGTTTGAAGAGATATATAATAAACCACTTGATCTATTGGCAGAAGAAAGAATTTTTAATAAGCTTCAACTAGAAAGAACAATGTTTAATCCATATAAAAAAATAAAATTAGATGAGATTGTTCCTTCTGAGGAAGATGATTTTTTTAGATATTCAAAACTACATGGTTACGTTCATGATGAGGGGGCAGCAATGTTAGGTGGTGTATCTGGTCATGCTGGATTATTTTCTAATTCTTATGAAGTTGCCGTTATACTTCAAGCAATGATTCAAGGTGGCATTTACAATAATCAAAGACTTTTCAAGTCAGAATCTTTTGATGTATTTAATACATGTTATTTCTGTGAGTATGATAATCGAAGTGGAGTAGGGTTTGACAAGCCGCAAATTGAGGGTACCCACGGTTCAACTTTTGGTGGAGTTTCAATGAATAGTTTTGGACACTATGGTTATACTGGTTCAATGGCTTGGGCTGATCCTGATGAAGAAATAATATTTGTATTCCTTTCAAACAGAACCTTTCCAACTAGGGAAAATACTTTGCTTCAAAAGAGTAATATAAGAACAAGATCTCAAGAAATAGTTTATAAATCAATAATTGATTAAAATGAAAATTGGAATAGTATGTTATCCTACATTTGGTGGTTCAGGAGTAGTAGCAACTGAGCTTGGGATTGAACTATCAAAAAAAGGACATGAAATACATTTTATTACTTACAGTCAACCTGTAAGATTAGATGCTTTATCAAAAAATCTTCACTATCATGAGGTCAATGTTCCTGACTATCCTCTTTTTAAATATGAACCTTATGAATTAGCACTATCAAGTAAGCTATATGATGTAGTCTCTAAACATAAAATTGATCTTCTTCATGTGCATTATGCAATACCTCATGCATATGCTGCATATATGGCAAAAAAGATACTTGATGAAAATGGATACAGCATTCCTATAATTACTACTCTTCATGGTACTGATATAACTCTCGTTGGTAATCATCCTTTTTATAAACCAGCAGTGACCTTTAGTATTAATAAGTCAGATATCGTAACATGTGTATCTAACAGTCTTAGAGATGATACTAGAGAGTTTTTTGGTATTAAACGAGATATTGAAGTAATTCCAAATTTTATTGACATAGATAAATATGATAAAAAACATCATTTATGTGAGAGGAACATGATTGCACAGGGAGAAGAAAAGATAATAGTTCATATAAGTAATTTTAGACCATTAAAAAGAATAATAGATGTGCTCAAGATTTTTAATAAAATTTCACAAAAAATAAACTCTAAACTTATTATGGTTGGTGATGGTCCTGAAAAGAAAAAAGCAAAGGATTTTCTAAGAAAAAATAATTTAAAAAATAAAGTTATTTTTCTTGGAAAGACAAATGAAGTTGATGAAATTTTATGTTCTTCAGATTTATTTTTGCTCCCTTCTGAAAAAGAGAGTTTTGGTCTTGCTGCTCTTGAGGCAATGGCTCTAAAAGTTCCTGTAATTTCTACTAATGTTGGGGGGTTAAAAGAGTTAAATATTAATGGTAACTCAGGCTTTACAAGTGACGTTGGCGACATAGACTCTATGTCAAATAATGCTATTGAAATTCTATCTAATGAAAATTTAAAAAAGAAATTTAAGTCTCAGGCATTTGAGAATGCAAAAAAGTATGATATCAAAAAAGTAATTCCTCTTTATGAAAATATTTACAAAAAAGCTACTAGTTAGTCTTAATTAGGGTGGTAAATACTTTTAGCTTTAGTGTAAATTTCTTCTCTATCAAATGTCATTTTTTTAGTCTTAAATTTTGAATATAAATCCATTTGATCTGTATAATGATCTGACTCTGGGTTGTCAGAGTTACCAAAAGAAATAATACTTTCAAGAACTGGACCCTCTTTATTAAACCTAACAAGTCCAATATATGATTCACCTTGGGTAACTTTATGTTTACCTTCTTTATATGGCCTTGATGACATTGCAGTTATAACATCTGGAAGCCCCCATATAGGAATCTCTTTATCACCTCTAACTAGTTTTTGAAAGTCTCCAAGAGTTATGTTAATAGAACCAAAATTATCAATTAAATATGCTTTGGTATCTGCTAAAGCTGATAGTAGGGTTTCCTTGCTCACAGTATTATTATTTTTTTGTATTTCGTTTCTATATCTCCAAACAAGTTGATAATATAGAACACCATAAATTCCTGCACCTTGTGAATCTATATCAGTCTTTCTATCCCATTTTTGAATTGTATCTAACATTTCAAATAAATCATTATCAGGATCAATTTTTAGCGTCTCAATTATACTTATGTCCATGAAATTATAGTTAAACTTTGATGGAAATGAATTATCGTACTTGATATCCTTAAAATCTTTGTATGAAACTCTATCATAACTCTCAATTAATTCAATTAATCTCGTCGATCTATTATTATCATATGTTTCATATCCCATTCTCTCGCTATAATCTTGTTCTTTAGGGTTTTCATCAGCTGATGTTGATTTAAATGGAGAATGATTTGCATCATATATAAACCCAGCTTTTGGTTGTATAACTTGTGGAAGGTCTTCTATATCATGATATTCAGTCCATAGAGTTTTTTTTGTGTCTCCAGGGACGATTCCTTTCCAGTTATAACCTTCAGCTCTTTTAGGAATTATTCCATTAGATATGTAAAATATCGTATCATATCTATCAGCATATCCAATATTAAATCCAGGAATTTGCTTCATCTTTAAATTATTATAGAATTCTGTAAAATTTTTAGATTTACCCATTCTCCACCATTGCTCAAGTGCTCGAATATTGAAAAGGGTTGGAGTTCTAATTGAGTAGTATCCAGATTTATTTTTTAAAGTTGGGCCATAAATGCTTTTAAAATATTTTCGATTTATAGTAATTGGAATACCAAGGACCTTGACACTAATTTTAGCTTTTAATTTTTCTAATTTGTATTCCTCACCATCAACAATATATTTTCTATTATTTTTCATCCTTAATTTGAATACATCAGTTTTGTCAGGGTAATTAACTGTATGAGACCAACCTAAGTTTTCATTTACTCCTATTAAAATATGAGGAGTTCCTGGGTAAAGAGTGCCGATAATATTTGTTCCTTCTTCGCTATTTAAATGAACTTCATACCATGATGTAGGACCTTCAAGGGGTTGATGGGTATTAATTGCAAGAAAAGTTTCGCCATTATCAGTCTTATTACTATTCATAGCGATAACATTAGATCCTGTAAGATTTTGATCTAAAAACTCATCCTGTGTATCATTGTTTAGAATTCTTCCTGCCCAGTCCGCACCTTGATTTGAAATGAAAAGTTGTAACTGACTATACATCATCATCATTTTAGGAGTAATTGGAAAAAGTTTTTTATACAATACTTTATCTGGATGGTTTTTGGCATAGGAATTTAACCCTTGAGCGTAACCAGAAATCACATCAAAATACTCCTTGCTGATTTCTCCTATTTTTTCATCAATGATTTCTTTAGACCCTATAAATTGAGTTATGAAATCAGCTGGAGCTCCATCAAGTCCTATATATTTTGATAGCATACCATTTCCTGCTAAATATGCCTCTTGTATAGTTGTGAAGTCATCTTCAGAATTTGCCCATGCAAGACCGTATGCAAGCTCAGCATCTGTTTTAGCAAAAATGTGAGGTACACCATAATCATCTCTTACGATATCAATATTATTTGGATTGATTTGAGAGTTTAATAAGCTTGTAAAAAAAAATATTGACAGAAAGAGTCTCATTAGAGAAGAGTCATTTGTATTACTCGAAATACTACATAGCAAGCGAATAATATAATAATTGTTTTTCTGTTTTTTTCGTACCATTCCATTATCTATTTTTTAAAATTAATGACCCAATAGGAATAAAAAGAAGGAGTAGCCAAATATTTGTCAAATAAGATACTAGTATAGATATCAATACCAACATAATACTGATTGTCCAATTTTTCTTCATAATTCTTATGGCCAATATACAATTTATATAGACGATAATAATTTAAATTTTTCTTAAAGTAAGATTTATAAATATTAATATATTAGGGATATGAATAATAAAATATTTCAAGGATTTCTAATAGTATGTTTCGCATTATCATCTTCAACTCAAATTATTGCTCAGCAAAAAATACCCTTGTATAACTCTAATTTGGATTGTGATATAAATAAGAAGGATAGAATTATTGAAAGTGATGGAAGTACATATATATATGAGGTAGAGTATCCAGAGATTTGGTACTACCCAGCAAAAAATAAAGATGTGAATAAACCTGCTGTGATGGTTATTCCAGGTGGAGCATATAGGTTTCTAAGCATTACTAATGAGGGAATCTCAATAGCTAAGTGGTTAAATGAATTGGGTGTAGATGCATTTATGTTAAAGCATAGACTTCCTAATAATTATGATGGACTCTGTAAACAAACTGTTGCATCAAGCGATGCATTTAGAGCTATTGAATTAATTAGAGATAATTCAGAAAAATGGAATATTGATCCAAATAATGTTGGTGTAATTGGTTTCTCAGCAGGTGGTCATTTAGCATCAACTATATCAACTAAAGGTAAATTAGGTCTTAATAAACCAAATTTTGCAATTTTAGTTTACCCTGTAATCACTATGAATATAGAGGTTCAAAAAAATGGTTCAGGTACATTTAATAGTTTATTTGGCGATAACCCAGATGTGAATATTATTCAGGATTATTCCAATGACTTAAATGTAAATCAAGAAACACCTCCAACTATACTTATCCACTCTAATAATGATGAGGGTACACCTCCTGAAAATAGCATTAGTTATTATACTGCTCTTAGGGATAATAATATTCCATCATCACTTCATATTTGGGAAGATGGCGGTCATGGATATGGGCTTGCAAAAAATAGAGGAACAATCGAATCTTGGCCCAATGTTGTTAAAAATTGGTTAATTCTTAGAGGTGTAATTAATTAAGATACAGAAAATTATACCTTACCCCCTGTAAACATTAAAATTATCATATTCTTAATTTATGTTACTTAATTTTTTATGGTTAACAATTTTTGATAATTTTTTTTTGCATTTTAACAATTTTTTAACTTATATTGGAGTCTTAAAACTAAACTTAATTAACATGAAAAAAGCTTTTTTAGTTGTATTGATGTTATCATCTAGTTTAATTTTTGCTCAGAACAATATTTCAGGTAGTGTTTCTGACGAAAGTGGTAACCCTATTCCTGGTGCTACAGTTGTAGTTGAAGGAACAACGATAGGTGTTGTTACAGACTTTGATGGTAATTATCAAATTAACGCGTCGGCTGGAAATCAGTTGACTTTTTCAAGTTTGGGATTCTCCTCTCAAACTATTACAGTAGGAAACCAAACTAGCATAGATGTTATTCTTGCTACATCAGTTGATATTCTTGATGAAGTTGTGGTTTCAGGATATCAAACCTTGCAAAGGCGATCATTATCTGGTGCAATTGGAACTGTTGATACCGAAGAGGCATTCAAGACTCAGGTAACAAATTCTGCTGAAGCACTTCAAGGACGTGTTGCAGGTGTTCAGGTAATATCTGGAGGTGCGCCTGGTGCTGCACCTGTTGTTAGAATTCGTGGTTACAGTACCACAAATGATAACAATCCATTGTATGTAATTGATGGTATTCAAACTACTGATCCAAATGTTATGAGGGATATTAGTCCTAATGACATTGACAATATAAGTGTATTAAAAGATGGTTCAGCTGCAATTTATGGAGCTAGAGCATCAAACGGTGTAATCGTTGTTACTACAAAGAAAGGTTCGTATAACACAAAAAACACCCTTGAAGTAAATGCCACATATGGTTTTGGAAATGTTACTCAAAGACCTGAAATGTTAAATCTTCAACAACATGCTGATATGACATGGCAGAGTATTCTAAATGACGGTAATACACCAACACACCCACAGTATGGTAGTGGACCTACTCCATCTATTCCACAGTTTTTAAATGTGCCAATTCCGAGTGGTCAAGCATATGTTGGAGCTCAAGCTAAGGTAACTCCTGGTGGAACTGATTGGTTAGATGAAATTTTTCACACTGCTGAAATAAAAAATATTGGAATTTCTGCATCTGGAGGTTCTGAAAATGGTAGATATCATTTATCAGCAAACTATTTAGATGAAGAAGGTATTATGGTATATAATAAGTTCCAAAGAGCACAAGCTAGATTGAACTCTGAATTTAAAATTGGAGATAAAATTACTTTAGGATCTAGAATTAACGTAACTTTTGATAAAGAGCCTACTGCTCCAAATGACCCAATTCAAAGAGCAACTGGATCTTCACCTTTAGTACCAGTTTATGATACAAATGGAAATTTTGCAGGTACTTACAGTAATTCAACAAGATTAGGAATTCATAACAATCCAGTATCTGATTTATATAGATCAAGAGATGACTATAATAAAAATTTAAGAGCTATTGGTGATATGTTTTTTCAGTGGGATATTACACCTGAGTTAAGATTTAAAACATCTGCAGGTATTCAAATGAGAGATTTACATGGTAGGTATTTCAATGCTTTAAATCCTGAACATGGTGAAGCTCTTGCTGTAAACACTTTAACTGAGCAACATTTCAGACAAGATGAATGGGTTGTTACAAACACATTAAACTATAGAAATAGTTTTGGAGATCATACATTAGATGTTCTTCTTGGTACAGAAGCGCTTAAACAAAATTTTAAGGGTAGCCAAATTCTTAGAACTGACTATTTATATGAAACTCCTGAGTTTTATTTAATGAGTAATGGTGCAGGAACTCCTGTAGTTTCATATGCAGCTCAAAATTCAAGTTCAATATTCTCATTATTTGCAACTGCTAACTGGTCATTTGGTGGAAAATATTTTGCAACTGCAACTGTAAGAAAAGATGATACATCAAGATTTGCAAGAGCAACAGCTGATGCAATATTCCCATCTGGTAGTTTTGGATGGTTATTAAGCGAAGAAGACTGGTTTAATAGTTCTGTGTTTGATACACTAAAAATGAGAGTATCTTATGGTGAGTTAGGAAACCAACAAATTGGTGGTTCAAACCTAGATGTTAACATTTCTGATCAAAATGAATTTATAGCTTACTATAACTTCAATGGTGCAGGACTAGCTACTCCAGGTGCTACATTAATTTCAAAAGGTAACCCTGAGCTTACATGGGAAACAATGACGGCAATGAACATTGCTTTTGATATGGGCTTCTTTGACAATAAGCTTCAAGCAACAATTGACATATTTAAAAATGAAACTAACGGTCTAGTAGGTGAGGATACACAAAAAATCAGTACAACAGCTATTGACTCAAGTGCTCCTTTTACTAACCTTGGTTCAATGCAATCAACAGGATTTGATTTATCTCTTTCTTATAATGATGTTACTTCCTCTGGACTTAGGTATGGATTTTCTGCTAATGTTACAAGAGCTATTAACGAGGTAACAGAATTAATTAGTGAATTCTATAGTGCAAGTGGAGATAGAGTTGGTTCTATTTCAAGAACTGAAGTAGGTCAACCTTTAGCTTATTTCTATGGTAGAAATGTTCTTGGTATTTTCCAAAATGATGCTGAAGTTGCTGCTCATGCTTCACAAGACGGGGCTGCTCCTGGACGTTTTAAATATGAAGATATTAATGGTGATGGTGTTATTAATGATAACGATAGAACTAAAATTGGTGACCCACATCCAGATTTCCTATTTGGTTTTAATATGAATTTTTCGTATAAAAACTGGGACATGAGTATGTTCTGGAATGGATCAATCGGAAATGATATTTTTGATAATACAGCATTGTATTATGAAAGTCCTGCATTCTTTAACTCTAACAGAAGTACAAGAGTTTTAGACGCATGGACTCCATCTAACCCAGATGCGACTTATCCTGCTTTAAGTGAGACAATTATAAATAATGAGTTTACTCAATCAAATTCATTCTTTGTGAGAGATGGTTCATTTGTTAGGTTAAGATCTTTACAGGTTGGTTATACACTACCTAACTCTTTAGCTTCTAAAATTGGAGCTTCAAGTGCAAGATTATACTACAATGGAACAAACTTGTTAACTCTAACGGATTTTGAAGGATTTGATCCTGAAGTTCCAAATGGAGGTTCATTATTACTTGGATGGTATACAGGACAGTATCCATTAAAAAGTGTTTCATCTTTAGGAATTAATATTAAATTTTAACCCCAAAAAATTAGAATTATGAAAAAATTTATAACATTATTTTTATCAGCAACATTACTTTTAGTTTCATGTTCTGATGATTTTACAGAAATAAACCCTGTAGGAGCTCTTAGTGATGCCTCTCTACAGAATGCTACTGGAGTAGACCTACTTTTAGTTGGTGCATACTCAATGCTTGACGGAATTCGTCAAGGACATGGTGCCGATTGGCATGTTTCAGCAGATAACTGGTGGATGGACGTTTTAGCTGACGAAGCTCATAAAGGTTCAACTGACGGTGACCAAGCTGACTTGCTTGCTCTAGAGCTTTATACTTGGGATACTACAAACCCTTACTTATTAAATAAGTGGAGAGCAATTTTCGCAGGTATTAATAGATCAAACTCAGTGATTAGTTTAATTGAGTCATCTGATGATCCAAGTCTTTTTACTACTGAAATGGCTCAAGCTCGATTCTTAAGAGGTCACTATAATTTTGAGTTACAAAAGATGTGGGTGAATGTTCCATTCATCTCATCTGCTAATTTTGCAGCAAGTGAATTTAATCAACCTAATAGTGGGCCAATATGGTCTGAAATTGAGGCTGATTTCACATATGCTGCAGCTAACTTGCCTTCTTCGAGAGGTGGAAATTATTCAGAACCTGGAAGACCTATTAAATCAACTGCTAATGCATTTTTAGGTAAAGCTCTTCTTTATCAATCTAAGTGGGCTGCTGCTTCTACTGCTTTAGAGTCAGTTATTAACTCAGGTGATTATGCTTTAGCTGAAGATTATTTTTCAAACTTCAGATCTGACGGAGAAAATGGCCCTGAGATGGTATTCTCTATTCAATTTGCAGCTGATGGTGGACAATCTTTTCAAGGTAATAGAGGAGGTACACTAAACTTCCCTGTTGGTCCTATGACTGGAGGTCTTTGTTGTGGTTTTTATCAACCATCACAGAATTTAGCTAATGCTTTCCAAACAGACTCCAACGGATTACCTTTATCAAACTGGATTACTAGTGATATAACTAATGATGCAGGAATCGATTCTGGTGAAGCTTTTACTCCACATTCAGGTCCTCTAGATCCTAGAATTGACTTTACAGTTGCTAGAAGAGGAATTGACTTTAATGGTTTTGGTACTTTTACTGGTAAAGAAAACATTAGAGCATCATTTACAGATATTTCTGGTCCTTATGCTGCAAAGAAAAATTTCTATACAGCTGGAGACTCTGACAACAGAGGTACTGGTGGTTGGGGAGAACAAAGAACAGGTATCAATTATCACATAGTTAGATATGCTGATGTTCTTCTTATGGCTGCTGAGGCTGCTGTTGAAACTGGTAATCTTGAAAAAGCAAGAGGTTATGTAAATCAAGTTAGAACAAGAGCTAAAAATTCGCCAAAAGCTGATAGTTCACCTAACTATAATATTAGTACTTATAACTCTGCTTGGACAGATGCTGCTGCTGCAAGAAATGCAGTAAGACATGAAAGAAGAGTTGAATTAGGTATGGAAGGTCATAGATTATTTGACTTGAGAAGATGGGACACTATGGTAGAAACATTAAATGCTTATATCACGCATGAAGGGAGAACTATTCCTCCTTTTGCTGCTAGAGCAAATGCTGTTTCTTCTAAACATAATGCTTTACCAATTCCTTTAGATGCAATTGATTCATCTGAGGGTGCTCTAACTCAAAATCCTGGCCATTAATTAACTAAAAATAGCTAAAAATAAAAGCAGGATGAATTAATTTTCATCCTGTTTTTTTTTAAATTTATTGTATGAAAAACATTAACCTACTAATTGTAAATATCATTGCTATCTCTTTATTAGCCTCATGCTCCAATGAGTCAGATAAGCAATTTACTTTACTATCTCCAAATAATACTGGAGTAAATTTCATAAATAAACTACAAGAGGATAATCAAATAAATTATTTTACTTACCCATACATTTACATGGGGGGTGGAGTCTCTGTCGGAGATATCAACAATGATAATTTAGATGATTTATTCTTTACTGGAAATATGACTGATAATAAGTTGTATTTAAACAAGGGGAATCTAAAGTTTGATGACATAACTATTCAATCAGGTATTTCAGGAGATAATAGATGGTATACTGGATCTACAATGATTGATATAAATAATGATGGATTTTTAGATATATATGTTTCAGTTGCCGGTTTAGATGGCGTTAAAAATAATGAGCTTTATGTAAATAATAAGGATAATACATTTACTGAAATGGCAAAAGAATATGGTATTGATGACATAGGTAACAGTGTGCAAGCAACTTTTTTTGATTACGATAAAGATGGAGATTTAGACTTATATGTAGCAAACTATCCAATGACACCATTTGATGCACCCAGAAGTTATTATTACTATAAAATGCAGAATACAGGAGACTTTGAGACAGATAATCTCTACAGAAATGATGGGTCAACTTTTACTAGAGTTACAGAAGAAGCTGGTTTAAGAACTTATGGTCTTACTTTAAGTGCTACAGTTGGTGATTTAAATAATGATTCATACCCAGATCTATATATATCTAATGATTTTAGTTCTCCTGACTTTATGTATATGAATAACGGGGATGGAACTTTCTCAGAGCAAATAAAAGAGACTACTAATCAGACATCTTTTTATGGAATGGGAGTTGATATCGCAGACTTTAATAATGATCTATTTTTAGATTATATTCAAGTAGATATGGATGCTAAGGATAATAGAAGATCTAAAGCTAATATGGCAAGTATGAATCCAGATTTATTCTGGAGTACAGTTAATTATGGGTTTCATTACCAATACATGCATAATACTCTTCAGCTGAACAGAAGAATCCAGGGAAATAAACCTTTTTTTAGCAACATATCCAGATTATCTGGTATATCATCAACTGATTGGAGTTGGGGTCCCCTTCTAGCTGATTTTGATAATGATGGTTGGAAAGATTTATTTATTTCTAATGGTATTAGAAGAGAGATTAACAATAAAGACTATTTTAATGACATCAAATTAAGGCCAATGGCCAAGGATAGTCTCCTGTATTACACAAATCAAATTCCATCTGAACCAATTGCTAATTTTACATTTAGAAATAATTCAGATCTCACTTTTTCAGATGTTTCAAAAGATTGGGGCTTAGATGATGCAAACTTTTCAAATGGCGCAACATATGCAGATTTAGATAATGATGGAGATCTTGAAATTATAATTAATAATGTTGACCAAGAAGCTCAAATATATAAAAACAACTCTACAAATAACTTTATTAAAATAAAGCTAAAAGGAGATGATAAAAATCTCTTAGGTATTGATAGTAGAGTTATTGTTGAGACAGAATCGACTTCGCAGATGCAGGAATTAACAATGACTAGAGGGTTTCAGTCTTCCGTGTCCTCATATTTAAACTTTGGCATTGGTAATGATGATAAAATCAAAAAAATTACAGTAATATGGAATAACGGAAATCAACAAATCTTGGATAATATAGAAATAAACTCTACAATTGAGCTAGATATAAATAATTCTGTTTCAAAGGAAGTAATCGCTAATAATGATTATATGACATACTTTGAATCAGAAAATATTATTGAATACAAACATCAAGAGAATGTCTATAATGATTATGAAAAGGAAGTATTACTTCCTCATGAAAATTCTAGACTTGGTCCAGGAATTGCCTCTGGTGATGTTAATGGAGATGGATTAGAAGATTTTATTGTTGGAGGTGCAAAAAATCAAAAAACTGCTCTTTTTATTCAAAATAATCGAGGTTCTTTCAACTTAGTTGATAACGTATTTCCTGAGTCTCATAAAAATTATGAAGATATGGATATGATTCTTGAAGATTTTGATAATGATGGAGATAAAGATCTTTATATTGTATCTGGAGGAAATGAGTATGAGCCTAATTCTCCAATGTTAAAGGATAGGTTATATATGAATGATGGCTTTGGTAATTTTAAATTTAACGATGAGTCTATCCCTGATAACTTTTCAAGTGGAATGAGAGTTTCTTCTGCAGACTTTGATAAGGATGGAGATCTTGATCTATTTGTTGGTGGAAGGGTTGTTCCAGGTAATTATCCTATTCCTGCTGACAGTTATCTTCTGATAAATAATTCATCAAAAGATAAAATTTCCTTTACTAATGCTGATGATTCAGTTTTTCCTTATAAAGATATAGGTTTGGTAACATCATCCGTTTGGGCAGATTATAATAACGATTCATGGCCTGATTTAATTGTTGTTGGAGAGTGGACTCCTATTATTTTTTATAAAAATATTGAAGGATCGTTTAGTGAAGATAATTCTATAATTGATAAAGACTCAACTAGAGGTTGGTGGTATGATGTTGTTTCAGAAGATTTTGATAATGACGGAGATTTAGATTTTGTAGTTGGTAATCTTGGTAATAATTATAAATATCAAACTTCTGAAGAGGAAACGTTTGATATATTTTATAACGATTTTGATCAAAATAGTACTGGTGACATTGTTTTAAGTTATTTTAACAATGGTGAGCAGTATCCTTTAAGAGGAAGACAGTGTTCTTCAGATCAAATCCCAGCGATTAAAACAAAATTTAAAGACTATGATGCTTTCTCAATTGCAACACTTGAAGATGTATATACTGAGCCAGCTTTAGACAACTCCTTACATTATTTCACAAAAACTTTTTCATCTGTTTATTTAGAAAATACTGGCAACTCATTTAAAATGAACAATTTACCTGTTTTAGCTCAATTATCAGCAGTAAACAAAATATTGAAAAAAGATATTAATAATGATGGATATACTGACATAATTATTTCTGGGAATATGTATAATTCTGAGGTTGAAACTCCTAGAAATGATGGTAGTGTTGGAGTATATTTAGAATTTTCTCCGATTAAAGGTTTTAGTGCGGTCCCTACAAAGGAAAGTGGTCTTTTTATAAATGGTGATGTTAAGGATATGGAGTTAATTAGTCTTAAAGAAAATGATTACATTATAAGTGCCAAAAATGATGATCTTATTGAATTTACTAGGATTAAATAATAAATTGTTTAGAAAAGTTTTAATTTTTCTTTTATTAATTACATTAAATTCATGTAATTCAATCAAACATTCAATAAAAGTTACATACGAAATTACAGAGATGAGAGATGGATCTTTTGATGCAACTTTCTCTATCAATAACACATCAGGAATTGACTTAAACTCACCTTGGTCTCTCCACTGGAATCAGCAAAGTTCAATGGTTGACTCTGATAATCTTCCAGAAAATATAATTTATGAATATGTAGGTGGGCAATACTATAATATTCTTTCATTTGGAAGTAAATATATTCTTCCAAAAAAATCATCATTATCTATAGATGTTGGACAAAAAGGTGATGTAAATAGAATATCAGACCTGCCAGTTGGTGGTTTTGTTACAACAAACAATAACATAATACCCGTTGAATTTGAATACAACTGGAAAAATGCAAAAGGAATTGAAAATTTAAATTCACCTTCTGCAACTGATAGGTATAACAAATTTATCTCCAGTACTTTACTTGATAAGTCTGAATTGGATCTAATTGTTCCCACCCCTAGTAATATTATATTTAACGAAGGTGAAGTAGAACTTTACAGCTACTATTCATTAACAATTGATGATAACATTGATATAGAAGATAATTTTGTTAAATCAATTTTCAATGATTTAGTAGAGCTTAATAATAATGATTCCAGTGAACAGCTAAACAAAATTGTTATAAATCAAACAGATAGCTTAGATCATGAGTCTTATACCCTTACTATTAACGATGATGGAATTAATATAGGAGCATCTGATAGGGCAGGGGCTATTTATGGTTTACAATCTTTAAAACAAATTTTGCTTGTATCTAAAATAGAAAAAACAAACATAAAATTTGTTGAGATAGAAGACTCGCCTAAATTTTCTTATAGAGGCATGCTTCTTGATATTTCAAGAAACTTTTATGGTTCAAAAAAAATTAAACAAATTTTAGATTATTTATCATTTTTTAAAATTAACCACTTGGATTTTAGATTAACAGATGATGAGGGGTGGAGGCTTGAAATTCCTGGGCTTGAGGAACTTACAAGTGTTGGCTCTAAAAGAGCGTTTACTAAAGATGAATTAGAGAGTTTAATTCCTATGTATGGCTCTGGTCATGATACTGGTTCAACAGGATCTGGATATCTATCCCGAAGTGATTTTGTTGATATTTTAAACTATGCAAAAGAAAGAAACATACTTATTATCCCTCAAATAAGTGTTCCTTCGCATATGAGATCTGCTATTGTTTCAATGAATGCTAGATATCAAAAATTTATTGAACTTGGTAATCAAGAAGAAGCAGAAAAATACTTATTAATTGATCCAGATGATAAAAGTGAATATTACTCTGCTCAAGGATTTAATGATAATATAATGAATGTTTGTAGAGAAAGTTCTTTCACCTTTTATAATAAAGTAATTGATGAAATATACTTAATGTACAAAGATGCAGGTGTAGAAATGGAGAAATTTGGTGTAGCTGCTGATGAGTTACCCTATGGAGCATGGCAGAAATCTCCCATGTGTGATAATTTTATGAGAGATAATTCTATTGTTGGAGACTATAATTCTTTATACACTATGATGCAGAGAAGAATCTATGATAAAATATCATCTTATGGAGCTACAATGACTGGTTGGGATGATATACTATTAACATTGACTGAAAGAAACCAATCAGAAACTCAGATTAAAGACTTTTTTAAAGGAGATGATATTTTGTTGTATGTATGGAATAATGATTGGGGAGATGGAAGACAGGATATGATATATAAATATGCAAATCTTGGTTATAAAACTATAATGAGTAATTCTAGTGCTTTTTACTTTGATATGGTTGATGATAAAGACCTTGATAATATAGGTTTATCATGGAGTGGATATGCAGATTATAAAGATATGTGGACTGTAGATGTATTTGATGTATTTAACGACTCTTACGGAGTTGAAAAGAATAATATATCTGATGATTATATAGAAAGATCTGAAAAACTCAAACCTGAAAATATAAGAAACATTGTTGGAGTTCAATCTCAAATATGGAGTGAAACCATTAGAAACGAGGGTATACTTGATTATATGTTTATGCCAAATATTCTTGTGTTTTCTCAAAAGGCATGGTCACATGATGACTCATGGATGAACATAGATGGCCCAGGCTTAAAAAGAAGGGCTTTAGAGGCAGAATGGAATAAGTTTTCAAATAATATTGGGCAAAGATTACTTCCAATAGTTGATAACATCTTTGGTGGTTTGTCTTATGACCTACCAAAGCCAGGAGGTGTAATTATAAACAATAAACTATTTGCTAATACAGTTTTTCCTGGTTTAGACATAAAGTATACTCTTGATGGATCAGAGCCTAGTTTATCAAGTAAAACTTATGAATCTCCAATAGAAATTCAAGATAGTGATATTATAAATCTTAGATTGTTTGATAAAACAGGTAGGGGTGGTAATACAATTTTAGTTAATAAATAAGTTATAAATGAAAAACAGGTTACTATCAATTGATGTTTTAAGAGGTATGACTTTAATCTTTATGATTATTGTTAACACACCCGGCTCTTGGGATTATGTTTATGCACCTTTACTTCATGCTGATTGGAATGGTTTAACACCAACTGATTATATTTTTCCAAACTTTCTTTTTATTGTTGGAGTATCTATTGTTTTATCTCTAAATAATAAAATTAACGAACTCAATAGAAATCAAGTGTTAAAAAAAATTATTTGGAGAGCATTTAAAATTTATTTAGTTGGAGTTTTCTTGTGGGTATTTCCTGATTTTGACTTGACCAGTATTAGATGGGTAGGTGTATTACAGAGAATTTCTTTTGTTTTTCTATTTTGTGGTCTAATTTATTTGTTCATTGATAAAAAATTATTCATTTATATATCATTTATTACTCTAATACTTTATTGGTTTATAATGTTATATATTCCAGTTCCTGGTATTGGAACTCCTGACCTTACATCTCCTGAGCTTAACTTAGCGCATTATATTGATAGTAAATTTTTACCAGGTGTTATGTGGCAGGACACATGGGACCCTGAAGGTATACTTACAACTATACCTTCTATTATTACAGGTGTTTTTGGATTAGTAGCTGGTTCAATACTGGTTTCTAATAAAGATATTAAGGATAAGATTATTAAACTTTTTTCATTAGGTCTTTTATTAGTTTTCGTTGGAGACTTTTTTAGTTGGTCATTTCCTGTAAATAAAAATTTATGGAGCACCTCATATACTTTTTTAATGGCTGGTATGTCATTTATGCTAGTAGCAGCATTTACATATTTAATTGATGTTAATGGCTATAAAAAGTTTAAAATGTCACAAGTTTTTGGAGCAAACTCAATATTCACTTACGTACTTTCAGGAACATTAACTTCTATTTTTTATAGTGATAGATTTATTGGAGTTAAATTAAACTCAGTTTTTGTCGATACATTAATAGAATTAGGTATTTTTCCAAAGCTTGCATCATTATTATATGCAATAATATTTGTACTGATTATTTATGTTCCTGCAAACTATTTGTTTAAAAAGAAAATTTTTATAAAACTTTAACTAATAATTACATTCATCAAGATCTAGTAGATTATCTAGATAAATTTTATCAGTTTTATAAAAGAAAGAAGTATTTCCACCAGTAGACTTAGTTTTTTCTATTACACTATCATTAACAATAGTATATTGCCAACCTGAACCATTAAATTCCTCAGAAAGTATTTCTTTTGTTTGATATTTAAATTTTGCGTTTACAATAAAATTATTTTCGTATTTATAACAATTATCTCCGGTTATATATACTTCTAGATAAGCTCCACTTATATCATCGTTAAACGTCCAAACAGAAATATTATTATTATTCGTCCAATAAGTGCCATCCAGACATTCCAAAAACGTTGAACATTCTTTAGTTTTTTCATTATTCGAACAGCTTATAATTAATAACGTTATTAGTAGGTAAAGATTTTTTTTCATTTAATTAATATATGGTACTTGATCAAGTGCTAGTTTAATACTAGTCTCAGGTCTTTGACAAACTTTATTTTGACAAACATAAATATATGTTTCATTATCAAAAAATCTATCGATGAACAAAGGGATATCACTATCTATATTTGATTGAACAACTAATGTGTTAGGAGTAAAATTTCTTAATATCTCATCTGTTACATTCTGAGAATTAGGACCAATTATTGCAATCTCATAAAATAATTCAGTTCTATTTAAAATATTATTAGACCAAACTGAATATGCATTTATGTTTTGATCAATTATATCAACAACAGACGAAGCCATTTTATTTGACAAGTCCAAATAGTAATCATCAAATATTATATGACCAATATTAAAAAGTTGTTCCGATATAATAGAATTTGGAGATGGAATCACCCCATCATCAATAGGAATAACCTTCGAGAATAACTCCTCATTGTTGCTAAAATATAGTAAGTCAGATTTAGGATCATTAAAGATTTCTATTGCATCATCAATTAATTTCTTAGAAAAATTAAAATATTTTACATCTCCAGTTACTTGAAATAGTTTCATTGATGCTTTTGATAAATATGCATAATCTTCCAATACACCTTCCTGGAATTGATTTTCTTTGTATGTATGTACAAGCTTATTTTTTCTAAATGATTTTTTTTCTAGTTCATCAAACATAGTAACTGCTTGTGCCAAAAAACTCTTATTATTAAAACTTTCATAAGCATCTAGTAGTCCAATAATTGCAAGTGAGTTCCATGATATAATTATTTTATCGTCGATCCTTGGTTTTGTTCTGTCTGATTTAATATCTAAAATATTTTTTATCCATGTTGATTTTAACTTTTTAATTTCTTCTTTACTGATGTTATTTTGTGATTTAAGCCATTCTTTTTCTAGCTCATATTCATTTGGAAGAAGTAAATATTTATCATTTTCCCATGGATTATCCAAATTGATCTTATAGTAGTCTAAAAATAAATTAAAATCAGTGTCTTCTGCTATTTCTTTTAATTCATCAATGTTAAAGGAATAATATTTACCTTCTTCTCCATCAGTATCTGCATCCATAGCAGCATAAAATAAGTTCTCATTTAGTGACATACTTGAATTTAAAAATGAGATAGTTTTAAAAACTAAATCTTTATAATACTCATTTTTGAAAAGTTTATATGCTTTTGAATAAAGACTTATCATTTGGCCTTGATCATAAAGCATTTTTTCAAAATGAGGAATTTCCCATTTTTCATCTACAGTATATCTATAAAATCCACCCTCAACAAAATCAACTAAACCACTTGATGAAATTATATCTAAAGTATTTTTGACATGATCTAGAACATCCAGGTCTTTATATATTTTTCCGTAGTTAAGAAGAAATAAATACTTTGATGGAGATACAAATTTTTGTTGTGCTATATCACCTCCATTATTTAAATCCCATTTATCTTTCCAAATATTTATATTATTCTTGAGAAACTGAGTGTCAAATTCTTTTGGTTCTTCAATTTTCCTAATAGTATTTATATCTGTAATTCCTTCTTTTACATTGTTTGCTATTTCTTTAAGACCCTCATAATTGTCGTTTTTCAACCTAATGATTCTTTTAAGTATATTATCCCATTGTGCAGTTGTATGATATGTCCCTGCATATATAGGACTCCCATCGGGAAGGGTAATAACGTTCAATGGCCATCCTCCCGAGCCAGTCATAAGCTGTGAAGCAGTCATGTATACTTGATCAACATCTGGATTTTCTTCTCTGTCAACTTTAATATTGACAAAGTTTTCGTTCATTACTTTTGCTATTGAGTCATTTGCAAAAGTTTCATCTTCCATTACATGACACCAATGACAGCTTGAATAGCCTATACTTATTACAATTAGTTTATTAAGCTCCTCTGACACATCAAAAATAGAATTTGACCATCTTTGCCAATTTATTGGATTTTTTGAATGTTGTTTTAAGTATAAACTTGTCTCTTTGCCTAACTGATTTTTATTAATGCTATTGATACTCACTTCTGAATTACAAGATGTTATTATTAGCAAAAATAAACTATATAGAGGTAAATGACTTAAACTAATTTTTCTCAAATTCATATTTTTTTTTTGATTTAAAATCAAATTATTAAAATTTAGCAACAAAATTTTATGAATTAATAATTCTGTTAAAATATTTTGCTCAATATTGTTTAAACATTTTGTGTTGCGGTAAATTTAAATAGAAAATAAATAAATCTATTATTTATATTCCTAGTTTATGTTCGCTACTATATGTAGTATCTGATTTGCAAACCTGCCTTTTTATGGTTTTTTAGGCAGGTTTTTTATTTAAAAACAATACTTATCACCTATGCCAAGAGAATTATATGTCTCTTCATCTACTTTTCCTGAACCGTATGGATCTGGCACTCCAGATCCTAGATTATTATTTGATGTTTGAAATCCCATGGAATTATTAACAAAAAAATAATACTCCCCAGAAATAATTTTTTTATCCTGAATTGTATAGCAGCTTTCTTTGTCCTTACTGCAGGAATTAATAATAATTATTAACGTTGTTAAATAAAAAATTCTCATTTATTCATACTGTTTCCAAATGAATGTCGATCCATCAGTATTAACAGCTAAAACATCAAATTTTGCTCTTTCGTTTGTAACCTCCATACCAGGTACATTTACACCAGCTGGCATACCAGGCACAGTTATACCTTTAATATTAGGTTTTTCAGTTAAGAGTTTAGTAATTGCATCGTGAGGTACATGACCTTCTATAAAATAACCATCTATAAATCCTGTGTGACATGATTGAAGAGTAACATCAATACCAGCTTTTACCTTAGCCGAATACATGTCATTTGTTTTAATTGACTCTACATTAAAGCCATTTTGTTCCATATTTGTTACCCATCCAGAACAACAACCGCATGTTGGAGATTGGTATACTACTAATTTTTCTTTTGTATCTTGCTCACAAGCAAATAACATAAGAGTTAAGATTAAAAATATTTTTCTCATAATACAAATATCGTTCTTTTTTGAATATGATTCTAAATGAGATAACGTTAAAAAAAGCATATAATTTTTTATCAAAAGATAAATGCCTGGATTATTTAATAAAAAGATTTTCAGAGGAAATCAATATATCAGAGAGATATGATAGTAACTATTCAAGAGCTTTGGCATTGTTAATTATTGAGCAGCAAGTAAGCTTTAAGGCTGCAATAACAATTAAAGAAAGATTTTTAAAAATGATTAATAATCTTGACAATTTAGAAGTCTTACAAATTCATTCTGATGATATACAATCAATAGGAATTTCTCACAGAAAAGTAGAGTATATTAAAAATGTTTACGAGTATTTTCAAAAATCAAATTTTAATTTTCAAGAATCATCTGAAGATGATGTGATTAAAGAATTAACTAAAATTAGAGGTATTGGTTTGTGGTCTGCACAAATGTTCTTGATATTTGTTCTTTACAGAATTAACATTTTTTCAAAAGGTGATTTAGCACTAATGAATAGTTTGAAGATTAATTATCAAATTGATATTAAGAATACCGATCATGTTGATAAATTAATTGATAAGTGGTCACCCTACAAGACTGTAGCATCATTGATATTATGGAAATCAATTGAAGAAAAATATTTTTATGCATAATATGTTATTTTTGTAGTAATGGAAAAAATTAAAGACTTGTTAATTAATGCTTACTATGATATTATGTCTAATCCACTATTATCAGTCATAGTTAGAGTTATTTTCATTTGTTTAATATTAATACTCATTGCATATTTTCTATTTTATGCTATAATATCCGCTGTTATAATAGTTCCTATATATTATATTTGGAAACATTTAAAATCTAAATAAATTGAAAAGACTTTCTAATAAAGAGATCTTAAACGAGTTGTCACTTTTAAATGATTGGGTTTTGAATGATAATCAAATTACAAAGGTTTATAAATTGAATTCCTTTATGGAAGTAATGAGTCTTGCTAATTTAGTATCTGATAAATCAGAACAAATTGACCATCATCCAAAAATGATCATAGACTTTAATCAAATTGAATTTCTAATTACTACTCACAGTGAAGGTGGAATAACTAGCCTTGACTTTTTATTAGCCTCTTTTATTGAAGAAACTTATAATGAATTGTTTAGTTAAATGAATTATAGATTTTTAACTTTTTTTGCATTCTTAATTTTTGTTTCCTGTTCAAAATTTGACGCCCAAGATGAATTAAGCACCAACTCTAATACTTTTCCTTTTTATGATAATTTATCTGAAGCTAATAATTTTCCGAAGATGGTCATATCAACAAATAATCAAGAAATTTTTGATGAACCAAAGATAAATGCTGAATTAAAAGTCATTGAGGAGAGCATTGAATTAGATTATAAAATTGCAATTGAAACAAGGGGGAGTTCATCACAAATGTTTCCAAAAAAATCATATGGATTTGAAACTAGAAGTTCAGATTGGTCTGATGATATTGATGTCAATCTTGGAGGTTTTCCTGAAGAAGAAGATTGGATATTATATGGTCCATACTCTGATAAATCATTAATTAGAAATAAATTAACTTTTGATTTATCAAATTCAATTGGCTACTCTGCTAGTCGAACAAAATTCTATAATCTTTTTATTAATAACGAGAATAAAGGATTATATGTTCTTATGGAAAAAATTAAAAGAGATAAAAATAGGGTTGATATTTCTAAACTAGAAGATGATTCAATTGAAGGAGGGTATATAATAAAAATTGATAAACCAACAGGAGATGGTGAATCATGTTCTACTTGTTATGATGATTCATTCTCATTTAGTTCTAGATATGATACAAATGGCGACATCTCTGATCAGTCTAATATCTTTTTTATATATCATTATCCAAAACCTGATGATATTTCTCAAGATCAAAAAGATTATATTCAATCAGTAATTTTTGAGTTTGAATCGGTCTTACTATCTGAAAACAATGAAGAGTTACTAAATTTGATAGATATTCAATCATTTATAGATTTCTTTATTATTAATGAACTTTCAAAAAATCCTGATGGATATAGGTTAAGCACATTTTTGAACAAAGACTTCAATGGAAAACTAAAGATGGGTCCGATTTGGGATTTTAATCTAGCATTTGCAAATGTTGATTATTGCGATGGTGCAAATCCTGTTGGATGGATTTATAACTTCAATTCTATATGTCCTGGAGATATTTGGCAAGTTCCATTTTGGTGGGAAGTTTTGATGCAGAAAGAAGTTTTTAAAACAGCTTTAAAGAATAGATGGTCTTCACTTAGATCTTCATCATTAAGTAATTCTACAATTTTAAATACGATAGATTCTTATACAGAAAATTTAAAGTCAAACAATATAACTAATCAAAACTTCTATGTTTGGCCTGTATTAGGTAAATATATATGGCCTAATTTTTTTGTTGGATCAACTCACGAGGAAGAAATTGAATTTCTTAAAAGCTGGATTGATGATAGACTTGATTGGATGGATAATGAAATTAATTCATTAAACTAGGGTAGTCTTTTTCCCATACTTGCTTCTAATAGCTCAAACCAGTCCATTAACTCAATTTCAAAATCTTCTACTTTAGATGATTTTATTATTCTTTCTTTTTTTGTAGTCCCAATTACCGGGTAAATTTTTGATTCATGCTTAAGAATCCAATTTATCAAGATTTGATCTTGACTACATGAATACTTAGAACACATTTTTTCAATTTTCTCATTTAAAGCCTTATTGTTTGATGAAAAAAAGTTTCCTAAAGGACTGTATGCCATCGGTATAATATTATTTATCTGCATATAGTCAAGAGTCCCATCAAACATAGGTTGATAATTAGTTAAAGAAAAATTAATTTGATTAAATGATATTTTTAGATATTTTTCTATTAGTGACATCTGAGAAACCGTGAAGTTAGATACTCCAAATGATCTTACCATTTTTTTATCCAATAGATAATTTATTGTATCAGTTATTTCCTGAATATCCATAATTGGACTTGGCCTATGTAGCAGTAGGCAATCTAGATAATCAGTATTTAGGTTTTTTAAAGAATTTTCTACAGATTTAATTATATGACTTTTCGAATAGTCATAATGTTTTACATCAATTTTAAGTTTTTTACATGGGTACATAATACCGCATTTTGAAATGTATGTCACTTTTTCACGATCGATTCCAGATAATTTAAAAGCTTTTCCAAAAGCTTCTTCCGTAGTGTAGCCACCATAAATATCAGCATGATCAAATGAATGAATCCCATTTTCATAGGCACACTTAATTAATTCTGAAATTTCCTTGTATGAGTAATTAGCCCCCCAAGACCCCCAATTCATAGTACCCGAAATTATTCTTGATAGATTCATATTTTATAGGGTAGTGATGAATGGTGCAGAATAATTTTTATTTTATTACCATAATTTTTATAAACAAAAGAATATTCGACTTTGATCTTGCTCGCTTCATTTTTAAAAGTATAGTTACCCATTGCAATTGCTATATCTTCATTAATTATAATATTAGAGTTATCAAAAAGTATTTCTGTCCAATTAGATAAAGCAAACCCATTGTCTTCCTGGCATTCTCTGTCATCACCAGCAATAAAATAAGAATAGGCAGAGCCTTTTGAATTTCTAAATTGTTCATTAGCAGCTTTTGTGGGTTTAAAAAGTACCTGGTTATCAAAGTCATATATTTTATCTAAGAAATCGCTGGTAAAAGACTCTAAGGAATCTCTATCATTAGATAATTCACCCATTTTGACTATTCCTGAGGCCCATTCCTTTTGAATATTTATTATATCTTCTTCTCTCATTTATATTTTATGAATGTTAAAAATAAAGTATTTAAGTTACTGTTCTATTGAGATGGCAGAAAAATTTATTATGTCATCTCCATCAGATTGATATTTTATCTCTATTGGATTACAACAAACCTCACAATCCTCAATATAAGATTCGTTGTAAACTGACTTATCTAAAACCATTGAAATATTTTCCCAGCAATATGGACATTGAAAAAAAAATTCTTCTGTCATGAAATAATACTTAAAAATATTGATAGTAACATCATAACAAACACTAGTATAATAAAAGGCTTAAAAAATTGCATAATAAATAAAAAAACAAAGTTATTATTATCATAATGTTAAATCTTAGCTATATTTATTTCAATTTTAACAAAATGTGTTAATATTTTATTTTTACTTACATAAATTTAAATTAATAATCATAAATCAATCTAATATGAAAAATTTATTCACAATTTTATTTTTAACTGCTGGGTTGTTTCTAAATGCTCAGTATTACTCAATTACTTTTGCTAATGTTCCTCAAGAGAACGTTGCAGAGTTTGAGAGACTGGAGACTACTTATTGGTCTAAGGTCGCTAAACATAATATAGAAAATGGTAAACAAATAAACTGGGGGCTACTGTCAAGAGTTGGTGGAGGAACAGATTCATGGAACTATGTATTTGTTAATGTATATGAAACTGCAGAGCAAATGACAGATAACTCGGTTTGGGATCCAAAATCAATTTTGGGTATTGACCCACAAGAAATTTCTACAAATCATTTAACAAATGGCTATGGTGTTACTCACTGGAGTGTAAAAGCATCTATTCAGGGTTCTGGCGGTGCTTCAGTATGGAACTTTGGAAGCCCAGCTAATGTCGATGCGTTTATTCAAGAAAATCAAACAGTTTGGGGTCCTGCATTTCAAAAAAATATGGGAGGAAGAACTAACTGGGGTGTTGGACAAAAGTTAAACAATATAGAAGATCAATATTCTACAGTAATGACTTGGGATTCATTTGAAACTGTTGCAGATGCAATTAAATTTATGAACGGTGAATTTTCTCAACCACAAGTTACAAATTCTAACATGGCTGAAATTATGCCAAATGGTTTTACTGCAAGAGTTATTGTAACACCTGTAATGTGGGCAGTTGAGTAATTTATTATGAAAAATATTTTTTATTTAATAGCGCTATTTTTCTCTCTTTCTGTCAGCTCACAACATTATATGATAACTTTTGTTAATGTGCCTGCTGAAAATGAGGAGGAATTTATAAATATCGAAACTGAATATTGGGCTAATTCCAAGAAAGCAAATATTGATGCTGGAAACCAACTTGCTTGGGGTTTAGTAAGAAAGGTTGGAGGTAATCCTAATAATTCATGGACTCATGCTTTTATAAATGTTTTTGAGTCAGCAGAAAAAATGACATCACCTGGAGTTGGTCCATCTGATAATCTTTCATCTTCGCTTATTACTAATGGAACCTTATCTTCTTATCAAGCTGATTTTCATTGGGTTGTTAAGTCATCCATTCCTCAATCTGGAGAAAGGTTAGATGGTCAGGTTACAGTTTGGAATTTTGCTAGACCAAAAAATATTATTGGATTTATTAATGAAAACAATAATTTATGGAAACCTTTTTTTGAAAATAACGATACTGGAAGAATTTCATGGGGAGTCGGACTTAAACTCAACCCTAGAAGTAACGACCTTTCGACAGTTATGACTTGGGATGGGTATCCAAATATAGCAGAAGCATTGAATTCCCTTGATATTGATCTTGATTTTACTCCTCCGAGGGGATCTAAAATGGACGAGTATGATCCTGATGGTTGGACAGCTCAAGTTATCGTTCAAGATATCATGTGGTTAAATTAATTACAAAAAATAAAATGAATAAAAAAGCTCCTTAGGGGGCTTTTTTTATGAAGATATCAATATAGTAGCCATTATAATCATTAAAGCATTTTCTATTAGAGTTGCTTCAGTCATTGGAAGGTTTAGTGTAGTTCCAAGGCATGCACATTTTATAGATTTGTTGTTTATAAGTGTTTGAGTTACACCAATAGTTGTAATACCTAAAAATATAATAGTCAGTATCAAGGCAGTTTTTACTTCAAATCTAGTTAAAAACATTATACCTAGTAATACTTCTATAAATGGGTATATAGATCCATAGACAGTAACTTGTTTTGCAAGAGGATCATACATTCTAAATGATATTGAAAACCCTTTAATATCAAGAATTTTAAAAAAACTAAAAATAATATAGAATAGACCCATAAAATCGAGCATTGCATTTGTTGAATTCCAGTTTTTATAATTTAATAAAACGCTAGTAATTAATATATATGAGAGAATTATAAATAAAGGTTTAAGTTGTTTAATCTTACTTTCCTTTTTTAATTTATCAACTTGAGTATCTAGATTAAAGTTGTCCTCATTAATTAATGTGTATTTTGGAGGTAAAATTTCTTTGATTAAAGAAAGGCTTACAGGATTCTTGGAGTGAATGACTGCTTCTCCTTTAGTCAGGTCTACCTGAACATTATCAACTCCATCTACTGAGCGAAGCTTAGCTTCTACTGATGACTTGCATCCCTCACATGTCATCCCGGATATTTGGAGTATACTTTTCATTGTGTAAAATTACCTAAATTTATACCTATATGTCAAAAATAAAACTTATACTTCTATTAACACTGTTTGTTCTAACAGTTTCATGTAATGTGCATACTTTTACTTTTGGTGAAGGGCCTTCAGAGGGCTATTCTAAAGTTTTAAAACAGCATAATTTTATTGGAGGATTTATTTCAAGCAAAACACCTGTAATTAACGAAATTAATGATGAAGCTAACTACAGTATTGTTGTAAAACAATCCTTTTTTGATGGGGTGTTTTCTATTTTTTCCTTTGGTCTATATACTCCTACAACAATTATTGTAAACAAATAGTAAATAATTGATATATATATTATTGTAAGTTATACTTCAAGTAAAGAGTTAGTTTCATTTTTACTTGAATTTGTAAAATTAAAGTCAATTCTACCTAAATAAACTCCACCTGATCCAACCTGATTAATAATCACATTATCGTTATTCTTATTTTTAATAATTAGTGGTTCTTTTAAAAATGTATGGGTATGTCCACCAATAATTAAATCTATATCATTTGTTAACTTAGCTAGCTTTACATCACTTATTTTATCAGAATTATATTCATGACCCAAATGTGAAACACAAATGATTAGATCACATTTTTTTTCATTCTTTAAAATTTTTACCATTTCGTTTGATATTTCAACTGGGTCATAATATTTAGTTTCTTTGTAAAGATCAGGATTTACAAGTCCTTTAAGCTCTATACCAAGTCCAAATACACCTATTTTAACACCTCCTTTTCTATATATTTTATATGGAGCTGTCATTCCTTCTAATTTAGTATTAACAAAATCATAATTTGATATAATAAATTGGAAGTTTGTTTCTAAAATATTCTTTTTTAAAGTATCTAATCCAGCATCAAATTCATGATTTCCAATTGTGGCAGCATTATAACCCATTTCTTTCATAAGCTTTAGTTCTAGTTCTCCTTGAAAGAAATTAAAGTAAGGAGTTCCTTGAAAAATATCGCCCGCATCAAAAATTAAAGTATTAGGATTGACTGATCTAATTCCTTCGAATATACTGGCTCTTCTTGCAAAACCGCCTCTATTAGGAAATCTATCATGATTTGCAGGGAATGGTTCAATTTGACTATGCACATCATTTGAATGAAGAATAGTAATTTTAACATCTCTAAGGAGTTGACTACACGAATTTAGACCTAAAACTGATAGTGATGCAATACTGGAGTTATATATAAACCTTCGTCTATTCATTTCTTATAAATCTATTATCAACTTTCGATTCTATTTTCTCTTGATTTATTATATAATCAATAAATGCATCTCTTAGGGGATATCCAAGGTGGTAAACATTTGAGTTTTTTTCTAAAAAAAACATATTATCACCACCAGATAATAAATAGTCATTAGTGGCAAGAAAAAATTTGTCATTTAAAGATTTGTCTATATCAATTTCACCTTTGTTATTCATTATAGTGAAACCTGATATTGGGTGTGGAAACTTTTCATTGTTTAAAAATAATACCATTTCATCGAATATTTCCTTTGTAATTTCTAATACAACTAATTCATTTTCAAAGGGTAATATCTTATAAGCATCAGTTAATTTTATTTCCCCCTCAAGTAACGAAGATCTGATTCCGCCATGGTTATGAAGTACAAAGTCAATATTATTTCCAAAACTTTTATAAAAAACTGAGTCTGCTTGTTTAAAAATAATATCTGCAATTAAATTTCCTAGTGAAGAATTAAATTTAGTGTTAGAATAATCATCCTTAGTATATAACCCTTTTGAAAAACCAATGACATTATCGAGCTTTGAATCAATAGAGTCTGAATAGATATCAATTATACTATTTATTGATGAGTTCTCTGGGCCAATTATATCAATTCTGGAATAATCTACATTATTGTAATTATAATTTGAGTAACAACCAATTACAAAAAATGCTGTCACAATAAATAATATCTGTAAAAATTTATTCAATCAGATTAATTATTTCCAGTTTTTACTTCGATTTTAATTTCTTTTCTCTCTCCATTTTCAGATATTATCGTATCAATTTTAATATCAATACCTTTTTCACTTGCCATTTCAATTCTTCGAATAATAACCTCTGGAATATCATCTATATATTTTGATGCATTTGGTCCTTTACCAAATTTTTCTCCTCTAATCATTACTTTTTTCATCTTCTTTCCATTATCACCAGCCCATTCCATATCATCAGAGTTTCTAATTATCATTATATTTTCATTTTCACTTAACATACTCATATCATCATTACTCGATTTCATAATGTGTAATTCTTTTTTGTTTGATTTATTAATTGCCTCAGCTATTGATTTAGCTGCCTCTTCATCAATAGTTAAACTCAAGGAAAGACAAGAAACTAATGAAGAGCTAAATAGTATTAAAAAAAGTTTTTTCATTTTTATATTTTAATTGTGTAATAAATTTACTCATTTGATATGAAACATATATTAAAATTAATTAAGAAAGTTTTTTTCTACTTTATCCTGTTTACTGGTATAGTTTTATCATCAATGATTTTTGATAATTTTATTGATACAAGTGATGATAGTGGATATCTTATAGCAATTGGTATATGCTGTTTAGTGTTTTTTATTTTAGAATATCTAATACCTAAAATGAAGAATTAAATGGTTTCTCTAACTAAAATTGCTATTATCATTAAGACAAATACTATGAATCCGATGAAGAAAATTAAAGATTCCATACATTAATTTAATCATATTTAATCAAATTTCATAGATTTATTTACCAAATTTCATTTATGAATGATACTGAGTTTCTAAGAATAATTTTTACAATAGTATTTATAATTGTTGCTTTTAGGCTATTATTTAAAAAGAGAAGGTAACTTTTTGTTAATATCTATTTAATCTTTCGTGTTACATTTTTTATAAATTGAGATATTAATTATTAAATCAATAAAAATGAAATTTAAAATACTATTATTTACAGTACTACTAAGTACTACGCTAACTTTTTCTCAAAGGAATCCAAACGCAACTTATATGACTTCATTTGCCTATAAAGCAAAGGATGGTATGGTTGAAAAGTTTGAAAAAGCTGCTGAGAAAAAAACAAAAATGTTTAATAAAGAAGAGGGAAGTATAATTTATACTTATCAGGTTCTAACTGGAAACAATGCTGGTGTATACGAACGATATTTAGTTGGTCAATCTTCTTCAAGCTATGATCTTGATCGTTCTGAGGAACTTGAATATTGGTCAGAGAATGTAATGCCTTATGCTGAAGCTTTAGGAGGACAAATGAGATGGCAATGGGAAGAGTGGGCAACTGTTGGTGATCAACCAGAACCGCCAAAATATATCAATAAGACTGTTTTTAGATTTAAACCGGATATGGAGGCTCATGTTGCTAGATATATCTACAGATGGGGTAAAGTTTGGGAAAAAAGAAATCCTGACGCTTTTAGAAGAGTTTTTAGTCCTGTTTCAGGTGGAGATTTAAACGTTTTTGTGAGTTTTAGTGGTTTTGATGAATATGGAAATGTTCCAGAAAATGATACTTCATGGGAAGAAGATTACAATGAAATGTTTGGGTGGGAGCAACTAGCTCAAGATAGAAAAATGATGCAAAAGTCATTAAGAGAGTGGAACGGTGCAACAAGGACAACATTGGAAAGAATTTACTTTTAATTCAAATTATTTGTACAAAAAAAGGCTCCAATTGGAGCCTTTTTTATTGTAGTTAAGAAAGAGCTCCGAGGAGCTCTTTCATCCAAACAAAATAATTACACTCAATTATTCTGGAAGCACTACATTATTAATTGCATGGATTACTCCATTAGATGTTTCAACGTCTGTGATGATTACTTTAGCTTTGTTTCCAGTAGCATCTTTTACATAAACATTACCTTCCCACATTTTTAAAATTAAATCATTACCCTGAAGTGTTGTGACGGTTAGTTGCCCACCATTTTCATTAATTGCATTAACAACATCCTCAGCCATAAATTTTCCAGCAACTACATGATATGTAAGGATTGACTGAAGTGTTTCTTTGTTTTCAGGTGACAAGAGGCTTTCTAATGTTCCATCAGGAAGATTATTAAATGCATCATTAGTTGGTGCAAACACAGTGAATGGACCTTCTGATGATAGAGCTTCAACTAATTCACCTGCTTGAACAGCTGTAACTAGAGTTGAAAAGTTTTCGTTAGAGACAGCTGTCTCAACGATATTTGATTCTGTAGGGTTAGATGAAAGAACTAAACCTAAGATTGAATATTTAATATAGTTTACTAACATAATTATTTCTTTAAATTAGATGTCAAAAATTCTATTTTTTGTATACAGAAAAAAAAAAGATAGCTAGTTTAACTTTTTATTAATAAATGTTTTAACATAATTTTAAAATACTCTTTAATCAAATGGGTTCACGTTCAGTTTTATTCTTTTTTATACCGTTTGTAATATCATGTTCAAGTAGTATCTCAAATGATACATTTGTAGATGATTTTTCAGATGAAAATTTTAAAACTCTTGGAAGTGATGGACCATATTTTTATGGTGAACAATATTCTGGGAGAAATAATTATATTAATTATTATCCAGGAAATATTCCAGTAATTCTTAGTATTCCTCATGGTGGTGAACTAGTCCCAGTAGAGATATCTGATAGAACATATGGAGTTTCAGTTACAGACTCAAATACTATTGAGCTTGGTTCTTCAATTAGTGATTATATGTATGAAAATTTTAACATTAGACCTTATATAATCATAAACAATTTAAAAAGAACAAAAATGGACGCTAATAGGGATAAAGTTGAGGCTGCACAAAATAATGTTTTTGCTGAAAGAGCATTCGATGAATTTCATTATTATATATCATCCGCTAGAGAAGATATTATTCAAAATTTTGGTACCGGAATACTTTTCGATATACACGGCCATGGTCCAAACCCGGATGGATTTGTTGATCTTAGAACATGGATAGGATATTTACTAAGTGGTGATGAATTAGATCAAAATGATAAAGATCTAGATATTAATATTTTATCAAATGATACAAGTATTTTTAATATTTTAAACTCATCAAATCATTTATTATCTGATGTTATCAGAGGACCTAACAGTCTAGGATCATTATTTGAAACTTATGGATACTCTGCTTTACCTAGTTCCATAAGTCCAAGTCCAGAGGGTATGAGATATTTTAGTGGAGGTTATAATACCTTTGTTTATGGAACTGATAGTGATTATAATTTTAATGCTATACAACTCGAATTTCCATATCCAACCATTAGAGATAATCAAAATTCAATAAATGCATTTGCAGAAGCATTTTCAAGTGTAATACATGATTATTTTATTACTTATTTTGATATCGATCTTTTTTAGTATGATTATATTTATCTAATAAAAGTTATTATAATGGATGTAAAAGAAATCTTTACTGCAAGTATGATACTATTTGCGATAATTGATATAATAGGGGCTACTCCCATAGTAATTTCCTTGAGAAAAAAAGTAGGTAAAATTCAATCAGAGAAGGCTACATTAGTTTCTATGTTAATTATGATTGGATTTCTTTTTGTTGGTGAGGAGATACTAAATTTAATTGGCATAGATATTAATTCTTTTGCTGTAGCAGGTTCAATAGTTATTTTCTTTATTGCTCTTGAAATGGTTCTTGGTGTTACTATATTTCAGGGTGATGAACCAGAAACCGCATCAATAGTCCCAATTGCATTTCCAATAATAGCAGGAGCAGGAACTTTAACAACACTACTATCTCTTCGTGCTGAATATGAATTAATCAATGTAATAATTGCGATTGTTATAAATTCAATATTTGTATATGTGATTTTAAAATCATCAAATAGAATTGAAAGACTTTTGGGTAATAATGGTATCGCTATAATTAGAAGAGTTTTTGGAATAATCTTACTATCAATATCAGTTAAGCTATTTTCTACTAATATTAGCCTGATAGTTTAATGAAATTATTTAAAACTATTACCATTTATATAATGTCTTTTGGATATACATACGTCGGTGTAAGACATTTTATTGATCCTGATTTTTTCTTACATATAATGCCTAATTATCTTGAATATCATTTGGAATTAGTTTACTTAACTGGAGTTGCTGAAATAATTTTTGGAATAATGCTAATCTTTAATCAAACAAGGAAAATTGGATCAATTGGACTTATTATCCTATTAATTCTAGTCTTTCCAGCTAATATTCATTTAGTTCAAAGTGATCTCTCACAATCAATGCTTAATGTAACAAAAGATCAATCCATATTAAGACTTCCATTCCAAGGAGTTTTTATATTAATAGCCTATTGGCACTCAAAAAAATAATACAATGAAGAATTTTTTTAAATGGCATGAGAGAATGATGGATAAGATATCAAAAGAATATAATATTACTAAATATCAAATGTTTTTATTGACTTGGTTGGAAGGAATATTAATTGGTGTAATTATTTGTAAATTTATTTTTTAGATTTGAAAGCTACCCTGAAATACTTCTTTTGCAGGTCCAATATGAGTAATTTCAGAGTACTCTTTATCTTTTTCCTTGAATTTAATAGTTAAGTCTCCACCAAGACATTTCATTTTTATTATATTTTTAGTGGTTTTACCTATATAGTTCATGCATAACGCAGATGCAGTAGAACCAGTTCCACATGCCATTGTCTCATATTCAACACCTCTTTCATAAGTTCTTATTTTAAAAACCTCATCTGATATTTTTTGAACATAATTTACGTTTACACCATTCTCCTTAAAATTATCACTATATCTTATTAATTTACCTTCTTTTTCAACATCAATAACATCAGTATTTGAAGTTTCAATTATCAAATGGGGAGAACCAGTATCAACCCATAACCCATAATCATTTTTAGTTATTTTTGAATTGATTTTCATTTGCATTTCTATTAATTCATCATCAACAACAGTTGCGTTATGAACACCATCATAAGCCTCAAAAATTGTATCTATTTTAATAATACTTTTTTTATAAGCATAGGCAATACCACACCTTGTTCCATTTCCGCATAGAGAACCTAGATTGCCATCAGGTGTATAATGAGCAATCTTAAAATCATACTTTTCTGATTTATTTATTAATATTAAACCGTCACCACCAATTCCTATATTTATATCAAGTAGACGGGAGATTTGTTCTTTAGCAAGATTAAAAAAACTTTCTCTATTATCTATTACAATAAAATTATTACCTGCACCAGAATACTTAGAAAAGTTAATCTTCATTGAGGCGCAAATTTAAAACAATTTACTTTTAGGAATTATAAGTTTAGGTTATTATTTTCCGTTTTGAATTGGGTCAGAGCCTGGCATTAACTTGTTAAGGATGAAATAAACTGGGCAAAACTTTGTGAATGGGCTTATAATTTGAAGAAAACCTACACCAATTACTATCCATAAAAAGTTAAAATTACCAGTTAAATAACTTAATCCGACTCCTGATAAATATAGTAATCCAACTAATGCATCATGAGCTCTAACTTTTGAAATATTCTTATCCATTTTTTTTTATTTAGGGTTATACATTGAATTTATAAAAGAAATTTGAATTTTAATATATAATATCTCTAATTTCTCCCCAGTTAACAAGTTTTATTCCTTCATCTTTAATCAGCTGCTTAATTTCTTCAGAGTTAAATACATCAAAGTCAAGTTGTCGCCATAGAGAACCATATTCAGGATGGTCTATTGTTACAGCTTTAAGTTCTTCATTATTATATCCAAGGTGAAGAAGAAATACATTTAAACCTGGTTGAAGAGATTTAATTTTGTTAGAATATAATTCATACCAATCTTCATATTTATAGATATCATTAACTATCGCTGTACTTGCAAGATTTTCTCCATAAGCTTCTTCTAAAAAAGTTCTATCTGCACCTGGGTATAGCATATAGATGTCATTTACTGGAACTATATAATCAGGCATTGGAAAATCCTTATCAAATAGATTTAAAGCTCTAGATTTAGTCACCATAGATACAAGTTTATTTTTATGTCCAACTTCGATGTACACCTTCCAAAGCTTTTTGTTTACAGCAAGTGCACCCATATGAGTATCAATATGAGTAGGATTTAATCCTATTTGTCTTGAAAAATCAATCTGTGCTTGTAATTCTCTCCTAACTTCTTCTGGATTAGCATTAATATTTACATCACTAGTATTATCATAGAATTCGTAGTCTTCATTTAAAAGAGAAGATATTTGGTTAGATGATGAAACTCCATTCCATTTGTAATTTTTCCATTCAGCTGTTAATGTAAGATGTAATCCAATATCATAATTTGGGTTTTCTTTATGAAATTCAGCAACCTCTTTAATCCACGGTGAAGGTATCATAGCACTCCCTGAATTAATAGCATTATTCTTGTATCCATCAAAAGAAGCAATATTAACTGAGTGTGATACCCCTATATCATCACCATGAATAATTAATAATCTAGCATCTTTTTCAAAACCAAGTTTTTCTGCGATATTGTCTATCTGGGCATTGGTGTTAATGAATAATATCAAAGAAATTATTAATGCAAAATTTTTCATAACTATATTGATTTATAATATAATATAAGTATATTTTGGATAAATACATTTTTATGAAAAAACTATTAATTTTTCTATTTTTCCTTTTGATTATGTCATGCTCAATGGAGTCAAATGAAAATAAAATTGGAATAGTCATTCATGGTGGAGCTGGAACTATTTTAAAAGAGAATATGACTCCTGAATTAGAGAATTCTTATATGATTAAATTGGAAGAAGCTGTAACGGCTGGTTATGATATTCTAAAAAATGGTGGATCAAGTAAAGATGCAGTAGAACAAGCAATAAGAATTATGGAAGATTCACCTCTTTTTAATGCAGGAGTTGGTGCTGTTTTAACTAATGATGAAAGGGTAAGTCTTGATGCATCATTTATGGATGGTGAGAATCTAAATGCAGGGGCAATAGCAGGATCCAGTTACATAAAAAATCCAATATCTGCTGCAATTGCTGTGATGGATAAATCTCCTCATGTTTTGCTATCATCAAAAGGTGCTGATGACTTTGCCATAGAGATGGGAATTGATACTGTTCCTAATTCATACTTTATTACTGAGAGAAGGCTTAACTCTCTTAGAAGACTTAAGGATAGGAATAGTGTATCATTTAAAGATCCTTTTATAAAAGACTCAAAATTTGGAACTGTAGGAAGTGTAGCTATTGATATTAATGGAAATATATCTGCTGGAACCTCAACAGGAGGTACAACAAATAAAATTTGGGGTAGGATAGGGGATGTACCTATAATAGGGGCAGGAAACTATGCTAACAATGAATGTTGTGGAATTTCAGCAACAGGATGGGGTGAACATTTTATAAGAAATGTTGTTGCTTATGATATAGCTGCGCAAATGATTTATAAAAATAAAGACATTAAATATGCATCAAAAAAATCTCTAGATAAAGTTAAATCAACAGGAGGAGATGGGGGAGTAATTGGTCTTGATAAGAATGGAAATGTTGCAATGGAATTTAACACAGCAGGAATGTATAGGGCTCATATTGATAATGAGGGAAACATTACAATTAAAATTTACAAAGATTAATCCTCTGGTTTAAAAACAGTTCTCTTACTCAAGTTCTTAAGAATCTTTGACTTTGAAAATAAAAGGGGGAAGTAAACATCATTTGCCCAATCCTCATATAAATTATCATAAAATTTACTCTTTGGATCTCCTGATTGACCCGGAGAATTTGTTGCAAAGCTATTATCCCAATTTCCAGTATCAATCATTACTCTGAAACTACCTCCTGACTCTTGATTTAATGAGTTAGAAGTTGATCCTGGTGTATATCCATCACCTCCTCTTGGATATGATTTTAATCCAATTATTTCCCTTATTGAATCGTTTACAACTTTTTCTAATGGATGGTATATTTTAACATGTTTATAATTATTTTGACCATATACCCAATCATCCTGCATTTCTCCTAAATCTTCAATTAAACTATTTAATCCTTTATCAAAAGTTTTATTTAAAAATTCTATTTTTTCCTTTTCACTCATAGCAGATATAATTTCAATAGCTTTGAAGAGTTGTATACTAATATAATTAGATACTGTCTTTGGGATTATTCTGTAAGAAAGTTCAGATAAGATTTGATTTTTCCATGAATTGAATAAAGAGGCTTCTACAGAATCTTTATTCAATAATTTATTCCATTCTGACAACATTTTAAAATAATATTCTTTGTCATAATTTGATAATTTTTCAAAATACTTTAGATCATTTGTTATATAACCTGAGGAAAGTTCTATAATTTGTTTAGCAGGAATTGAAAAATAATCTACCTGAAGCTTAAGCATATCTTCAATTGTAAATTTTTCTTTACTTTCAAGTACACTATTTATTCTATCTCCTCTGTAAGGGTCTGCCCAATCAAATCCTATAGCCTCCCATTTATCATAATCTTCAGGAGTTACATTTTGATTTGCTGTCGAAATATATCCTATTTCTGGATTAAATAAGTTTGGTTTTTCAATTATAGGAAGGTATCCTTCCCACTCATTACTTCCATCACCACTAACAGGAACCATTCCACTATGGGTTTTTCTAATTGGAGCTATTCCAACAGATTGCCAGCCTATATCTCCATATTTATCAGCCCAGACCATGTTTTCTCCTGGAATATTAAAATATGTACAGGCTTCTCGAAATTCATCCCAGGATTTAGCTTGATCCATTCTTAGTGATGCTAAGTATGGTGATCCTCCGATTTCTGACCATCCATTTTTGACAGCATAAGCTTTATTTCTTTTAGTATCTATAAAGGTTACTGGCCCATGAACTGAATAAAAAAGATTCACATCAAAATCTTCAGTTCCTTTAACTTTGATTGTCTCTTTTATTATCTCAAATTCATTCCACTGACCATTATAGTAATATTGATATGAGTTTCTGGGATTAAGATCATATATATATAGGTCCTCTGCATCAGTTCTAAAAACTGTTAGTCCCCACGCACCAATACCATTGTGACCAATTGATATTCCAGGTATTTCAGGTTCACCTCCTCCAATGACATTCCATCCAGGAGCTACTAGATGTGCCATGTATCTTAAAGAAGGGTTTGATAATAATCTATGTGGATCATTTGCTAAAATAGGATAGTCTGACTCAGATTTTTCAGCTGATATTGCCCAGTTATTACTTCCCATAGAGTATTTATCATTTGTTATATCATCTTGAAAATTATCTACAAGCTCATCATTATTTCTGTATTTTTCTAGTATGTATTTTTCTTTAAATTCAATAGGGTCACGATATGCATCATATAATCTTAAGATATCCTGTTTTAAGTCCTCATAAGTAATATCATCAGGTAATTTTAATGATGGCTCTTTAGGGTGAAACCATAACAGATCTTTAACTAGATCTTCTCCAATTAAAGAAACTGCTCTGCCTATGTTTAACTCTTCCTGAATGTTTCCTAGAAGGCCTTGATGTCTGGAAATTACAACATCATTAGTCCATACCTCTGGTTTAATTCCTAAAATCTCAAATTCAATTGGCAATAAATCTGGATTTGTATTAACCTCTTCAATATATTTATTTACTCCGGATACAAATGAAGAAACTATTTCAAAACCATCTTCGTGATAATGATTTAATTCATCTTTTATATCTCCTCTAAACTTGAATAATCTTGTTCCTATATCTCTTTCAAGCTCATCTTCACCAAATATTTCTGAAACAGTACCTGTAGCTTGTCTTCTCCATATTTCAAATTGAAATAATCTATCTTTTGCAGCTAAATAACCTTGCATAAAGAAAAGATCATTTTGGTTATTTGCATAGATGTGGTTTATCCCATAATTATCTCTTAAGACTTCAACTTCATCTAGTATACCACCCAATTCAATAGAATTTGAACATGATAATACGAGAGCAGAGATAGAAAGTAAAAGAGGTTTTTTAAACATATTTATTGATTTCAATTTATTAAAAATAAATTTCTTGTGCCAATCTAAAAGTATTTGAGTGTGCATCAATTATATTCTTTAGAAGCTCTGAATATCCTCCACCCATAGATACTTGAACAGGTATTGAGTTCGCTTTGCATAATTCTAAAATAAACTTATCTCTTTCTTTACATCCGTCTATCGATAAACCAAGTCTACCTAATTTGTCATTATTAAGAACATCAACACCTGATAAGTAAAAAATAAAATCTGGTTTAAAATTGTCAATAGCATTAGGTATAAGATCTTTTAATTTCTTTAAATAGAATTGATCATCCGTATTATCCTCAAATTCTATATCAATATCACTTTTTTCTTTTCTAAATGGGTAGTTTTTTTTACCATGAAAAGATATCGTAAATACTTCTTTATTTGTACTAAAAATTGATGCAGTGCCATTTCCTTGATGAACATCAAGATCAATGATCATGATTTTTTTCGCTAGTTTTTTATTAATAAGATAGTTTGCAGCAACAGCTTGATCATTTAACATGCAGAATGCTTCTCCTCGATCGTAAAATGCATGATGGGTTCCCCCTGCAATATTCATTGATATTCCATGTTTAATTGAGTAATGGACACATTCAATTGTGCCCTGTGCAATTGTCATTTCTCTAGTTACCAATTCTTTACTTAAAGGAAAACCAATCTCTCTAACCTCTTTTTTTGATAGATTAAGATTTCTAAATCTCTTGAAGTATTCTTCTTCATGTGTGTTCAAAACAATTTTATCCGAAATAATACCAGGCTCAAAAAAATTATCAGGTGAACATGTGTTTTCTCTTAAAAGTTGTTCAGGAATTAATTCGTACTTAATCATAGGAAACCTATGATTTTTATCAAGTGGATGAATATAATTTTGATGAAAGGCAATTTTAAGCATCTATTAAATATAAAAAAAAAGACCCCTAGATGAGGTCTTTTTTAAAAGTTGAGAGAATATTAATTTCCTGAGCTAGCCTCTGGTATAAGCATTAAATGCCTAGTTCTTTGACTATTTGGCTCCAGAGATTCAATCATTCTATTTACATCTTGCTCGTGAGATCCTTCACCATAAATTTCATCATATTTATCCCATAGAGCTTGATTTTTTTGTTGATCATTAAGAGCATCTTCATAACCAGCATGGCTAAAGAATACTACAACAGTATTTCCATCACATCCTGAACCACACCACCAAACACTTGTAGCTGGAAGACTTTGATCATTATGCGCTTCTCTTGTTTTGGCTATTCTTTGTCTATATCTCCAAAAATCTTCTTCATGTGAGCTCTTATAAGTATAAAAAATTGCTCTTCTCATAAGGTCACCAGTTGGCTCATCAGGAGACCAAGATGCACCATTTGCTCTTCCCCAAATAACAGTTCTATTTGAATTATTATCCTTGATAGTTGGACCAACATTCTTTTGCCAGTATTTACCTCCTGGAGAGTCATATGGATTTTCATCAAAAGAGGCTAATGATTCCCCTACTTCAACTCTCCATATTTTTCCTGCATTAGGACCAGTTAAGATTCTCCAAGTATAGAACTGAGTATCTGCATCTGAACCATTATACATTTTTGTTTTTTTTCCTGCCATCTCAATAAATTTAGACATTTGACCGTCTTTAACCTCTATTGTTCGCGACATGGCAGTTTGCCCATAGGTAGAACCTACAAACAATATTGCAATAATTGTAATTAGTTTTCTCATTTTAAATTAATTTAAGATTAAGTCTAAATATAGCAAGTAATTTAATATGATATAATATTGAGTATTAACATTAGCAATAATATAATAAGGATAATGTTGCTAAAATATTTTACTGGATTTTTCATTTATTATTATTTTTTTTTTGAAAAAATAATTTCCAAATAACTATAAATAAAACAGTTATTATTAAAAATTTAATATCTAATGAGTCTCCATAATTAAGAAAATCTCTCATTTATTAAAATATTACAAAATTGATTGTATTCATTAACTTTAATTTCTCTTTGATTCCATCAAATAATTTATAAGTTATTGATTATCATAGTTTTTTATTATTTTTTTAGATACAAAATCAATGTAACAAATAATAAAACTAAACCTGAACAAATTAAGAGGTAAGGACTTAGAAATTCTTTTAATAGATTAGAAAAAATCATTAAACCTATAATATTAAATGATATAGAAGCTATTAATAAAACTGTTAAAAATAGATGTCTCATATATAAAAAAAGAAATTGGTACAACTGTAATCAGCCAATATATAAAATAAAAAGGCTTCAAATGAAGCCTTTTAGTTATTCGCTAGAAGATTGACCTCTTTCTTGTTGATAGACGTTAAAGTTTACAACTTTTCCATCGCTTATCATTGCGTCAATAACTTGGTAAGCAGTAATTTCTTGACCTTCAACACTTAAACTTAGTTCATGACCAGCAGTTACAAAGTCAGATATTTCTCCATTGACATTTTCACCTGTATTAGATATAGCCCATTGTATTGTCCAATTAGGATTATTAGCATCAAACCATTGAGTTAAAAACTCAATATGTGATTCGTTACCCTCAATTACTTCACCAGCAGGTCCGTAAACAGAAATATCGTCTGAGTTTAAAGCCTGAATTCCTTCAATATCTCTTGAATTGTGAGCATTAATGTAAGATTCCCAAACAGAGATAATATCATTAGGACCAGCTACTATATCAGATTTGCTATCTTCACTAGAAGTAAATCCAATTACTTGTGGAGATGTGCTAGTTGATTCACATGATAGTGAAATCATTCCGATTGATAATAATAGTATAAATATTTTTTTCATAGTTAATTTTTTTAAATTTTAATAAAGTTAATTATAATTTTTAGGAGGTTCTCTTCTCTTAAAATTTTTTTCAAATAGATACGCAACATTATATAAAAGCTGCTCATTATTTGAATTTGTAATAAATGTTATGTTTGATGGTTCACCATTCTTTCTATAGCCCATTGGAACTGTTAATGCAGGGAAATGAGCTGCTGCAGCTATACCAGCCATAGTATTATCTACGGAAACAAATACATCAAAATTATAATTGATCATTAATTCATTTAAGAATTCTCTTGCATTTGTCTTTGTAAATTTCTTCATCTCTTCAAGCTCAATGTCAGAAACTTCATCATTTACAATCTCATTAAAAATATATTGATTGTAAGGAGCATGAGTAATAGTGTCTGTATTATTAAACTTTACTATATCAGAAACATTTTTAACAACAATGTTTTTATTAGTGAATTGGTTAATATATTTAGGCAAATCTCGTTTCATATCTGAAGTTAGAATTCCCCTAAAGTATGGAAGCGATTTATTATATGAATTATATGATATATTATTTATTCCAACAGATTTTAAATCATTAATTGTAGACATAAACAAAGAATCTGCTAAATATCTAGAAGAGTAACCAATTTTTACATTAGATGATTTAAAGTTTTGCATTTCTTGTAAATTTATTTTACTAGATTCTTTGCTTAGTTCATCATATTGATCAAATCCAATCATTGAATTATAAATTATAGCATTATCTAAAACATTATTTGTCATTGGTCCAGAAGTATCATAGAAGCTAGATATTGGAACTATTCCGTTTCTGCTTATATTACCTATAGTGGGTTTAAGTCCTACTAAAGAGTTTTTTGATGATGGTGATAAAATAGAACCTGAAGTTTCAGATCCGAGAGAAGCTACAGCAAAATTAGCTGCAATTGAAACACCGCTTCCTGAGCTAGATCCTCCTGACTCGAAAATTTTTCTTCCATAGGGGTTAAGAGTTTGTCCGCCAAGAGAACTGTAACCAACAGGGCAGGGTCTACAAAAGTAATATGCCCATTCACTCATATTCAGTTTTCCTAGAATTAACACATTATTATTTTTCAAATTTTTTATTACTGTTGCATCATCATTAACAAAGTTATTTTTGAAAATGGATGCACCAGCAGATGTAACCATATCTTCAACATTTATGTTATCCTTTACAAGAATTGGAATTCCGTAAAGAGGGTTATCAGCCTTATTTTTATCTAACTCTCTTGCTTCTTTAATAACATTGGGGTTAAGAGATATTATAGAATTTAAGTATAAGTCCTTATTCATTTCATATTTATAAATTCTATAAATAAAAAACTTGACTAGATCTTCATAACCAAATAAGTCTTCATCTATTTTATTTTGAATGTATGATATATCCTTATTTAATATGTGCTCTTTAATTGAATTATGGAATTCAATATTATATGATTTAAGAAAAGAATGAAAAGGTCTAAAAATCTCATTTTTATCATTTGAGATAGATTGAATTCTCTTATATCTCATCCTTGATATTTCATGATCAGAATTTTCAATTAATTCATTGGTTTCATCATAATTCTCCCAATAAATAATTTCATTCTCATTACAAGAAAGAAAAAATAAAAAAAATAAGAAATATCTTTTCATTAATTTTAATCCTTGAGGTTTGTCCATCTGCCTCCATTTGCAACATTATAGCCTCTTGATTCAAAAAATTTTTTTGCAGATTCAGCTCTAATTCCTGCTGCGCAAACAGTTACTATATTATCCTTTTTGTCAAATTCATTAATTCGATACGTTAAGTCTTTTAATGGGACGTTTATTGAGTTCTTAATATGGCCTGATTTATACTCATACTCTGTTCTCACATCAATAATAATTGCCCCTCGGTTTAATAATTCTTTATAGTCTTTTGTATTGATTTTTCTATATTTTAGAACTATTAAGAAAATTGAAATAAGCAATAAAATAATCCACCAGTTTGATATAATAAATTCCATCATAAGTTGTTAAGTTTTTTGAATTTCAAACTTACATAAATTCCAAGAATAGATGATATAAATAATATAAGATATACATATTGATGTCCTTTAATTCCCGGATAGTTATCAAGTAAATATCCATACAAAGGTGTTGCAAAAATATCAGGAGAATATCCCACTATTGAAATTAATCCGATTGCAGTTCCAGATAGTATGTAAGGAATTTTCCCATCTTTAAGAATTGAGAAATAAAGACCTCTAATTGCATATGTACCAGTTGCTACTATAATCAATGAAATAAAAAATAAAATATTCATAGATACCTTAATTAGCCCACTAGCAAATAGAATAGATCCAAGCATCATAACAAAGAATCCAATTAGGATATTATTAATATTACCATTTTTATCTGTAAAAAAAGCTACACTTATACATACAATAGGTCTTAGGTATTGTTGTAGGGCACCAACTCTTGCAGCATTTATCTCATCAAACAACATAACCTCAGATGCATAGAGAGAATATACATCTGTAATTTTATATCCCATATAAGCACATAGAATTATAAATGAAATCAACCAAACAGACCTTAATTTAGCCAGTTCTAAGAGACTTTTAAAGTTTCCAATTTTCTCATCATCTTTTAATTCAATCTTTAAATAAGCATATACTACTATACCGATTATAAAAACTATTAAAGATGACGCCCCAATTACATACTTAAAAACTTCTTGCTTTTCAGATAAAGTAAGTGATGAAACATCCTCTGTAATTAAAATTGAAAAAATTAAAACTCCAATTAAACCTATAGATGATGCAACAACTCCTCTACCTCCGTCAAGAAAGCTAAATGTTTTTCCTTGCATTTTAACACCTCCAATTGCTCTTGTTGCTTTTAACATTGGGGCCCAGAAAATGAATACTGTTGTAAAACCCCAGTATGCAAAAAGTAACTGCATTATAAGATATGAAGGATATGTCATCATAATTAATCCACCAAGGGAGGTAAAGATTAAAGAAATAGACAATAGTTTTCTAGGTGAATATCTATCTGCCAAAACACCTCCAAACAAATATGAAAAGAATGCGACAATACCATATATGGAGAACAAACCACCTAATTCAAGATTGGTTATATTAAATACATCAAGAAATGTAGGTCTAAAGACTCTTGCTAATACATATGGAAGAATATAAATTGATTCTGCTGCAAGCATCAATGTTATTAGATATTTATAGTAGTTTTTAATTATTAATTAGCTTTTTGTTAAGATATAATAATTTAATTTATTTATAGTTTTGAACATGATTAAACTATACAATATTTGTTTAACAATTGTTCTCTCTCTGTTTACCTTATCATGTTCAAAAGAGGACATATCATTATTTTACGATCAGGTAGATGGTAAAGTCTTTGTTAGAGTTGATCTTATTGAGTCATTAAATAAATCAATTGATCAAGTTGACCCATCAGAATATGCTTTTGTGAAAAACTTTAGCCCAGATAAAGGTCACACCGTCATGTACTTTGTTGACAATACTGAAACTTGTACAATTTTCAATGCATGGTATCAAATGAGTATTACAAAGCACACCTCAAAACTAGTTGAAGCAGATGTAAAATATGGAAAAATCTATGATTTGAAGGATCATAAAGTTAAATATGAAATTATTCAAAAAAATCCTTTGAGAGTAACATATAATCTTGCTAACGGTACTCAAATTACAGTTGAGGAAATTAATAAAGAAACCTTTTACAAGGCAAAGGATAGCTGGTTGTTCAAGTCAAGAAATACTGTTGATACAACTTTTTCAAAATGCTCGAATCTTAATCTTGATTGATCTTAAAAATTAAGTTATTAAACTAAAAAGCTCTTTTGAATTTATAATCTCAGCAAACTCATTTTTCAAGCTTGCCATTGCTGAGTTATATATCACATTACAGTCAATTTCTTTTCCATCCAAACCTATAGTATTGTAGCATGCTGTTGAATCTGAGATTAAATAAGTTTCATATCCCAGATTACCAGACATTCTAACTGTTGTTGAGATACAATGATTTGTTGTCATCCCAACAATTACTAAAGTCTCAATTTTTAATTTTTTTAATATCTCGTTCAAACCAGTACCTATAAATGCACTGTTCACTTTTTTTGTCAGTACCATTTCATCATTTATTGGTTTCACATGATCGTTAAATTCAAATCCAGGTTTTGATTCATGAAGCATAGACTTGGGATTAGTTGAGCTATGTCGTACATGAATTACTTTTAAACCAAGCTCTCTCCATTTTTTTAAAATTTTTCCGCAGATTAACTCCGCGTCAAGATTGTTTCTTTTATTTCCAGGATAGTCTTTGTCAAGAAATGCTTTTTGTATATCTACTAAAAGTAATGCAGGTTTTTTATTTTTAAATTCCAAAACGAAAAATAAATTGTTTTTATAACTTAATCTAAATATATATAAATTGAATCAATTACTAAGAATACATGCTATATGGAATCCTCACGTTTATCATGGTTGGGGGAGGAGTAAAAGATTTTTTGAAGGTTGGTATTATAAAATTGTAAATGATTCCCAAACTAGCGCTTTTGCTATTATACCAGGAATTGCAATGGATGAAAATGGAAATAAACAATCTTTCATTCAGGTTTTGGATGGTATGAATAACATTGCCAAATACTATAAATTTAAAGCTGAAGAATTTAAACCAACACCCAGGAAGCATAGTCTTAAAATAGGTGAGAACTATTTTAGTAGAGATGAAATTTCACTTGATTTACCAAACATAAAAGGAGATCTAAAATTTAAAAATTTGTCTCCATGGTCAAATTCTGTTTTTTCACCTGGTATTATGGGACCATATTCATTTATACCATTCATGGAATGTTACCATGGTATTATAAGTATGAATCATGATATTTTAGGATCTTTAAAATATAACGATGAAGACATCTCTTTCAACAAAGGAAAAGGTTACATGGAAAAAGATTGGGGACATTCATTTCCCAAAGCCTATATTTGGATGCAGAGTAATCATTTTACAAAATCTAATATTTCTCTAAAATCATCAATTGCGATAATTCCATGGATGACAAGCTCTTTTATTGGTCATATTGCAGGTTTATTAATTGATGATAACCTAATTGAGTTCACAACATACAACGGCACTAAAGTAAATAAGTGTGAGATATCTATTGATAAAGTTAAAATTGAAATGGAGAATAGATCATACTTACTTAAAATTATTGCCCATAGAGAAAAAGCAACTACACTTGCTGCTCCTATATCTGGATTTATGGATGGAAGAATCGATGAAAGTATGAGAGCTAGTATTGAGGTTGAATTATTTGATAAAAAGAAAAAAATAGTCTTAGTAAAAGATATTGGTAAATCTGCAGGTATTGAAGTAGCTGGAAAATATGAGGTGCTTATTAAGTGAATAACTTTTTAATATATATAAATTAATATTGATTAAATTCATGTAAATCAATTTATTATGAGTGAAATCGAAATTTTAAACTATGCACAACTAAACTTTATACAAAACGCAATTTATATGCTTGGTTTTGTAGGTCTAATTTTTATAACATTTAGACTTATTAGATATCAGAGGGAGAATAATGCAAATATGTTAGGGAAGATATTTGTTACAATTTTTGGACTATGTTCTGTTTTTTATGGATATAATGTCTTTTCCTTTTTATATTCTAATCAATTAGCTCAATCTTACAGACTTTCTGAGCTTCAATCAAACGGAATGGAACTAACACCACTCTCAGAGAACTGGATAGAATTTATTGGATATACAGTTTCAGATGGCCTACCAATTCCATTTTCACCAGAGCCAGCTGCAATATTATTTATTGCGACCTTTGGTTTAATGGTTATTGCAGGTGTTTGGGGGAATCTTCAAAATAAATAGAAATAAAATTCTATAATAAAAAAAAGCCCTTTAATAGGGCTTTTTTTATTTTGCTAATTAAAAATTAGTTCTGACTCTCTGCATATATAGCAGCTTCTTCAAAAATTGCAGCTGGGTCTACATAACATGTAGTACTAGCAATTTTATCTCCATCCCAAACCCATCTACAGTGACATGGATAGTTATATTCCTTACCAGTAATTATAGATGTTGCAGACCAGTTAAAATCATGGAAAGTTTCAACAGAACCATCTGTAAAGTATCCCGTATAAACCTCTCTGTCGTTATGCTTGATGTCTTTGAAAATTAATGAATGTGAGTTGTAACCCTCAATAATTCCATCTACATCAAATTCAAGATTATTAAATAGATGCTTACCATCTGGTGTAAAATATTCTCTTGCGATATCGAAATTACCTGCTAGGTATGAATCAGCAAGTTTAACCACAATCTCTGATTTAGCATCATTATCCTGAACAAATCCAGAATAATTATCACCTAAATCACAAGAGATAAAGGTTAGAGCTGAAATAAAAATATAAATGTTTCTCATTTTATTGATTTAAAGTATCCTTAAATATATGAATTAAATGCCTTGAGATTCATAGTCATCTTAAATTTCTAACTTTGTAATATGAAAACCAAATCAGAAATTGTTGATAATTGGCTTGTTAGATACACTGGACTTGAATTAAAAAATTTTGGAGAGTATATTTTACTTACAAACTTTGATAAGTATGTAGACATTTTTTCTGACGTTATGAACTGTAGAGTTCATGGTATAGATAAAAATATGCCTTCAGCAACTTCAGATAATATTACAATAATAAATTTTGGTATGGGAAGTCCAAATGCAGCTACAATTATGGACTTATTATCTGCTATTAGGCCAAAAGCTGTTCTATTCCTAGGAAAATGTGGTGGACTTAAGAAAAGAATTGATATTGGAGATTTTATTCTTCCAATTGGAGCTATTAGAGGTGATGGTACTTCAAATGATTATTTTCCCCCTGAAGTCCCTGCAATGCCTTCTTTTGCACTACAAAAAGCAATATCCACAACAATAAGGGAACACACTACAGATTATTGGACAGGTACTGTTTATACAACCAATCGAAGAGTTTGGGAATATGATAAAAAATTTAAGGACTATATAAAAAAGACAAGAGCTTACGCAATTGATATGGAAACTGCTACTCTTTTTACAGTGGGTTTTCATAACAAAATCCCAGTTGGTGCATTTCTTCTAGTATCTGATTCTCCAATGTTTCCAGATGGTGTTAAAACTTTGGAAAAAGATGAGATTAACTCTAAACAATATGATAGAAAGCATATTGAGATTGGTGTTGATTCCTTAAAAAAATTACAGAATAATGCTGAGACTGTAAGACATCTTAAATTTTAGTTACTACTTTTATTTCAATGAAGAAGATCTTTGTTGCTGTATTTTTGCTTTTACTAAGCTGTTCTAAGTCTGAGTTTGATAATAAAACCAAAGACAAATACTCTGATTTTACCTTCTTTGAAGGTGTTTCAACCAATTTTATTGAGCATAGTGGGTTAAATAGAGAATATCTTTTATATATTCCTACTAATATAGATAATCGTGAAAACCTGCCTATAATTTTTAATTTCCATGGGTATCAAGGCCAAGCTGAACAATTTTTTAACCAAACTGATTTGGTTGAAATTGCAGATAATAATGGTCTAGTTTTGGTATATCCTCAAGGATCTAATTTGCCACTTGGAGCTTCACATTGGAACGCAGCTCCATCTAACTCATCATCAACATCATTCGTAAATAAAAGTAGTACAGATGATATTGGTTTTTTTAAGGCATTATTAGATGAAATTAATCAAAATAATATCATTGACTTAAATAGAGTTTATGTAATAGGTTATTCAAATGGTGGGATGTTCTCCCATTTTTTAGCTTGTAATACTGAAAATATAATTGCTGCTGTTGGAGATGTTGCAGGAACAATGCTCAATGAAACATTTAAAAGCTGTAATCCATCTTCACCTATTCCAATATTGAAGATACATGGAACATCAGACAGAGTTGTTAGCTACAATGGTTATGATGAGGGAGAGTTTAAAAGTGTTGAAGAAGTTCTAGATTTTTGGAAATCTAATAACAAGTCTAATACTAACGAGAGTATTGAGAATTTAGGAAGCACCTCAATATATTCAGAGTTTTATAATACTTCTGTAAATGTGAATTTTGAAAAATATACATTTGATTCAGACGAAAATAATAGTGAAATTGTACACTATAAAATTATTAATGGTGGTCATTGGTGGGACTATAGCTCAGATAAACATCTTAAAACAAGCACTATATTGTGGGACTTTTTTTCAAAACATTCAAAACAATAAAATAATGGAAATTCCAGATAAACTAAAGTTCGAATATTTACTATCATTAGATAATCACATAGAGACTAAAGGAATAGATAATAGAAAAGAAACAATGAAAAAAATATTCGAAATAACAAAAAAAATAGCTGATCTAGGATTTGGAGAAAAGGATATACATGGAATTACAACAGATGAAGAAATATATATAAAATATGAAAAGTGGAGAAAAGTCAATAATGTTTAATCCAGTGAGGGGATTGAATTGTTAAGCATATAATCCAAAAAAACATCTTCAAGAAATTTTCTTAACTCTTCATCTTTCACAATTTCATTTTCCCTAAACACACCAAATTCGATATTTGCCTCATAATAGGTAACAACCATTTCATATTCTATAATTTCTGAATCATGCTCAACCTTAGTTTTTTTGTAGAGCATAGTATTACCCTTGAAAACTTTTTCTCTTTGTCCTTTTTCAGTTTCAATTATTTTATATTCCATTTCTCTTAGTAATCTTTATATATAACCAATAGATTAGAAAAAATACATATCCAATAATAAAATAGTACCTCATATTTAAATTTAAAAAAAATCAAAATATTTTAAATATTAAAATCTTGTTTTTAAATTGAATAAATTTTAACAATAAATCAATTAACATGAAAAAAACATTTTTAACAATTTTATTCTTATTAGCGTTAACATCTAATCAAGTGTTCTCGCAAAACTTTTATGCACAAATTCAAGAAGTTACAGTTCAAGAGGGTTTAAATTCTGAATATGAAGAATTTGAAAAATTCTGGAGTGTTGTAAATGAAAAATTAATAGCAGATGGTCATCTTGCTGGATGGTCTTTCTGGAAAGTAAACCCAGAGAGTAATGACAATAATCCATGGGCTGACTATTTACTTTATAATTTATTTAGTAGTGAGGAGCAAATGAATTCTACTTTATCCAAGTCTCCTGAATGGTGGGCTGAATATGTTGAAAAAGCACATAAAGGAAAATCAAAAAGATCTTTAATTAAAAAGTATGTAAAAGAGACATTAGATAATAAATACAAGCAAAAACTTGTAACATATAATACATCTAACATTGCTGCTTTTGCAGATGATAAACTACAACCTGCTGCAGGTATCAATGCTGTTTATATTGGAATGGAACAACTTAATGAAGATTATGAAAGATTTGAAACTGAATATTTTCAAAATAGACATCAAGGTAATAAGTTATACTGGGAGTTTAATAAAATTACAAACAGATCAGATAATGCCTACAAACCAGTAACTCATAATATCTTTGAAGTAAACACGGAAAATTCAGGACAAGATCAAGACTCTAGTTTTGTTGATGAGATGATGGTTAAATATGGAAGTGCTTCAAGAACTCTTCATGGCTGGATGGTTGTGGAATTATTAGAGTTTAAACTTTAATATCAAATTAATTAATAAGCTCTTGAGAAATCAAGAGCTTTTTTTTCAATGAATAAATCACTAAAACCACATTTAAATCCTGGTAAATATGTATTCGTTCTAACTGATAACATTTATGGGATAAATGAAGAAGATATTTTATGTTCATTTAAAGAGGATGGTAAATACAGTTTAATTTTAAAAAAAGAATTTGCAAATAAATATGGTATGTCATATGACTTTATTGCTGCTTGGATATCATTAGAATTATATTCTTCTCTTGACTCAGTGGGTTTGACCTCTATTTTTTCTAAAGCCTTGTCAGCCAATAATATCAGTTGCAATGTTATAGCTGGCTATAATCATGATCATATTTTTGTAAATTATAAGGATAAGGACCTTGCTTTTGATATTTTGAACAAACTAAAGTTTTAACTATGAAAAATATCTTTACTGATCACCCAAATTCGGTTGGTGAGTCTTATTTTCAGCACATGTTTTTTGCTATTAAAGTTGCCTTAAAATTAATTTTAATGGGTTTTGCAGCTATCTTTCACGCTATATTTCCTTTTGTGCTTAAAACATATGTATCTTCGAATATCAAAAAATTACACGACGATATTTTTGTAAATAGATTTAAAAAAAATAAATGAAACAGTGTAAAGCATGTCTTGAAATGTATGATCTTCCTAATCCTAGTAAATATGGTTTTTTTGGGGATCATTGTCCTAAATGTGGGACCTTCAATTCAGATTTTAATAAAAATTCAATAATTAGTTTTATAATATTTATTGCAATTATTGCTGCGCTTTATTTAATAGGTATATAATAATTTAATCTATGAGTCTAAAAGAATTTTTTGATTTGGTTTTTATTGGAGTTGTCTTATGTGTATCTATTTCAATTCCTTTTCTGTGGTTAAAGTATTCTTATAATAAAATCAATAAATTCACGAGTATCTTTCTTTTTATCTTGCTAACGTTGATATTAGCCTATTTATTTATTCAGTTTTACAAATAAAAAAACTGATTATTTTACAATACCCTCTAACATAAAAAGAAATGCATATTCCATTGCAATCTCTTTCAGTGCTTCAAATCTACCAGACGATCCACTATGTCCTGCATCCATATTAGTGTGTAAGATGATTTTATTATCACCTTTGTGATAATCTCTTAATTTTGCAACCCATTTCGCAGGTTCCCAATATTGTACTTGAGAATCATGAAGGCCAGTTGTCACAAGAGTGTTTGGATATTCAACACTCCTAATGTTATCATAAGGGGAGTATGACAGCATATAGTCATAAAACTCTTTTTCATTAGGATTACCCCATTCATCATATTCCCCTGTGGTTAAAGGAATAGATTCATCTAGCATAGTTGTAACAACATCCACAAATGGGACTGCCGAAATAACTCCGTTATATAATTCTGGAGACATATTCATTACTGCACCCATTAATAAACCACCTGCTGAACCTCCCATAGCATATAAATGATTAGGAGATGTATAGTTATTTTCAATTAAATGTTCAGATGCACTAACAAAATCTTTAAATGTATTTTTTTTATTAAAAATTCTTCCATCTTCATACCAGTCTCTTCCAAGATATTGACCACCACGAATATGAGCTATTGCATAAACAAAACCTCTGTCTAACAGACTTAGTCTAGTTGTAGAAAAACGAGGATTCATAGTGGCACCATACGAACCATATCCATATAAAAGAAGAGGTGTGTCTGAATTTAGCTCAGTTTCAACATGTTTTACAATAGAAATTGGGACTTCTTTACCATCATGTCCTTTTGCAAATACTCTTTCGGATACATAATTATTTGAATCAAAATTACCTCCTAAGACTTCTTGTTGTTTTAATATCTCCTCTTCTTTATTTTGAATATTATATTTTAAAACTGTAGAAGGTATAGTTAATGAACTGTAATTAATTCTAATTTCATCAGTATTAAATTCAGGGTTGTATCCTAAGGAAGCAGAATATGTATCATTTTGAAAATCAAGATTACTATTTTGGTTTATATAATAATCTTGTTTACCATTATAACTTTTAACTCTTAAATTAATTAATCCATTTTCCCTCTCCTCAATTACCATAAAGTTTGTAAATAATTCTAAATCATCAACTAAGACATTATCTCTGTGAGGTATTATATCTAACCAGTTGGATTTACTTGGGTTTGATATAGGCGTCTTAATAATCTTAAAATTTGTGCTATTATTATGATTTGTGGTAATATAAAACATATTATCAATATGATAAGGTTGATATTCTAAGCCTCTTTCTCTTTTCTGAATTATCCTAAACTCATTATTTGGAGTATCACTAGATAGATATCTGAATTCAGTAGAGAGTGTACTTTGAGATCCAATAAATATATATTCCCTTGATTTAGAAGGATACACATATGTTGAAAAAGTTTCATCTTCTTCTTCATATACTAGTTTATCATCACTTTGGTTATCTCCAAGATTATGTTTGAAAATTTTATCAGATCTTAAAGTTTCCTTGTCTTTACCGGTATAAAAAAATGTTTTACTATCAGATGACCAGGTCACATATGAATTTACACCCTTAATCTGGTCAGATAACATTTTACCTGTTTCCAAATCTTTAATATTTATAGTGTAGATTCTTCTAGATAGAGTGTCGACTCCATAAGAAACTTTTTTGTTATCAGGACTAACACTTAAGCCAGACACTTGATAGTAATCATAATTTTTAGCTAATTCATTAACGTCAAGTAAAACTTCTTCTTTGGAATCTAATGTTTTGAATTTTCTTGTATAGATTGGGTATTCTTTCCCTTTTTCATATTTAGTTATATACCAATAATCATTTAAAAAATATGGTACAGATGAATCATCCTCCTTAATTCTCCCTTTCATTTCATCAAATAAATTTCTTTGAAATTTTTCAGTTGATTTTAAAACTGATTTTGAATAATTATTTTCCTCTTCTAGATAAGAAATAACATTAGGATTTTCTCTTTCATTTAACCAATAATATGGATCAACACGAGTATCTCCATGAATTTCTAAAATTTTATCTTGTTTATCTGCTTTAGGTGGTAATGTATTCATATCAGTACATCTTGAAAAAATAAGTAATATTATAATTGATATTAATGAGTGTGCTTTCATTTTAATTTTATTAGATGTCAAAGCTACTTAAATTAAATTTAAAAATCATTAAATTTAGTGCACCAATAGACACTTCTATGAGAAAAATCTTATTTATCGTATTCTTATTTTTTGCTTGTAGCAATCCAGATAATCATGGTGATTTATCAATTTTTAAAACTCCAACTACTGATCAGTTTGATAAGTGGTCGAACATTGACTCTGTATATAAATCCACTATTAAGGAGATGGTTGATGTGTATAAGAAAAGTGGTAAGCTAAACTTTAATGGTAATCCATGGGATAATAAAAAGTTTCAATCTAAATATTCTGATTTAACATGGAGAGGCTTGTATGATTACTACCAATATTTTACTGAAGTTTATAATGATTTGGGATTTGAAGAAGGAGAAATGCTGTTAGACTCAATAAATAGTAGGTTTGACCAATTAAGAGATGATTTAATTATATGGAAAGATGAATAGGAAAGATAAATTAGATTTTTTAAATTTAAATCATGAATAGAATAGTTACAATTTTTTCGTTTTTAATTATTACATCATGTTCAATGGGATTAGATAATGATGTTTCTAAAGAAAACTTAGATAATGCTCAAAGTTTTCTTGATAATATCATAGCAAATCCTGAAAAAGCAAAATCACTCTTGCATGAAGACTTTACATTTGCATGGATGGGAATAATAGAACAAGGTGGAGTAATATGGAACAAAGAAAATCTTTTCGATGAATATTTTGCTAATATAATTCCCGAGATACTACCAAATGGAATTGTTTTAACTACAACTGATTCAGTTTCAGATGAAAATGGTGTGGCAATCGTTCAAGTTGGTGATGCAGAAGGAAAGAATGGTGAGTATGATAATAATTATGTATGGGTTTTTAAGTTTAAAAACGGGCTAATTCATTCACTTAGAGAGTTCAATAGTGATATTTTGGTAGCTGAGAGACTTTATGACTATAAGCTTGTTCCAACAGAATAAATTAATTATATGAAAAGAAAGATAAACGCAATATGGAATGGTGATGGTTCTACTGGAAGTGGATATTTAACAGCTCAAAGTGGTGCATTTAATAAAATGCCTTATACTTTCAAAACAAGATTTGAAAATGATGAAGGTCTACTTGGAACAAACCCAGAGGAGCTCATTGCTGCTGCTCATGCGGGATGCTTTAACATGAAACTTAGTTTTGTTTTAAATGAAGCTGGATTTAATCCAGAAGAACTTAATACTGATGCAACCTTGATCTTTGAGGATGGAAAAATTATTTCTATTGAGTTAGATCTTAAAGCAAAAATTCCAAATATTTCTCAAGATAAATTTAATGAACTAGCTGAGGATGCTAAATTAAATTGTCCAGTTTCTGGTGTATTGAACTGTGATATAATTTTATCCCCAACGTTATTATAAAATTAAGAGTAAATCACTTCTTTATAATATTCTTCAAGAGCTTTTTTGTAAGCAACTACAAATTGGTAAAATCTATAAAGTTTTAGGTCTCCATATCTGTTTAATTCATTATAAGTATCATTTTGAAACCTTTTTAATTTTTTATCCAGTAGGTTTTGAATTTTCTTTACTCTTTTAAACTTAAGTTTTCTTGTACTCTTATTGTATAACTCATCTTTATATTTACGAATAATTCTTTTAACCTCCTTTGGGGAAAGCTCATTATATTTTTTTGGAATACTATAATAACTTTCATATTCATTTTTTAGCCAATTATATTCAATGTAAACCCCACTAAAAATTATTTCAAAAAACAATCTCATTAACAAGTCGTTTGATTTCTTTTTTAATATTATTACTTTCAAGAAAATTTAATCTAAAATATGAAAAGAATTTACTCCATTTTAATATCATTTTTTCTTTTTCAATTTTTAAATGCTCAATATGAAGGCTATTCAGAAGAGTCATGGAATGAGCAATTGAAAATTGAAGAATCTTTTTTTAGGAATATAGACAAAACTTCATTTAAAAAACATTTAAAAAAACTTACTGAACGACCACATGTAGTTGGAAGTGAAGGAAACCAGGAGGTTATAAGATATATTGGAGAGGTTATGCACCTTGCTGGTATGAAAGTTACAAACTATCCATATGATGTTTATCTTCCCAAAAATCCAGGAACATCATTAATTGAAATTGTTACTCCATATAGAGATGTGTTAAATCAAAAAGAGGATATCATTGAAAATGATCCTTACACCAAAGACCCTGAATTATGGAAAGGATGGAATGCTTTTTCTGGTAGTGGTGATGTTACTGCAGAAGTAGTATATGCTAATTATGGTCGTAAGGAAGACTTTGAAACTTTAAAATCCCTTGGTATAGACGTAAATGGTAAGATTGTCATAGCTAGGTATGGTGGTAATTTTAGAGGTTATAAAGCAAAGTTTGCTGAAGCAAATGGTGCATCTGGATTAATTATATATACTGATCCTCAGGATAGTGGTTTCACAAAAGGTCTTGTTTATCCTGACGGGCCTTATTATAATCCATCAACAATTCAAAGGGGATCATTATTAACAACCGATTTTACAGGTGATCCTTTAACTCCATTTGAACCTGCTCTTCCTTTGGATAGTAAGGAGAAAATTGAAAGAGTTGATCCTAAAAATGCCCAATTACATACTATTCCTGTTTCACCTATAGGATATGGTGAAGCTGAGAAAATCTTAAGTCAAATGAATGGTGACCCTGTGCCTCAATCATGGCAGGGAGGACTCCCATTTACTTATAGATTACAGGGAGGTTCATCTCTAACAGTTAGAATAAAGGTTGATCAAAAGATTGATTTTGTTCGTGCAACAAATGTAATTGGAATGTTAAAGGGTACTGATGCGCCTGATGAATGGATAATACTAGGATGTCATCTTGATTCATGGGGATTTGGTGCAACAGATCCAAGTAGTGGAACTGCAATGTTGCTTAGTTTAAGCCAAACTTTGGGAAAATTAAAGGATGAGGGGTATTCTCCAAAAAGATCAATTCTTATTGGTCATTGGGATGCAGAAGAACACGGTGTTATTGGATCAACAGAATGGGTTGAACAAATGAGGGAAGAGTTAAATGCTAAAGGTGTTATTTATATGAATTTTGATGGAGCTGTATCAGGAAAAGGATTTGGAGCATCATCTGCACCTACTTTAAAAAAATTGTTAGTAGAAGCTTCTAAAGATGTCAAATATCCTTATACTGATCAAAGTTTATATGATTTTTGGAATAAAGAAAATAAAAATGAACCACCAATTGGGAATTTAGGAGGAGGATCTGATCACATTGCTTTCTATATGCATGTTGGAGTTCCATCATTAAGTGGTGGAGCTGGTGGTCCTAATGTATATCACTCTAATTATGACAGTTATAGGTTTTATGAAAGATTTGTAGACCCTGAATTTCAAATGGGTCCTATGGTAGAGCATATTGCAGGGATTATGACACTTAGAATGGCTAATGGTGATATTATTCCATATAATTTGAATCGTTATGCATCAGACTTAGAAATACATTTTACAAATGCAGAAAATAAAATTAATATATATAATGATGAATTTAATGGTTTCCCCCTTTCTAAAGAAGCTATAAAATCTCTTGAACAGACATCTGATATTCTAACACAAGAGATAAGAAAATATCTAAATAATGGATCTTTTTCTAATAAAAATCTATCTAGTATAAATCAACAATTAATTGATCTAGAAAAAAGTTTTATATCAGATAAAGGGATGTATTTTGGCTCATGGTATAGATCTATTTATGCATCTTCAGATCCATTTAGTGGTTATGCTGCATGGATACTTCCTGGTTTGGAATATGAAATTGCTTTAAAATCTTCTGATAGGCTTTATGAGTGGGATAAAAGATATTCAGATGCTATCAATTCCTTAAACATAAAAATGAGTGAGCTAATAAATTATCTCAATAAATAATATTAATTTATTAATGAAAAAATTATTAATTATTTCAATTTTGGTTCTATGTTCTTGTCAATCAAACCAGAATTCTTTTAAATCAGTAAATCCTAATAAAACAATCGAAACCATTACATTATTAGGTGATACTTTAGTAAGCCCAGACATTAAGGAAGGCAAATCATTTGAACAGTTTAAATCTGCTCAAATAAATTATTTTGAAAATAAAAATAGTCCAGAAGCACTAATTTGGTATGGTCGAAGAGTTGCTTATCTTGGCTATTATAAAGAAGCCATAACAATTTTTACATTAGGAATTAAAAACTTTCCAAATGATGCCCGATTTTATCGTCATCGTGGTCATAGATACATTTCAACAAGACAATATGATAATGCAATAAGTGATTTTAAAAAAGCCTTAGTATTAATTGATGGAGCTCAAGATCAAATAGAACCTGATGGGCTACCTAATAAGCAAAACATTCCCTTGACTACATTACACGGAAATATTTGGTATCATTTAGGTCTTGCTTATTATCTTAAAAATGATATGAATAATGCTAGTTTAGCATTTAATGATAGGTCTGTCACACATAAATATGATGATAATATAGTTTCAAGTGCCCACTGGTTATATATGATTTATAAAAGACAAAATAAAATCGAAGAATCTAATAGATTATTAGAAAAAATATCCATGGATATGGATATAATTGAAAATATGAGCTACCATCAAACATCATTATTCCATAAAGGATTGATCCAAGAATCTGAGGTTAAAATTGATGAGGTAGCATTATATAGTATTGCCAATTGGTATATTTATGAAAAAAAAGATACGTTAAAAGCTAAAGAATATTATGAAAAGTTGTTTGAAAATGGAAATCCTTATTCTTTTGCATACTTAGCTGGTGAAGCTGACTTTATTCGTATTTATAAATAATTCTTAATGACTAAAGAAAACACAATAGCTGATCTGCTAAATAGGTTAGATAAAGAAATTCAAAAACCTAAAGACTCTGTTCATAAAATTGTTTTAAAGATTACAATAGATAATATCAACAAACTATTGAAATAGTTAGACAAAACATTAACTTATAGATTTAGAATTTAACTTTTCTTTAGATAAGAGAATGAATATCAGTTCATAATTTTAGATATGAGTTTTCTCAACAGACTAGTTTATTCTTTTTCACGAAATAGGATACTTCAAAAATTATCATATTCTAAGACATATATGTTCTATTCAATGAAGATGATATATTATAAATTTGGCTGGCTTTTTAAACTTGTAAAAAAATACTTAATAAGGTAGTTCTACTTTTCCTTAGATAGTAATAATCTAAATACAATATTTTTATTATTAATATTGACAAAATGTATAGTATAGAATTTACATATGAAGAAATGATTGATTCGATTAAAAACATTTCAAATCAATTATCTCAATCAATGTTCGATCCAGAGATTATAATTAGTGTCAATAGGGGAGGTTGTATTCCTGGGATATATCTATCTCATTTCATAGATAAGCCTCATGAAGCCATAAGTATTCAGTTTAGAAATTCAGATAAAGGTCCAAATACAAAAAGTATTGAAAAAAAAATAAAAAATTATAATTCAGTTTTAATAATTGACGATATTAATGATTCAGGTAGAACTATTAGCTTTATAAAAGAGATTTGTAAAAAAATACATACTGAGGTCCATTATGCCGTTCTTGTAAATAATTTAAAGAGTTCTGTAGATGTTGAATACTCTGGTAAATCTATTGATTCAAAACCTGACGATTCATGGTATATATTTCCATGGGAAAATTGGTGGAAGTTAAATGAAAAATAAAATATTATTAAAATACCTTGTATTACTTCATATTATAATAATATCATTATCTAATTTTCTAGTATCGATTCCTATAGAAATTATTGGAGTAAAACTGACATTAGCAGCTTTCAGCTTTCCACTAGTAATTGTTGCAAGCGATTTAACTGTCAGACTGGTAGGTAAGTCAATAGCACAAAAAACTATTTCATTCGCATTTCCATTTGCAATTGTTTCATCCTTTCTAATTCTTTATTATGAGCAGAACTTAATATCAATTGCAATTAGAATAAGTTTAGCGAGTTCAGTTGCATATGCTTTGAGTATACTTATTGATATCAACGCTTTTCAGTATTTTAGAAATAGATATTCATATTGGTGGGTAGCACCTTCTCTTTCAACCTTCGTATCAAATATTATTGATACTTATTCTTTTTTCTTTACTGCATTTTATAATTCAGATGACATATATATGTCCAAGAATTGGTTTGAAATTGCTACAAATCAACTTATAATTAAAATTATTATAGGGCTTATTTTATTTCTACCCATTTATGGCATAATTCTCAATTACTTAAAAAAAAGAATAATTAAAGAAGAAAAATAGATTAATTTACATTCAATTAAATGCAAGTAATTCCAAAAAACACAATTAGTTTTTTAAAAGAACTTAAGTTAAATAATAACAGGGACTGGTTTAACGAAAATAAAGATCAGTTTAAGTCTATTCAAGCTGATATAAAAACATTTGCACATGAGGTTAAAGACTCTCTAAACATTTCAGATGATATTGAAAAGTTAAAAATATTTAGAATTTACAGAGATTTGAGGTTTTCAAAAGATAAAACACCATACAAAAAAAATATTGGCATGGCTTTCCATAGATCAAAACCTGAGCTTAGAGGGGGGTATTACCTTGAAATATCTGCAGATGAAAGCTTCATAGCAGTTGGTTTTTGGAATCCGAATAAAGAAGATCTACTTAGAATAAGAAAAGAAATAGAATTAGATGGTCAAGAGTTTAAGAGTCTAATTAATCATAGAAAAATAAAAGAAATATGGGGAGATATTAAAGGACAAGAGGTTAAAACATCACCGAAAGGCTTTAATGCAGATCATCAACACATAGATTTGATAAAAAAGAAACAATTTATATTTATTAAGAAATTAAAAGAAGAAGAAATCCTAGATAAAAACTTTCAGAAAAAATTAGTTAGTTATTTTCTCTCAATTAGACCATTTTTTGATTACATGTCTGAAGTTCTAACAACAAACCTAGATGGAGAGTCTATTGTCTAATTATTTATATATTTAAAAAACCTTACTTTAATTAAACAAACATGTTAAAAACACTAAAACGATTAAGAAATTATCTTATTTCAGGACTTCTTTTCTGGATACCTTTAATTTTAACTATTGTAGTTATTAAATTCTTTTTGGAGTTTATTAATGGTCTAGTTCCAAAAGAATATCTTCCAGAAGCTATTTTTAATTTGGACACTACTATTCCTGGGTCTGGAATTATATTATTATTCATAATAATTCTTATAACAGGAATTTTAGTTACTAACATACTTGGCAGAAGGTTAGTTGCTTTATGGGAAAAGCTACTTAATAGTATTCCAGGATTTCGAAACATATATAACATACTTAAAAAAGTATCTGATACAGTATTAAATACCTCATCCGAAAGTTTTAAAAAGGCATATTTAATTCAGTATCCAAATAAAGGAATTTGGGTAATAGCATTTCAATCAGGTGACTACCAAGGTGAAGCTAAGTCAATTATAGGTCAAGAATTAATTAATCTCTTTGTTCCAACTACTCCAAATCCAACTTCTGGATTTTTTGTATTGATACCTAAAAAAGATGCATTTGAACTTGATATTAGTGTTGAAGATGCATTCAAGCTAGTTATCTCTGCAGGTGTAGTGACGCCCAACTCAGTAAAAATCAAAGGTAAAAAATAACATCTATGAAAACATTAAAAGTTATAAGGATAATCGGTGTAATAGTATTTGGAGGCGCTACATTATATTTTCTATTTGAGGGAGATTATATTAATGCTGGTTTACAGTTTCTTTTGTTTTTGTTACTTGGTTTAATCCCTCTTTTATTCTACAATAAGAATAAATAGCTTGAATTTTTATAAATTGTAAATTATGAAAAAAGAAAAAGAACCTTTTCTTGTTTATGCAAGTCCTGCTGTTTTAGCAATAGGTGTCATGGGTTTTCTATTATATTTAGAAGTAGATTATTTGGATATAGGATTTTCTGCATTAGGTCTTTGGGGGGTAATTGGTCTATGGAATATTGAGAGACTAAAAAAAAAGAAATAGCTAGAATTTCTCTAAATTGTAATTATGAAAAAATGGCTTTCAGGAAAAAGAGTTTTTCCAAGATGGAAACTTCTTTTACTCATTCTTATAGGTGTGTGGGTAGGGTACTTGCTTGATTATTCTCCTTACTTCGCATTAATATATGGGCTTTTAATGATTTGGGAAATTACAAAGAAGTAGCTAGAATTTTTTCTAAATTAGATACATGAAAAGTTGGCATTTGATAAGTGGTGCATTTATAGCTGCAGCTGTTCTATCTTTTTATAATAATGACTTTAAACTATCAGTTGGTATAATTGTATATTTAGTAATTGCGATAATTTTTTGTATCACTAATAGAAATAAGGAATAAGTTAAATTTTTTTAAATTATGTATATGAGTAGATTATTATATATTTTATGTTTATTGCTTTCATTTCAATTTTCATATTCTCAAAGTGGTTCATTTGATGATGTAATAGAGGAAGTTAGCTTTGTTTCTGATAATATCTATATGATAGCTTCTGTTGGGGGTCCTATTGCAGGTAATATAGGTGTTTTTGTATCAGATGATGGTTTGATAGTTATAGATGATCAATATGAAATAAATGAAGAGAAAATTTTAAATGCATTATCTGAAATTTCAAACCTACCAATAAAACTTATTATTAATACTCATTTCCATCATGATCACAGTGACGGAAATAAGGCATTTGGTAAACTTAATATTCCAATTTATGCTCATAAAAATGTTAGGAAAAGATTAAGCAGAAACTCTGTTTTATACGGATCAAATAGATTAATTGAAAAATATCCAAATGAAGCATTACCCTCGCTAACATATTCTTCCTTAATGAGTTTGTATGAATCTGATGAAGAAATTCAATTATATAATTTTGGTAAAGGCCATACTGATGGTGATACAGTTATATTTTTTAAAAACAGTAATGTTATTCATGCAGGAGATACATTTGTAACCTATGGCTATCCATATATTGATTTAAACAATGGCGGTAGCTTTGAGGGATTCTTAAATATTTTGAATATGATAATTTCTCTTTCAGATAGTGATACTAAAATTATTCCTGGTCATGGCCCTATATGTGATATAAATGATGTTATTAAATTTAGAGATATTGTAAGAGAACATTTTAATAAAACTGTGCAGGGTTATAAAAATGGTGATAGTGTGAATGACATAATCTCTTCTATTGAATCATCTTTTGAGGGAGAAAGAACCAAGGAAGACTTTGTTAAGGCAATTATTTTTGATTTAGAAAATAATTAGTGAAATAATAAATAATATGGATAACAATAAAGACTTATTAGATCATTTTTTAAATAATTGTCCAGTTGAGGCAAAAAATTATTTTGAAAATATTTTAGACAAACTTGAAAGAATTGAAAAAAAAATAGATTCTCTTAAGTAAATTTTTAGGGAGACCTTACTTTTTGCATTAAATGGGTTTAATTAATTTTAGTATAATCTGGTAAAGCAAATGGCTAAGTTTCCAGATATTAATCAGATTTCATTTTTATTATAATTATGGAAAAGAATGTATTTGGTCAAGAATTACAAATTTGTTGCACAAGCCCAATGACCGGATATTTTAGAGATGGTAATTGTAGAACTATTTCAGAAGATACTGGTACACATACTGTATGTGCAATAATGACAGAGGAATTTTTAAATTTTTCTGCATCCCGTGGGAATAATCTTATAACCCCAATACCTTTATATAAATTTCCGGGTTTAAAACCTGGAGATAAATGGTGTCTTTGTGTCTCAAGATGGATTGAAGCAGAGAAGGCTGGAAAAGCTCCTCAAGTTATTCTAGAAGCAACTCATGAGAAAACATTAGAATATACATCATTAGAAACTCTAATTAAATATGCTTTAATTAATAAATAATAAATAAATTAAAACATGAAAAATTTAATAATAATTGTTTTATTTCCATTTTTTATAACTGCACAAGAGACAAAACTTAATGAGGAATTAATCAAAAAAAGTATACAATGGACCAAGGTTGCCTCTACTGGTAGAGATTATGAAGAAGCTAAAAAATTTCTTGATGAAAATTTTAACTCTTCAACCTTCTCGTCAAACGGTAGTCCTTTAAGAATATATGATAAGGATTATTTCACAACACCTGTGAAATATCAATGGATTAATTTTACTACACATGATCATTTAGTCCAGGTTTCTCCAAATAAAAATAGTGCGGTAGTAACATTTAATGTTGATGGAGACTATATTTTTAAAGGCGTTAAAATAAATTATGCTGTTAGGGTTTCATTTTTCTGGACTAAAATAAATGGAGAATGGAAAAAAATGCATTCTCATTGGTCATCAAAAAGTGGATCGGTAGGAATTCCAATTAACGATCGATAAAAGATGTAATTATTATGGACGCAACAACGATTATCACACAAATCTTTTTACCAGTCTCCTTAGCAATTATTATGTTTGGTATGGGGCTAACCCTTATAGTCAACGATTTTGGTAGACTTTTTATTTATCCAAAGGAAGTTCTTATCGGCCTGTTTAATCAACTGATCTTTCTTCCATTAATTGGTTTTTTAATCATCCTTTTGTTTGATCTAGACTCATCCATGGCTATTGGGATTATGATACTCTCTTTATGCCCTGGTGGACCCACTAGCAATCTTATAACACAAGTTGCAAGAGGAAATATTGGCCTTTCTGTCACTTTAACTGCCTTAGCAAGCCTAATCACTGTTTTTACAATTCCAATCATTTTATCAGAAGCCATTAGTTATTTCACAGGAGAAACTGATGTTATTATCGAACTACCTGTTGTTCAAACTATGCTTCAAATTTTAGTAATAACAGTAATTCCTGTCTCCATAGGGATGGTAATACGTAAAAAAAATGAAGCCTTTGCCCTAAGAATGGAAAGGCCTATGAGAATAGCCTCAACAGTGTTATTTATTATTATTTTTTTACTTGTAATGATTGCTAATAAAGATTTAATTGTTCAGGCAATGAAAGAAGTTGGATTAGCTACATTGCTTCTAAATTTATCAACTATGGCATTTGGATATTTCACTGCTAAATTTTTTGGTATAAAAGGGAAAAGCCAAATTTCAATTACAATTGAAAGTGGAATTCAAAACGGAACATTAGCTTTTGTTATTGCTACTACCATACTGAATAATGTCGAAATGGGTCTTCCAACTGGTGCCTATTCTATATGGATGTTTATAACTGGGGGAATTCTCATGTGGAGATTAGGAGGTTCAAAATAGACTTAACACTATTTTTTACTTTTTTTTATACATTTCTTAGTTAAGGGCTATTAAAACAAACAATTTGATAATTTTTAAAAAAAACTTAATTAGCAACAACGAATATTTCTTACGTATAATATATTCACAGATATTTATTGTTCTTATAAATTAAAATATGAATAGATGGTTTGTAATTTTATTGATTTTAATTCCAAATTTGATTTTATCTCAATCAAATGAGGAATTCTACATTAAAGGGAATATTAAAGTTGATAATAATGGCGTTGATTGGGTTCCACTTTATACCCTTGGAGAGCCTGCATTAAGTGCTAGCTTTTCATTAGGTAATGATAGATTTTCAATAAATCCTAATTTTAGATATGAGCTTGATGGACTTCAACCTTGGGCAGTTGATATAATTTGGAATTATAAATTGATAAATAAGGGAAAAATCCACGTTGATATTGGTGCATTTCTTCCTGGTGCGTCTTTTCAAAGGATTGAAGTTGATGAAGATAAATTACCAGATATTATAATACAACCATGGGTTACAACACTAACAACTACAAAACTAACATACAGATTTAATGATAACTTTGGTTTATCATTTCTTTATTATGAAGGGTTTAATTTGAAAAAAGTAAATGAAGATCAATTTGACGGAGGAAGAATGTTTTTTTTACAGCCTGAATTAAATAAAATACAACTAAATGATAAGTTCCATATTAATTGGTTGCCTCAATTATATACAATTCATATAAATGCTGATAAATCTTATTACGGTTTTTTAGCTGCTTCTACCCTTCAGGTTGGCTTCAAAGACTTTCCTTTATCAATTGTTTCTATTATAAATAAATCGATAGATTTTGGAAATCTAACTGGTAAAAAATTTGACTATAGTTTTGGTATAAATTATTTTTTTGATTTGAATTTTATAAAAAAATAAATATGAAAAATATTGATTGGGTCACAAGAATATGTATCATTTGCTTAATAATAGTTTCAATTTGTCTTCTGTATATTCAGTTAAAATAATGTACTTATTTTCCAATACAATATATCTTTTTGAGCTTATAGTAATTAAAATCAAATAGTTAAAAATAGAGCAGGATAGGTTTCGACGTATTTTTACACAAAAAAAACCCTCAAATTGTGAGGGTTTAAATTTTATAAAAACTATTTAATTTTATTCCATTAATCCTAATTGTGTTAAGAAATCTAGATTATCAAAAAAATCTTGTTCTTGTTTTATTTTTCCATTCTCCATTAGAATTAATGTAGTCCCATAAAGGTTTAGTTTTTTACCAGTTGCTGGTATTCCTGCAAAATTACCATCGTGTGTTCCTTTGAAATTCCAGTGTTTTACAAGTTTATCACCTTGACCAAATAAGTCAACAAAAGTAAACTCTGCATCAGAAAATCCAGTTAAATAATTTCCATAATAATTTTTTAGCCCTTCAATTCCAACTATATCATCACCTGGTAATACTACAGTTACATCTTCTGTAAAGTATTCACTATTAATCACATCCATATCTCTTTCGTTAAAAAATTTTGACCATACTTCTTCATAAGTCATCAAGTTTTGAGACAATTGACTGCTTTCCTGATTAGTCTGGCAGCTTATAAACATGAATCCAATTATTGTTATAATTGAAATATTTTGTAAAAGTTTAATTTTATTTTTCATAGTTAATTGATTTATTTAACTAATATATGATTTTATTGAATTTTGAATAAAAAACACACAACTTAATAATACTTATTATTGTAGTTGATTTAATTACTATTCCTTTATTTTTTTTAATTTAGGAAACAATCTTTAACCCAATTAAAATGAAAAAAATAATACTTACTCTATCATTTGCATTGATAGGAACATTCATGAGTTATTCCCAAGATTTATCTTCTCCTCAAGGTGGGGGAGTTCTTGAAATAGAATCAGTTACTCCAGGTGATGGTTATTCTAAAATGAGCTTTAAGGGAGATATTACTGGTTACGGTAAAGTTTTTGCTTCAATGAAACTTATATCTGGAGATAATTCAAAAACAAGTGGAACCCTAGATGGTCAAGCAAGAACAATTCTTAACGATGGCACACTTTTATCATCACCCTTAAATGGAAGTTGGAAAAGAGATGGTGCGTTAATTAAGTTCTATTTTATTGATGATGTTAGCAATGGTGCAATGAATTTTGTAATGTGGGACGTTGATATTCTTGGAGAAACTGCAGATGTCAAATATTATGAATTGCACTCAGGTAATTAATATTTGATAGTAAACTCTTAAAACCCCTTGTTACTTACGAGGGGTTTTTTAATTTAAGAGCTATGAAAGAATGGGGCTTTAAAAATGATTAAATTAGAGATATGAAATTTAGAAATCCATTTAAGGATTATATGGGCAGATGGAAAGATGATACTACAACGATTGAAAAAAATGTTTGGACTTTAGTTCTTATTTCGTTTGGTTTCGCATTAGGAAATGCTGGTATAGCTTTATTTGAATATATTTTTTGAGAAATGAAAAGATTACTATCAATTTTATTATTAATTATTCTCACTACTTGTTCAAAGGATAGTAATGTTATTGATCAAATTCCTCAGTATACTTTAACGGTTACTGCTTCTCCTTCAAACGGTGGTTTAGTAAATCCTACTAGAGGTTCATACAACGCTGGATCTCAAGTCACGATACTTGCCTCTGCTAATCAGTACTATGTATTTAATAACTGGACAGGTAATTGGAATGCTTCAGAGAATCAGATAACAATCACTATGGACTCAAACAAAACTCTAACAGCAAACTTTACTAAAGTTGACGATGATGAAGATGGTGTTTTAAACAGTAATGATAGTTGTCCTGGAACACCTCTAGGATCTACTGTTGACACAAGTGGTTGTGGAGGGTCACAAATAGATAGTGATGGAGATGGAATTACAGATGATATAGATCAATGTGAAAACACATCATCAAGTGCAGCATTAGTATCTGCAACAGGATGTGAAGTTCCAATATTTTATTTAGCAGAAAATGGAGTAACTATTAAAGCAGTTGAATTAGCTGAAGTAGGAATGCAAGCTGAATTTAATGGAAATATTTATACAGTAGTAAACGAAGAGCAACTAAGACAAATGGCAAATAATGAAGATAATCTGGCTTATGTAGTAACAAGTAGGATTACTGATATGAGCTATTTATTTGATAATAATCTTAGTTTTAATCAAGATATATCTTCATGGGATGTTTCAAATGTTACTAATATGTATAAAATGTTTTCAAACAATCAACATCCACTAAAAGGTATATTCAATCAAGATATATCTTCATGGGACGTCTCTAATGTAACGAATATGAGTTATATGTTTAATGGTCAAGGATTATTTAATAGTGATATTTCATCATGGGATGTTTCTAATGTAGAATATATGGGTTATATGTTTTTGGGGTCATCAGAATTTAACCAGCCAATTGGCAATTGGGATGTATCTAATGTTACTAATATGCGTGCAATGTTCAATGAATCAAAATTCAATCAAGATATCTCATCCTGGGATGTTTCAAATGTTACAACTATGAACGCAATGTTTGGGTACAGCGATTATTTCAATCAAGACATATCTTCGTGGGATGTTTCAAATGTTGAAGATATGTCTGGTATGTTTAGCAGTAATACTGTATTTAATCAACCAATTGGTAATTGGGATATTTCTAATGTTAAATATATTGGGCAAATGTTTATGAATTCCGTTTTTAATCAACCAATAGGTGATTGGAATACCTCAAACGTCAAACAAATGTCAAACCTTTTCACTCAATCAAAGTTTAACCAGCCAATAGGTAATTGGGATGTTTCAAATGTTACTTCTTTGAAAAGCGTGTTTTTTAATTCTCCTTTTAATCAAGATATATCTTCATGGGATGTATCAAATGTTACTAATATGGAATATGCTTTCGTTGGTGCACCCATTTTTAATCAGGATATATCCTCATGGGATGTTTCAAATGTAACTAACATGAATTATATGTTTAGTGGAGCAAGAAGCTTTAATCAGGATATTTCAGTTTGGGACGTATCTAGTGTAACTTCCATGATGGCTATGTTTAATGGTTTTCAAATGACTTTTAATCAAGATTTATCAGTATGGGATGTTTCCTCGGTAATTGAATGTACTGCTTTTGCAAAAGTTAGCGGTAATTCATATGATATTCAATCATGGACTTTTCCTAAACCAAATTTTACTAATTGTAATCCTGGTCCATTTCAGTTTGACTAATATGAAAAGACTAATATTATTATCATTATTAATTATTCTCACTACTTGTTCAAAGGATAGTGATGTTATTGATCAAATTCCTCAGTATACTTTAACGGTTACTGCTTCTCCTTCAAACGGTGGTTTAGTAAATCCTACTAGAGGTTCATACAACGCTGGATCTCAAGTCACGATACTTGCCTCTGCTAATCAGTACTATGTATTTAATAACTGGACAGGTAATTGGAATGGCTCTGAGAATCAGATAACAATTACTATGGACTCAAACAAAACTCTAACAGCAAACTTTACTAAAGTTGACGATGATGAAGATGGTGTTTTAAACAGTAATGATAGTTGTCCTGGAACACCTCTAGGATCTACTGTTGACACAAGTGGTTGTGGAGGGTCACAAATAGATAGTGATGGAGATGGAATTACAGATGATATAGATCAATGTGAAAACACATCATCGAGTGCAGCATTAGTATCTGCAACAGGATGTGAAGTTCCAATATTTTATTTAGCAGAAAATGGAGTAACTATTAAAGCAGTTGAATTAGCTGAAGTAGGAATGCAAGCTGAATTTAATGGAAATATATATACAGTAGTAGATAAGAGTATGCTCCTTGATATGATAAATGGTGGAGAAGACCTTTCATATGTAGTTACTTCAAAGATAAATGATATGAGGTATTTATTTGACTTGTATGTAGATGGAACAAACAAGAAACTAGTTGGTAATATATCCTCATGGGATGTGTCTAATGTAACTAATATGAGAAATATGTTTGCTGGTTATTTTATTTCTGATTTCCCAGCATTCATTGATGGAGTTGAGTCAATAAACTTCAACCAAGACATATCTTCATGGGACGTCTCTAATGTAACGAATATGGAATCGATGTTTCAAAATAACATATTTAATCAAGATATATCTTCATGGGATGTATCAAATGTTACTAATATGTATAGAATGTTTTATGGAAATATTGAATTCAATCAGGATCTATCTTCGTGGGATGTCTCAAACGTTGAGCTTATGGATGAGATGTTCTCAGGATACGTGTTAGGTGATAATGGACCTAATGGATTTGAAATCCAATATCACAAATTTAATCAAGATATCACTAGTTGGGACACATCAAAAGTAAGAAGCATGAACGGCATGTTTAAATATTCTAAATTCAATCAATCTATTGGTAACTGGGATGTTTCTAGTGTTATTGATATGGGACATATGTTTAGCGGATCACTATTTAATAGAGAAATAAGAAACTGGGATGTAAGTAAGGTAGAGAATATGTCATACATGTTTTCAGGATATTCAGAAGCCTATAATGGACAATATAACTTAGAAATTTATGAAGTAAAAAACAATTTTAACAAATACTTAAATACATGGAATCTATCATCTTTAATTGATGCTAGTTACATGTTTAAATTTAGCACTTATAACAGAGAAATAAATAATTGGGATGTTTCAAGTGTTAAAAATCTTAAAGGGATGTTTTATGGAAATATTGAATTCAATCAAGATATATCTTCATGGGATGTCTCAAATGTTGAAGATATGTCAGAAATGTTTTATTTAGCAAAAAAATTTAACCAACCATTAAATTCCTGGAATCTCTCAAGTGTCTTAGATTTATCTTCAATGTTTAGTGGTGCTGAAAGCTTCAATCAATATATTGGTAATTGGAATTTCCCAAATGTAATAAGTCTTAAGTGGATGTTTGCTAGTGCATATGAATTCAATCAAGACATTTCAAGTTGGAATGTTAGTAATATTCGAGATATGAGAGGAATGTTTTCAAAAGCAACAAATTTTGATAGTCCGTTAAACAACTGGGATGTCTCAAATGTCACTGATATGGTTGCAATGTTTAGATATTCTAAATTTAATCAACCCCTTAATAATTGGAACGTTTCAAATGTTGAGGATATGGGAGAAATGTTTGCAGGAGAGATGTTATTTAGACCAAACATTGGTAGCGATGGAATACAAAGGGGAGGTATAGGTTATGAAATAGTTCCTCATGTATTTAACCAGGATATTTCAAGTTGGGATGTGTCAAATGTAAGAAATATGCATTATATGTTTTCTTATAATTCAAAATTTAACCAGGATATTTCAAGTTGGGATGTGTCAAATGTAAGGTATATGAATGCAATGTTTCAGGGAAATGAATATTATGGAGTAGTTACAAGTTTTGATCAACCAATAGGTAACTGGGATGTTTCAAAAGTTTTTGGGATGGGTTTAATGTTTAAGGGTTCTGTATTTAACCAGGATATTTCAAATTGGGATGTATCTAATGTTGATTATATGGCAATTATGTTTCAAAACAATAAAGTATTTAATCAAAATCTTAGCAGTTGGGATGTTAGTAATGTGATTAATTGTATTAGTTTCTCTGATAATGCAACATCATGGTCTCTTCCAAAACCTAATTTTATACTTTGTAATCCTGATTAGATATATAACTTACTTCTTACCGTATTTTTCGATATTTAAATAGATATCAGAAATTGCACCATAACTATAACCATCACGACCTTTAGCTTTCCACTCCAAAGAACAATAAGTATGACCATAATTATCTTCATATTCAACATATACATCATCCCATTCACCCGATGAAGAATTTAAAAATTTAAACGGCCCTTCTTCTTCCAGATAAGTATATTTATTATCCCCATCACGGTCATCATACTCAGAAATATTAAAATTACCTTGACATATAACTTCTGGATTATAGTCTTCATCTGTAGCTTCAGAGATAACAAATACAGTCGCATTAGGTTCAAAATATGGGTCTTCCAAATATTCAAAATTTTCATAGTTTTTATTTTTCATATCATTATATAAATCCTCAAGACTCTTATTTGGATTTTTTTCTTTCAATGCATAAACATCTAAAATAATTTCCTGACCTTTTATATGTTGATCGTAGTAAGAATTTAAAAAGTAAAATGTTTGCTCAACCTGAAATTCTTTTTTAATCTTTCCATCATATTTATAATAATTGTATGTGAATTCTCGACCCTCTTCATTTATGATTTCTAGTTTAGGGATACCATTAAAGATTTTACAATTCCAGACCTTTTGATAGCTCATATATAAATGAGTGTGTTCATATTCTTTTATATCTTTTTCAAAACTTGTATCAGAGTATTTATCCTCTAATGCTCTAATGTAGTTAGGATGTAGCTTCATAGATTAAGTCTTGAGATGTAATTTTTTACTTTATCGATCTCTAACCAAGGTAGAGATTCATTGTTATTAAATACAACATCTAAAGCAGCAGTTTCTGAAACAAACATACCGTTGGCAGATAAAATTACAGGTACAAATTTATTTTCAGTTGGATGAAATATTTCAATACCCTCATAGTTTTGTTCACTATATCTTCCATTCCAAGGTTCATTATATTCAATTTCAGGTTTTAAAATTAAATAGTCATTAAAAGAGTTATCTCCAATTGTAAATTCTCCATATGCAAATTGATAGTGAACTGGGAAGTAGTTAATTACGTTTTGATCATCAAAATCACTGGACCATTCAGCGAGTCCTTCATAATCTTCTTCTGTACCATAAAGATATTTTAAATACTTTTCTCTATTTTCTTTACCAAAATGGCTAAAGTCAGATTTAAAGTCAATAAAATAGAGATTTATTTTTCCTTTAAAATCATATTCTCCAATTCCGCTTTCACTTTCATATCTTGAATCCCAATGATGGTCATCATCGACTTCAACCCATTTAGCATCTTTTGGAAGAGATTCAAATGTACATTCTATATGAGCATACGTAAAATCCATTTTTTTATCCATATGCAGATCTATTCCTTCATTTTTAAATGATTCTGCTCTTTGTTTAAAAAAATGCTCTAAATGATCTTGGTAGCTCATAATAATTATTTTAAAGTTATATAATTACTATATCAACTGCAATTCGTATCAGGTTTGTATTAGATTGGGCTTTCAAATATGTAAAAGTTATCTAAGTTGCCATTAAGAAGTTTTGTAATAAACTCCAATAGTTTAAACATAACTATTAAAGAGAAAACAATAAGTATAACTGTTATGGCAATTGAAGCTGCTATGTACAGTATTTTAGTTATCAAACTTTTTATTGGAGTATATAACCTTCTAATTACGTATAATATGTTATTAGAATAGCGTTTTTTTATTGTAGGATGACTTTTTAAAAGGAAATCATAGAATTCTTTATCATGTATCCTTAAATACTCTAAAAATAATTCAGAGTGAACAATGAAAGGCTTTGTATATTTAAACATATGAAATACACCAAGTTTGTCCTCTAAAGTATTCTGAGATAAAATCTTCTTAAGTATTGAAGAGTAACTGTCTTCAGCATTAGCTTCTATTATGTGATTATTCATAAAGGCTAACTATGAATTTAGTTTATTTGATTCCCATTTTAAATAATAGTCCCAATGTTTTTCATACCAGTCATTTGTAAACCAATATCCTGGAATTTTCTCTTCTTGGTAATACCTTGCATTCCCAAGATGATCTAATCTTGATTCAGATGATTTTTTAAACATAGGATAGTTTAAATCAAATTTAACCTTACAATATTCCTCATCTTGAAGATTAACTAATTCACTATCATATATCTTGCCTAATGAATTTAATTTTTGGATACTATTTTGGACATATTCACCAATTAGCATACCATTTACAGTTTTTTTATTTTTTGTACTCATATCGTTTATTTTATTTATTAAACAAAAACATAATGCTCTCTATATATAGGGGTTTTGTCAAGTGTTTTGATGTGTTTTTCACTATTTTTTCAGATAAAAACTTAAAGTTTAGATATAAATTCATAATTTAAACTTAAGTATATCAAAAGATAGGAGGTTAAATGTTAAAAATATGTTAATGAATTTAATTTTTATAACATGATTGGTCAAAATTTGAAATTAGGTAACAAATACACTAAGATTGATCTTTCTAAAATTTTTGATGAAAAAAATATTGAATATATTCAGCAATGATATTTCAGGGTAAAAAAAACTAATACAGCTCTACTATTTGTAACACTTGACAAAACTGGTCAGCCTGCTCAAGGACCACCTTCCTCTCAAGGAAATAATTGCTATATAGCATATACGATATAATTACCAATAATTATTATATTTAAGTGATGAGAAAATTACTTTTATTATTAGCTATAAGTCTGGTTTTGTCCTGTGAGAAAGATGATGTTGAAGCTAACAGCCAGGATATACAGTCTCTTGCATCTCAAATATCTCAACTAAGAGGATCACTTGATACACTCGTTGCTTTAAATCAGCAATATCAAGGACAAATTCAAAATACTCAATCAGATCTATCAAGTATTGAAAATAGTTTATCCAATTTAACTTCATCTCAATCAGTTTCTCAAAATCAAATTTCACAGTTAGCTCAATTAATCGAATTACTGATTATTAGAGTTAATGAGTTAGAGGAAAATATTCTTAATGCACAAGTTTTTATTCCTGATGATAATTTTGAATCTGCACTTATCCAATTAGGGTACGATAATGTCTTGGATAATTATGTATTAAGAAGAAATATAATTGATATAAAAAATCTAAATGTTGAAAGAAACAGTATTAGCAGTTTAGCAGGTATAGAATCTTTTTCATCACTTGAAAAACTAATTGTTTCATACAATAATTTATCTAACATAAGTATTGCAAACAATTTAAAACTAAAGCATCTTGACTTATTTGATAATAATATTTCGTCAATTGATGTCTCTAAAAATACTGAGCTTGAAACATTAGTTTTAAATTCCAATCCATTAAATTCTCTGTCTGTTGTAAATAATTCAAAACTTAAAGAGCTTTCTGTTTTTGGAACTAATTTATCTTCATTGAACCTTTTGAATAATAATCTTTTAACAGATTTAGATATTGGATCTACACAAATAAGTAGCATCAATTTGAAAAACAATACAAGTCTTAATAGATTTCTTGGCTATTCAAGTTTATTAGGGTGTGTTGAATTAGATGATCAGGTTATTAATGAATTTCCTATGTCTTGTCAAAATTCAGATCCTTCAACTTGTTATAGTTATAAAAATTTCAACTTTTCACAAAATGTATATTTTAAAAATAACTGTAATCTCAACGAATACAGCACTAATTCTTTTTTAGATCATAGCTTTACAACTGCAAGATCAATTTATAATTTTAATAGCTCTGGAATTATAGATTTTGCATCAAGAAAGTGGGCATTGGTTGCCAAAGGCGGGTTACTTCCTTTAAGTACTGAGTGGACTGAATGGAATAAGGGTCAATATGGAGTAAATCAAGGTATTCAATATCTTAAATTTAGACCTGTAAGCACAAATTTCACATACGATCAAACTGTTCCTCTAATAACAAATCAGCCTGAGATAGAAATATATTATAATCTTGAAACTGATGATCTTTTAATGGTAAGAGTCAACCTGTTTAACAATACATCAACCACAATAAATGAATCTTGTACTTTAAGTAAACATTTTCTATACAAGAGATTTTATCCCAATAGGTTAAACAATGTTAGTTTTACAGATAATTGTCAAGCATCGCATTATGAAAATATGAATTCACTGAAAGCAGAGCTTGAAGCCTATCTTATTTCTTTAACCTATTACAATTAAAATAAACTAATAGAAAGCAACTAATTATAATTGATTTTTATTTTCCGATGCAGAAAGTAACGAAATTTCTAATCTATTGATTTTATTGGTGTTTCAGAAGGGTAGATGAGTTTAGTCTACACCATACCTACTATGTAAAATAACATTTTAATTTTGAATGTTATATGTTGATAAATTAATCACTTATTTTATAGAAAATATGTTTTTCTAATACATATGGAAAAATATCAAAATCAACATATTCATCATATGAATATAATTTAATAGGAGAGTTTCCCTCCAATAACTAATTTGTGGAGATGAGTCCAATCTCTCCATTCCATATCTCCAATATCTATTGAATATGGGGGATTTAATGACATATATTGGAAATCCGAATCTCTTACAACAGAACCACTAAAAATATCTCTTAGGGTTCTACCTGTTGAAACATCTTTAAACCACATTGATAGCAACCTTATACCTCTTGGCAATAGATTTACAGCACTTGATGTATCCTGAAGACCAATCTCATACATTTCAGTATCAATATTTTTAATTGATCTATCTTCTACATTAGCAAATCTTACGTTAGCCAAAGTCATATTTAATTTTGGGCCCAATGACATCAGTTGTTTTTCATTAGTAAAATCACTTTTACTCATATATATGTATATAAGATTAATCCAACTTCCTAAATTATATTCTCCTGATGAATAAGTTGAACCTTCAGCCATAAGAGCAGTATGTCCGCCTTGACCCATTCTAATTAATACGTTATTAACGTGACCGCTGTAACCTTCAGTAAAGTATATACCATCACTTTTTGGATTATAAATTGTAATATTGTTTATATCAAGTTTTCCACCGTGAACAGCGAGACCATCTCCATTAGTACTAAATATCTCAATGTTTTTAATTGATGAACCTCTACCCACACCTGCAAGAGTCAAACCATTAAATCCAACCCAATCTTTTGTTTGTTTTCCTGAATGTCTTATGGAGACGTAATTCATAATACCTGAATTGTCATTTTCAACACTTCCGCTATAATTAGTTATTATTCTACCATTAATACTATAGTTTGCTAAATAAGAAGGAGTAACTTTTCCTGCAGGTGCACTACCACATATCAAGATTCCACCCCATTTTCCTCTATCAAATCTGGATCTATTTGGACTAATACCATTAGAACTATAGTTAATTAAATCATCTACATCTGTAAATATAATTGGTTCAGATTCTGTTCCCTCTGCTATCAATTTACCTCCCTTTTCAATAATTAGAGATCCAACATAATCATCATTTCCTGGTCTAACTTTTATTATTGTTCCCTTCTCAATGGTTAAGGTAATGCCAGAAGGAACTGAGATAACACCATTGAAAATCCAAATTTTATCATTAGTTAAATATAGATTTTGGGATAATGGATAAATACCGTTAGTATATCCAATTTCACTTTCAGAACTTGATAATAAATCAGAAACAATGTTTTGCAGATCAACAACAGTATTGTTAAGTTCATTTACTTGTTGAGATAAATTAGATATTTGGCTATTTAAATTTGTGTTATTATTACTTAAAGTGTTGTTTTCATCTAATGATTGAGAAAGCTGATTCGATAAATTGTTGATTTGATTATTTAAAGATGTTATCTGAGAGTTCAAACTTGAGTTTTCAGAAAGCGAATTAGAAAGTTCAGACTGTATCTGTGAAACCTGAGATCTAAGTTGAGTTAATTCTAGATTAAGTGTTGAAATTCTAAGTTCGTATGTTGCAATTAAATTAGAATTATCTTCTTTACTACATCCAAGTAAAAACAGAAATAAAATGAATATTATTCTCTTCACATAGTAAATTTAAAAAAAACCTCAATTATAAATTAAAGCTAGGTTAATATTTGTACGAAATAATTAGGAATAAATGGATAGAGCAAATAATATTAACAGTTACCAATGTTTCAATATATTCCATAGTCAAATATATATATCATTATTTTACTACTTCAATCTGAAATAGGGGAGTATCTTCTTGTACATTTACCTCTGTAATTTGCTTTTATTTACCAATGCGGAATATAACCATTATTTGAATCCCATTATACATAGTGCCTAACAAGCTATTTTATTTTTCATCTACACTCAATCTACGAGTTGAAAATGTCATATTCTTCCATGGAAAGTAACATTGTTGATAAATTTTTCTATCTGTTTAGAGATAATAGAAATAAAGTTGGTTTTTTGTTATAAATTAAACAACAAGAAATAGAAAGAAAGATATTGATGGATAGCCATAAGCTTTATAATGATGATTGTTTTGATGTAATGTCAAAATTGGATGAGAATTCAATTGATTGTATTATAACTGACCCTCCTTATTTTTTATCCAACGACGGGATAACATGCAAAAGCGGTAAGATGGTTTCAGTTAATAAGGGCACATGGGATGTAAGAAAGGGATTTGATGAAATATATTCATTCAATCTTAATTGGATTGAGGAAAGTTACAGAATCCTAAAACCTGGTGGAACCCTTTGGGTAAGCGGTACTTACCATAATATATATACTATTGGTTCAATTGTTGACAGTATTGATGATTTTAGAATATTAAATAACATTACATGGGTTAAAACTGCTCCTCCACCAAACTTATCATGTAGATTCTTTACTCATTCTACAGAAACCCTTTTATGGATAAGAAAAGGTAAAAAAACCAAACATTATTTTAATTATGATTTAATGAAAGAAATAAATCAAGGAAAACAAATGAAAGATGTTTGGGTTATAGGGAGGCCAAAAAAAGCAGAAAAAGAGTTGGGAAAACATCCTACTCAAAAGCCAGAAGAATTAATTGAAAGAATTATACTTTCTTCTACAGAAAAAAATGATTTAGTCCTGGATATGTTCAATGGTAGTGGAACTACAGGAGTTGTTGCAGTTAGAAATAACAGAAGGTATATAGGTATTGAACTTGATAAAGAATTCTATGAAATTTCAAAAAGAAGAATTGAGAATGAGTTGAAAAAACCAAAACTAGTTCTATAGTATACCTCTTACTGTAGTTTTAATTTATTCAATTCCTAAGTCCTCAAAAGGTATAAAGTTGAAAAAGTAATCGCATCCTACACTTTTAATATAATCAAACACATCACTCTTTTTTACATCATCAAAATAGTCGCTTAACATCCAATAAAATTTAGTTTTATATCCAACTTCTTTAAATTTAGGTTCATAATAATGTCTTCTTTTGTAATCGCATGTTTGTAATTTTTCATCAACAGACCCACCTCCATCTTGAAATTTTTTTTCAATAATGTAAGCAGTCTTATTCAATTCATTCAAAAAAACAAAATCAGGTTCTAAAATGGAAGGTCCCTGGTTTCTGTAATTATATCCTTTAGGCTCAAAAAATCTAATATATAATCCTTGTTTTTCATAATGATAACCAATTAGCTCATTGTTCTTATAAATTTCAGCTGTTCTGCTTTTTTCCTTTCCAGGAAGAATCTTTGATGAAAAGCCCTCTTTTTGTTCAATTAGATCTAAAAAATCAGTATCTCTTTCAAATCGAAATCCATTTTCATTTGTTTTATAGCCTCCACCAACTTTATTATACTTTCTATTAGTCATAATCTAATATAACACTTATTTCCCAATACAGAACTTGGAGAATATTGATCCTAAGATATCCTGATCAATATCTATTTTACCAGTTATAATAGAAATATTAACAATAGCATCGTTTAGATCTATACTTAGTAAATCACCAGAAATTCCATCTTTTAATCCTTTTTTTACAGACTCAATAGCATTAAGGGAATTTTTTAATGCTTCAAGATGTCTAGAATTAGTAATTACGATACTATTTTCAGAGGACAGATTTAGGTCCTTAGAAATAGCATTCTTTAGATCTTCAATATTTGTTTGATTTAGAGCTGAAATTTGAAGTAATTCTATATTTTTTGACTTAATTAATTGATTTAGATTGTATTTGTAACTATCTGTATTTAAATTATTTAATAAATCTATTTTGTTTTCAACTATAAAAATATTTAAATCATCTCTTTTATAGCTTTCAACCTCATTTATTAGCTCATTTTCACTAATATCTGACCTATCAAATAAATATATTAGTACTCTAGATTTGCCTATTTTTCCTTTAGCCCTCTCTACACCAATAGATTCAATCTTATCTGATGTTTCTCTAATACCTGCAGTATCAATAAATCTGAACTTAATTCCATTAATAACTGTTACATCTTCTATTGCATCCCTAGTAGTACCTGGAATGTCCGATACAATAGCCTTATCTTCATTAACTAATGCATTTAAAAGTGAGGATTTACCAGCATTAGGCTTACCTGCAATTGTAACTGTTACACCCTCTTTAATAACATTTCCATAAGTAAATGATTCAATTAGATCAGCTAACTTGCTCTCAAGAGTATTTAAAAGATTTTTTAAGTCTTTTCTATCAGCAAATTCAACATCTTCCTCAGAGAAATCAAGCTCTAATTCAATTAATGACTTAAAATCAATCAATTTCTCTCTTAACTCTTCAATCTCATTAGAATAAGCGCCTCTCATTTGTTGCATGGCTACTCTATGAGCTTCTTTTGACTCAGAAGCAATCAAATCGCTAACTGCTTCTGCCTGAGATAGATCTTTTTTATTATTTAAATAAGCTCTAAGTGTAAATTCACCTGGTGAAGCTAATCTTACTCCAGAGTTTGTAAAAGATGAGATTATTTCTTGTTGAATATAATTTGAACCATGACATGATATCTCAACTACATCTTCACCCGTATACGAGTGAGGCCCTTTGTATAGAGATATGACAACTTCATCAAGAACTTCTTTGTTTACCAAAAAATTACCATAGCTTATAGAATAACCATTACAGTCCTTTAATTTCTTTCCAGATTTAGACTCAAAAAATTTATCAGTTTTAGATATTGAATCCTTTCCTGATAATCTAATAATAGAAATTGCACCAGAACCAGGAGGGGAGGATAGAGCAATTATTGTTCCTTCATTGTACATGATTAAATCTGTTTTGTAAAGGTTGCTCTATTTTTATGTTGATTATTTTCGTAGTTCTTCCAAAGTTGCTGAATAGCAGTATTTTCAATAAGTTCAGGGTTAGTTTCAACCTCTGTAATACCAAACTTATTATAGAATTTTTGTAGTTCGTTGAATAAAATAGCTATTACTCCCTTATTTTGAAAATCTGGTCTTACACCAATTAAATACAATGATCCTTTACTATTAAAGTTTTTAGCATGTAAAAGCCTTAATTTTCCAATTAAGTCAACCTTACCTTTAATTTTTTTAAGTGCATTTGAAAACGAAGGCATTGTTATTGCAAATGCAACAAGCTCATCTTTCTCATCAGTAACACATTTAATAAAACCTGGATTTATATACTTTAAGAATCTATTCTTATAATAATCTATCTGATATTCTTGAATTGGAACATAGGTTTGAAGCTTATCATATGTTTTACCAAGTAAATAGAACATTTGATCCACATAAGGAACAATCTGATCAGTTGATGTGAAGTTTAATTTCTTAAGATTATATCTTTTTAGAATCAAATCTGAAAACTTCTTAATTTTTTCTGGCGAATCATCATAATTAGCAATTTTAAGTTCATATTCAACCCATTCTGCTAGCTTGCTATATCCATGAGATTTCATGTGATCCTGATAGTAGGAGTAGTTATACATTGTAATCATTGTATTTTTTTTCTCAAATCCTTTAATAAGCATTCCAGCCTTATCCATATTTGAGAATCCAACAGGTCCTTCTATAAACTCAAGATTATTCTTTTTACCTATTTCAATTACTTTTTCAAGTAAAGCTTTTGACACATTTTTATCATCTATAAAATCAAACCACCCAAACCTTACTTTCTTTTTCTCAAGATCTTTAACCTCTATCCAATTGATTAATGCTGCAATTCTTCCTACAATCTTACCATTATTATATGCAAGGAAATAATGAGCAATCGCATTATTAAATACAGGATTTGTTTCTTTATTTAATACTTCTAACTCCTCCTTTATAATAGGGGCAACCCAATATTTGGAGTCTTTGTACAAACTATGAGGGAACATGACAAATTTCTTTAATTCATCACTATTTATGACTTCTTTAATGGTAATATTTGAGTCAGATTTCATTTGAAAAAGCAATTTACCAATAAATAGTTATTTTTCAAGATTTGATTAAATTTGATAAAGGCGCAAACTATGAAGTTTTTATTGGCTTTTTTGACTATTTATCTAATAATTAGATATATAATCCCTTCTATCTTCAAAGTGATATTTGCAAGTATGTTCAAATCGCCCAATAAAAAGACAGATTTCAATAAATCCTCAAACTCAAATAAGAAAAAAACAAATGATAAATACGGAGAATACATAGACTATGAGGATATCGATGAATAAAGTTTTAATTAGAAAATCTCTAATTCATTTATATACTGCAATTGGATTTGCTGTATTGTCTATGATCTTCTATAGTCCACTTCTTGATGGAAAAAAATTATATCAGTCAGATATAAATCAGTATGAAGCAATGTCAAGAGAGATCCAAGAAAATAGAGATAATATCTCAGATGAGATATACTGGATAGATAATGCTTTTGGTGGAATGCCAACATTTCAACTAGGAGCAAAGTTTGCATATGATATATTATCACCATTCCATCTTTTATTTAGATTTATTCCAAGACCTGCTCATACTTTATTTTTGTATCTCCTCACAATGTATATTCTTCTTATGGTATTAAAAATTCCATGGAGAATTGCTATTCTTGGATCTGTTGCTTTTGCTTTCTCTACTTACCTGTTAATTATTCTTCAGGTTGGGCACAACACAAAAGCTCTTGCAATAGCATATATTCCTCTAGTTGTTGCTGGACTTGTTCTTTTAAGGCAGAATAAGCTATTACCTGGATTCCTAGTTAGTCTACTGGGTATTTCGCTGCAAATAAGAGCTAATCATTATCAAATGACATATTACATGTTGATCCTATTAGGTATATATGTTATAGTTTACCTAATTGACTCATATAGAAAAAAAGATTTAAAAGAATACTTAAAATATATTGGAATATTTGCTCTTGCAGGAATATTATCATTGGGTTTAAATGCTCCAAATATTCTTTCTACATATGATTACTCTAAATATTCAACAAGATCTCAGAGTGAGCTTAAATTGAATCCTGATGGAACAGAGAAAGAAGTTTCTACTGGTCTTGACTATGATTATATCACACAATATAGTTATGGAATTTTTGAAAGTATAAATCTTATTGCACCAAGAGTTCAAGGTGGAGCATCATCAGAAGACATTGGAAGAAACTCTGATTTGTATAAAATTTTAATTGATAATAATGTTCCAAGAAAACAAGCAGATTCTTTTGTGTCATCTGTTCCAACATATTGGGGAGATCAGCCAATTCTTGAAGCACCTGCTTATATAGGTGCATCAATATTTTTTCTTTTTATTCTATCTGTTTTTATAGTTAAAGGACCATTTAAATGGTGGTTATTGATATCATTCATAATATCATTAACACTATCATGGGGTAAAAACTTTCCATTACTTACAAATTTCTTTATTGATTATTTCCCATTCTATAATAAGTTCAGAGCTGTTTCTTCAATTCAGATAATTATAGAATTTGCAGTTCCATTCCTTTCAGTTATTGGTTTGCATAAGTTTCTTGGTGATTTTAATGTAAAGAACATAAATAGGACCTTTATAGCCTTTACAGTTCCTTTAGTATTATTATTTCTTTTTAGAGGTTCACTTTCATTTTCTGGTTTATATGATAACTATTACACAAATGCGTACGGTCCTGAAATTTTTGGAATGATTGTAGAGGAAAGGCAGAATATTTTCAACAAGGATGTTATAAGAGCTATTATTATTGGAATATTACTGTTTGCAACACTTAGATCTTATAAATTAATTGGTAGGAACTTTACATTTCTTATTGTATTTGCAATTGTTTTTATTGACTTATTCAATGTAAATAAAAGATACATTGATAAAGAACTATTCATTGATAAGTCATACAACACATATCAAATGACTGAGTTAGATAATGAAATATTACTCGACACAACTGATTATAGAGTTTTTAATGTTGCTGCAGGTCTTTCAAATGCAAGTAGCTCATATTATCATAATTCTATTAATGGATATCACGCTGCTAAACTTAGAAGATTTCAAGAGTATTATGAATATTTATCTCTTCATGATAACGAGAAACTGTTCAATTCTTTGAATGTTAAATATCTCATAGCTAAAGATGAAAATAATGAAGATCAATTATATCAGAACCCAGATGCTCTTGGAAATGCATGGTCTGTTGACTCGCTTATAACAGTTGATACAGCAGATGAATTACTGATAAAATTAAAAGATACTGATATTAGTAAAGTTGCCTTGTCTATAAACAATTCTGTTCCATCTTCTATTTCTAAAGTATATAACTCAGATGATCTAGTTAAAATTGAAAAATCTAAAATCTCATCATCACACATTACTTATGAGCTTGAATCATTATCTGACCAGCTAATTGTGTTTTCAGAAATTTATTACCCATCTGGATGGGAAGTATATGTTGATGATATAAAATCAGAATATTTTGATGCAAACTATATTTTTAGAGGTATGGTCGTTCCATCTGGGGTTCATAAAATTGATTTTTATTTTTCTCCTAGCATAGTAAAAACAGGAATAAATATTAGAATACTAACAATTATAATTACCTTTATTTTAATAGTATACATGGTTTATAAGAACAATAAATGGGTATAGTAGTAAGGCAATCTTTTTTAAATTTAATAAGTATAGGGGTTGCTTTTCTTATAGGAGCAGTTAATACTCTTTATCTTTACCCAACTTATCTTGGTAGTACATTTCAAGGGCTTGTTATTGCACTTCTAGCAATATCAAACATCGTACAACCATTTATATCTTTTGGAACACAGCATGCTGTTATTAGGTACTATTCTAAATACTCAAGAAAAAGAGAAAAAGACGGTCTTTTGACACTTTCAGTTTTAATACCATTAATAATAATAACACTTTTTGTTCCGCTGTTTTTTGCTTATTATGATGAAATTAGACAATATCTATTTCAAAGTGATCAAAGTCTTTCAAAATATGCTTATGTTATTATATTCATAGCGATTTCAACTTCATTTTTTGAAGTTTTCTATTCATGGCTTAGAGTAAAACTTAAATCAGTATTTGGTAACTTTCTAAAAGAATTATACCCTAGACTTCTCATATCAATTCTTCTTGTTTCATACTCTCTGGGAATACTAAATTTTGAAGAGTTTATTTTATTTTTAATTTATGGCTACTATCTAAGATTAATCATTGTAGTTATTTATTCTTTCTATATTATCAAGCCTAAAATTAATATTAGTTTCAAAGATGATTTTGGAGAGATATTTAAGTATTGTTTACTGATTTTTTTATCAGGAGCTGCATCAAGTATAATCTTAGATATTGATAAATCAATGCTTTCCTCCATTTTAACTGTCGAGAATGTAGCATACTATTCAGTTGCAGTTTTTATTGCAGCGGTTATTGAAATACCAGGTAGGGCAATGTTTCAAATATTAAGCCCTGTAGTAGCAGATGCAATTAATAAAAAGCATTTTAGAAAATTAGAAGACTTACTTAAGAAAAGTTCCACGAATCTAGTTTTAGTAGCAAGCCTATTCTTTTTACTGATTAATTTAAACCTAGATGATTTTTATAATATGTTAAATCAAGATGGGTATTCAATAGGTATTCCAATAGTAATTATTGTATCCTTAGGTAAACTATACACAATGTCGATAGGATGTATTAATAATATTATTTCTAATTCAAAATACTATTATTACACATTTTGGTTCTCGCTGTTTTCCTCAATACTGGCTGTATTTCTGAATATATATTTAATTACTGACTATGGAATCATTGGTGCAGCATATGCAACTCTTATTGTTCTCGTTATAATGAATTCACTGAAGATATACCTTATTAAGGTTAAATTTAAAATGCATCCATACAGTAACGATACAATCAAAATTATAGTTCTAAGTATCTTGACATATATTGTATTTTCAAATCTTGAACTAGGATTTCAGCCATTATTGAATATTATAATTAAGTCAAGCCTTGTATTTATTTTATATACTCTTGCTGCATATATTTTTAGGCTAAGTGATGACGTAAATATATTTATTGATAAGTTTAATAAAAACTGGTAGTTCTATCCAATCTTTTTCCTGAGATATTTACCGGTATATGATTCTTTGCTTTTAATTAAATCTTCTGGGGTTCCAATAGCAACAATATTTCCACCTTTATCTCCTCCTTCTGGACCAAGGTCAATTATATGATCTGCACAGGAAATCATATCAAGATTATGCTCTATAACAAGTATTGAATGTCCCATTCTAATCAATTTATTAAATGTATTTAACAGCTTTTTTACATCATGAAAATGCAGACCTGTGGTAGGTTCATCAAAAATGAAAAAAGTTTTATCAAGCTGATCTCCTTTTCCAATGAAAGAGGCTAGCTTAATCCTCTGAGCTTCACCTCCTGATAAAGTATTAGAAGACTGACCTAAAGAAATATAACCAAGTCCAACTGATTGAAGGGGTAGAAGTTTATTGACAATTTTTGTTTGGTTATACTTTCTGAAAAATTGAATTGCATCATCAACAGTCATATTTAATAACATATCAATACTAACTCCATTATATTTAATTGAAGTGATTTCATTTTTAAATCTTTTTCCTTTACAAATTTCACACTCAAGCTCTACATCTGCCATAAACTGCATTTCTATTTTAACAATTCCTTCTCCTTTACATTCATCACATCTTCCGCCATCTGTATTGAATGAAAAGAACTTCGATTTAAAACCCTTGGATACAGACTGAGGTATTTTTGAATATAACGTTCTAATATCATCGTAAACTTTTAAATATGTTACAGGGTTAGATCGAGAAGATCTCCCAATGGGGTTCTGATCAATAAACTGGACAGATTTTATTTTACTTAAATTTCCAGTTAAATCAATAAATTTTCCTGGTTTTTGTGAATAATCTCTAAAATAATTAAGTAATGCAGGGTATATTATTTTCTTAACTAACGTAGATTTTCCACTTCCTGACACTCCTGTGATCATTGATAGACAACCTAAAGGAATCTTTACACTTATGTTTTTTAGATTATTTTCTTGTGCACCATTGACATTTATAAAATATTCTGGTTTCTTTCTTTGGCTTGGATACTCAATTTTTTCAACTCTCCTTAAATATTTTGAAGTCAGTGTATCTGAATCCAAAAGCTGATTAACTGTTCCCTGACCAACTATTTCACCTCCCAGAGTTCCTGCCATTGGACCAATATCAACAATATGGTCTGCGGATAAAATGATTTCCTCATCATGTTCTACAACAATTACCGTATTACCAATATCTTTTAGATTTTTTAAAATCTTAATAAGATTATCATTATCTCTTGAATGAAGACCAATAGATGGCTCATCTAGAATATACGTTGATCCTACTAAACTACTTCCTAGAGAAGATGCTAAATTAATTCTTTGAGTTTCTCCTCCTGATAAAGTATTTGCTTTTCGGTTTAGCGTTAGGTATCCTAATCCTACATTATTCATGTATTCAATTCTATTGTTAATCTCTTTTAGAATTCTAGCTGATATTTCTTTATCAGTTTTATTTATTTTAATCTCTTTAAAAAACAATCCAAGCTTGTCAATAGGCATTTCTAGTATTTCAGGTAAATTTTTACCATCTATTTTTACATGATAGGATTCTTCTCTAAGCCTACTTCCTTTACATTCATTACATAGAGTTTTACCTCGATATCTTGATAAAAGAACTCTATTTTGGATCTTATAATTTTTTTTCTCTAGGTATTTAAAGAATTTATTTATGCCTGTAAAATGATCATTCCCATTCCATAATGTTTCAACTTCTTCTTTTGACAACTTATTATAGGGCTTATATATAGGGAATTTGAAGCTATCGGCATTATTAATCAATTTCATATAATATTTCCTTAAACCTGTTCCTCTCCAGGGAGCAATTGCATCATCATAAACTGATAACGCTTTGTTAGGGATTACCAGTTCTTCATCAATTCCTATTGTTTCTCCAAATCCATCACAGTTTTTACATGCACCAAAAGGATTGTTGAAACTAAAGAGATGTATAGATGGTTCAATAAATTTTATACCATCCATCTGATATTTGTTAGAAAAAGTTACTTCTTTACCCTTCTCAATGTCATAAATAGAACAAACACCCTTACCCTCGTAAAATGAAAGTTGAACAGAATCTGAAACTCTTGATTTGAAATCTTCGTCATGCTTTACCACTAATCTGTCAACAACTAGATTAAAATCTAATATTTCCTTTCCATTAATATCATTAAGGACTATTACTTCACCTTTCTTAAAAATTCTAACAAAACCCTGTTTTTTAAGTATTTCAATTCTTTCCTTTGACTTCTCTTTCGTTGATGATTCAATTGGTGATAAAAGAAGAAGCTTTGTATTAGCATCAAAGCTTATTATCTTATCAACAACATCAGATACTGAATCTTTTTTTACAATTTTATTTGAAACAGGAGAATATGTTTTACCAATTCTTGCAAATAATAGCTTTAAGTAATCATATATCTCAGTCTTAGTTCCTACAGTTGACCTTGGATTTGATGTGTTGATTTTTTGTTCAACAGCTATTGCGGGTGATATACCTTTTATGTAATCAACTTTTGGCTTATTTAATTTACCCATGAATTGACGTGCATATGATGATAAACTTTCTACATACCTTCTCTGTCCCTCAGCATATAGAGTATCATAAGCTAATGATGATTTACCTGACCCTGATAAACCAGTAACTACTGTAAACTTGTTTCTGGGTATTACTACATCAATATTCTTCAGGTTATGTAGCTTTGCACCTTTAATAATGATGTTATGTTTGGGGTCAATTTTAGAAATATCTTTCATTAAGCCTTTAAAAAATGCAAAATTACTTAATAATTTCAGAAATAGTATATGTAGAATAATATATAATCATATGTAATCCCTTATTATTGTTGATAATTTCACAATTAAATAATTCGACAAGATATGTAATTATATAGAATCTTGTAGTGTTTTATGTGGCGTATATGTGGCACATTATTAACATTTAACAAAATTTATAGAAATAGTAGCTTAAGAGTTAAAGTGAAGTATAAACGGATTAACTATACAAATTTATTAATTCTTTATTTATGTTCAGATCTACATTCGTAGATCATGAACTTAGGTGACGACTACAAAAATGACTTAAAAAATATAGTAAACTAAAACATGTCCTAAAGCGTAACCAAAATAAATAAGAACCAAAGTCCAAACAGTTTTTTCGGTCTTTGTAGCATCATCTTTAAATCTGCAGAGATAATCCTTAAATGGATTTCTAATTTTCATAATAATTTAAGAATTAGTTTTTTCATAATATGAAAAATTCAATAAGTAAGGGTATACATATTAAAAGGGCGAGGGTAAATCTTTCACCAAAGGTTGCATCATCTGGGTAGCCAAATCCATCAAAAGGCATCCTAATTTTTCTCTTTTTGTAGTATAGAAAAATAACTATTATACATACAACATAATAGATTATTAAAAGAGTTAATTCTCCCATATATCTAATGTATAAAAAAACCCCCTTAATTAAAAGAGGGTCTTTTCATAGATTATATATTTCTTAATAAATATTAACAGAAAGTAATATTGTAAAAAATATTGTGGAATATATGTGGCTAAAATAAAGGATAGTAGCTTGAAATACTGATTTTATTAGTGTTACGACTGCTGTGGTATTACTTAATAAGTTTGTTAATTATTGATTTCCTGCCAATAGTTTTTGTTATAATGTCATTGTTAATATCCCATCCTCGGGCAGGGCAAAATTCTCTTCCATAAAAGATTATCCTTAAATGGAGTTCATTCCATTTTTCTTTAGGAAAAATTCTTTTAGCATCCTTTTCAGTTCTTTCAACATTTTTTCCATTTGATAATCCCCATCTAAACATAAGCCTGTGTATATGAGTGTCAACTGGAAATGCAGGCTGGCCAAACCCTTGAGATACAACTACACTAGCTGTTTTATGACCAACAGAGGGAAGTTCCTCCAACTTACTAATATCCTCTGGGACTCTACCTTTGTATTTGTCAATTAATATTTTTGATAAATTCCAAATACCTTTTGACTTAGTAGGGGAGAGACCAACAGGTTTAATTATCTCTCTAATCTCATCAATCGATAATTTAATCATATCATAAGGATTATCTGCCTTATTAAATAAATTAGGTGTTATCTCGTTTACTTTCTTATCAGTACTTTGAGCAGAGAGAAGAACAGCGATCAATAATGTATAGGGGTCTTTATGATCTAACGGAATTTCAAGAGTTGGATAAATTTCCTCAAGCTTATTTATTAGGAAATCAACTTTTTCTTTTAGTTTCATTTAGTTACTTTTGAAAAAAAAATTATGTTAAAAGTAGGCGATAATATACCAAATATAAATGTAACAACCCACAAGGGTGAAACTATTAACCTTACAAATTTTAAAGGAAAGAAAGTTATCCTTTTCTTTTATCCAAGAGCAAATACCCCAGGTTGTACTGCACAAAGTTGTAATCTAAATGATAATTATTCTAAACTCACATCTCAGGGATATGAAGTCATTGGAGTAAGTCCTGACACTGTGGATAAGCAAAACAAGTTTGCTGATAAATTTGGATTCAAATACAACTTATTAGCTGATGATTCTAAAGAATTAATTGATGCATTTGGAGTTTGGGGAATGAAAAAATTTAGAGGAAATGAGTATGAGGGAGTTCTTAGAACAACATTTATAATTGATGAAGAAGGAGTTATTGAAAGAGTAATTGATAAGGTCAACACGAAAGACCATGCCGATCAAATTCTTGATTAACTATTTATAACCAAACATCTTTTTCTTAATTATCAGATCAGATACACCCTCTGGAAGTTTATCCTCCCAACCAGGAGTATTATTCTTTATTTGTTTTAGTACGTCTTTTGAGAAGATGTTGAGATAATCTTTGTTAAATTCTAGGTCACGAATCTTATCATTAACCTTGAAATATTTATAAAATTCTTTCATATTGTCTTCAAGTTTTAAGTTGGTAGAGTCGATTACATTACCTTTTTGTTTATCTAATACTGGATATAAGTATATTTTCATGTTATTCTTAAAAATATTACCGAAAGCCTCTAATATTCCTCCTTTTACACCATCATAATATTTTTCATCAAAAATTTCAATAAGATTTGTTACTCCCATAGTTAACCCTAGTTGTTTTTTTGTATATCTAGTTAAATATTTAACAAGCTTATAATACTCTGAAAAGTTTGAAATCATAACCATATGGCCTAATGAACATAATAATTTCGCTCGATCTAAATAGTCACTATCATCAATATCTCCTGTTGACCTTAGGTTAGAGAGGGTAATTTCAAGTAATACAATTGTATTCTCTTTCTTGACACCTTTCTCCTCTAAAAATGCTTCAAGAGATTTCTTAAACATTTCTTCATTCACTTTAGTTATTGGTCTATAGCTTCCCCTAAGTGTTAATATGTTCTTTTTGTATAAAACTTGAGCAGGTAAGACATTAGTCCCAGTCTCATCAAAAACAACTGCATCGGTCATTCCAAGTCTAACTAGTTCAAGACTTATTAGTCTATTATCAACGTCTTTAAAGAGTGGACCGCTAAAGTTTATAGTATCAATTTCAATTGATTGATTATCAATATGATCATATAAGTATTTCATTAACTTAAGTGGCTCATTGTGCTTATAAAAAGCGCCATAAATAAGATTAACACCCATTATACCAAGACTTTCTTGTTGAAGCTTAGCCTCGTTTTGATGAAATCTTAAATGAAGTTTAATTTCAGAATAATCATCATTTGGGTCAGTCTGAAAACGAATCCCCATCCATCCATGACCTTTAAATTTTTTTACAAAATCAATTGTAGCAACTGTATTCGCATAAACAAAAAAGAATTTATTTGGATACTCATCCCTCGAAATTCTTTTTTCTAGTAGATTCATTTCGTGGGAAAGCATTTTATCTAATCTATTCTGCGTAACATATCTTGAATTATCCTCCTTACCATATATGCTATCGCTAAAACTCTTGTCATAAGCACTCATTGACTTAGCAATTGTTCCTGATGCAGCACCAACCCTATAAAAATGTCTAGCTACCTCTTGACCAGCACCAATTTCAACAAATGTTCCGTAAATATTCTCGTTTAGATTTATTCTTAAAGACTTTCTTTGGATTGAAGGTCTTGACTCATAATCCTTATCTCCAGGAAGAATAATATTCATCAATTTTTTTATAAAATTACAAAGATTAAATAATAAAAAAGAATAATTTATCATAGATTTATGTGTGCTAAAAATAACTTTTTTAGGAACCGGGACTTCACAGGGTATTCCTGTTATAGGAAGTGATCATCCAGTATCTTTCAGCAAAGATTTAAAAGATAAAAGACTTAGATCCTCTATTTTAATTCAATATGGTGATATTGCCTTTAATATTGACTGTGGACCTGATTTTAGACAGCAAATGTTGAGAGCTGATTGCAAAAAACTTGATGCAATTGTTTTCACTCATGAGCACGCTGATCATACATCTGGTATTGATGATACTCGACCATATTTTTTTAGACAGGGAAAGATTCCAATTTATCTTCATGAAAGAGTCTTAAATTCATTAAAAGAAAGATTTGCATATATTTTTGATCCAACTAAAAAATATCCTGGCGCACCAGACTTTGAAGTAAATCTAATTAATAAGGATAGTAAATTTCAAATTAAAGACTTAACAATAATACCAGTTGAATCTATGCATATGAAGCTTCCAGTATTAGGCTTTAGAATTAATAATTTTGCATATCTAACCGATGTTAAGATAATCCATAAAGAAGAACTAGAAAAGTTAAAAAATCTTGATGTTTTAGTCATTAATGCTTTAAGGTTTGATCCACATCCATCACATTTGAATGTTGATGAAGCAATTGAAATTATCAATCAAATAAATCCAAAAACAACATATTTCACACATATAAGTCATAATATGGGATTCCATGAGGAGGTCTGTAAAAAGCTTCCAGCTAATGTAAGTCTTGCTTATGATGGATTAGTAGTTGAATTAGATTAAATACTTGTGTCGTTAATCCAATTTAATAAGCTAATTAAATTTTCTTGAGATATTGTGTGACCAGAATCAAATTTATGATAAGTCAAATCATTATTTTTTGAAAGTTTTAAAATATGATCATCAACTATATTTAAAGGAATAACATCATCTAAGGACCCATGTGAGCAATAGATTAGTCTATTTGTGTATGATTCTAGATCATTATTAAGGTAGCTAGGATGAATGAAAGAACTAATAGGAATAACTCTTCTAAAATTATAACTATTGTCAAGGCCTAATTTCCAACATATACTGCCGCCTTGACTAAAACCTAAAATTGATACGTCTTCTTTATTTAGATTCTCTTTTTCGATTAATGAATTAATATTATTCATTATCATCTCAATACTTTCATTTATCTCTTTATATCTTTTATCTAAATTGTTCTCTAGTATATCCGAATAGTCTATGTTAAACCATGAATATCCACCAAAAGGAAGGCTTATTGGAGCATCAAAAGAAACTACAGTATATAATTTAGGAAAATACTGTTCGAGTGAAAATAAATCCTCTTTATTACTTCCATATCCATGAAACATAAAAATACTTGAGGGTTTTGAAGACTTTTCAGATCTTCTTATCAAATACTCTAGGTCCATAATTTATTTAATGTGGCTTTATTATTATTAATTGCCCCATAAACAATACCCTTTAGATTTTTATCTAAATACGCACAGTTATTTGAAGATGAAAGTATATGATTTTCTGAAAAAACATAATTAACTTCTGGGTTAAAAATTGTCAAATCTGCCTTTGATCCAACTTCTATTGGACAATCTTCTATTTCAAAAACATCTTTTCTTCTTGTTAAAATATCTATTGTTTTTTCTAATGTAAAATTATTGCATAGAATACCAAATAAACATTCTAAGGCAATTGTTCCAGGAATTGCATCGTCAAAAACAACCTTTTTAAAATCATCATTAATAGGTTCATGCATGCTTGTAACAAAATCAATTGTTCCGTCAATTATTCCTTCTTTTAGTGCTTGTATATCAGAATTATCTCTTAGAGGAGGATTAAGTTTAAGATTAGTGTTGAAATCAATAATATCTTTATCAGAAAGAGTTATATGAGCTAAACTTACACTAGATGTAATATTTAGATTTCTTTTCTTAGCATCTCTTATTAAATCTACTCCTTTTTTTGTATTAACATATGGAATATGAACTTTACCATTAGAATATTCTAAAATTTCAATATCTCTGAAAATACATATTGATTCTGATATTGGAGGTACACCCTTTAATCCAAGTTGAGTACTGACTATTCCCTCGTTAATTACTCCATTTTCTGATAGAAATTCGTCCTGAGAAAATGAGATTATTCTTCCGCCAAAAGTTTTGGTGTATTCTAATGCTATTTTAAGAAGTGACGAATCATTAATTGACTGCTTATAATCCCCATATGCTACTGCTCCAGCAATCTTCATATCATACAATGGAGCTAAATCTTTACCGTTTGAATTATGAGTTAGGCTACCAATTGGATATATCTGAGTAGTAGTATCGATCGATTTTCTTTTTAAGAATTCAATTGATGAATGATTATCAATAATCGGATCACAATTCGGATTTAACAGTATAGAGGTAAATCCTGATGATGCAGCTGTTTCTAATCCATTTGAAATTGTTTCCCTTTCTTCATATCCTGGCTCTCCAAAACTTACTGATGTATCCATCCAGCCTCTTGAAACATGAAGGTTTTTAAGATCAATAATATTTTTTGATTTAGTTTTGATGTTATCTGCAATGTCAACTATAACACCATCTTTGATCAGAATATCTTTTATTTTGAAATTTAAATTACTCTTATTATCTACTATTGTTGCGCCTTTTAAGAGTATGCTCATTTAGAAAAGAATTTAACAAAATTAAATAAACTTATTAATTCAATGGAAAAAAAATCATTAAAAATTTTCATACACACCTAATCCAAATAAAGCAAAATCATATTTTACAGGGTCTTTTGGATCCATTTCTCTTAATTTTAAATTTATTTCTTCTACAGCTTTTGAATCGTTAGTGTTTCTTTTAAGCAGACCCAGAAGTCTTGCAATTCTTCCAGTGTGAACATCTAATGGAAGTGAAAGCTCTGATTTATCAATTTTATTCCATAACCCAAAGTCTACTCCTTTTTCATTTGATCTTACCATCCATCTTAGAAACATATTAAATCTTTTAGCACTAGATCCATCAATAGGAGAGGGGAGGTGTTTTCTAGTTCTTATTGGATGTCCTAAACTAAAGAATATCTCTTTAAAAGTTGAAATACGCTTCTGTAAATCATTTCCGTTTGAATTGTCTGATAATATATCTTCTAGACCATTATAATCTTTATAAATCCTTTTTAAGGTGACAATGAAATAATTTAAATCAGCAGAGTTAAAAGTTCTATGAATTGACTCTTTTTCTTTATATAAGTCTTCATTAGTATGATTTAAAATAAAATCAAAAGGCGAATTGTCCATGAATTCGATAATTTTCTTTGCGCTATTGATAATAGATTTTCTATTACCCCATGAAATTACGGATGTAATAAATCCTGATATCTCTATATCTTCTTTCTTGGTAAAAGAGTGAGGTATTAAAATAGGATCATCTTTAATAAATTCCAGACTTTCATATTGATAAGATTTTTCATCTAGAAAATCTTTCAAATCTGGAATATTAAATTTTGATTTTACCATCAACTATTTGAAGTTTTCTGTCACACTTTTTAGCGTTCTCTGGATTATGAGTTACAATTACAATAGAACAATCATAATCATCTCTAAGTTTAAAAAATATATCAAATAAAATCTTTGAATTTGTTGAATCAAGATTACCTGTAGGTTCATCAGCAAAAATAATCTTTGGATTATTTATCATCGCTCGAGCTATTGCAGCTCTTTGCTTTTCCCCTCCAGAAAGTGTATTTGGTTTTTTATTTTTTAATTTATCTAAACCAAAATAGCTAATTAGGCTATTTGCATTGTCAGCTACTTTACTGTCATTTTTAATCCATCCAGGAAGACAAATATTTTCCATGACATTTAGTTCTGGAATTAACTCATGGAACTGAAATACAAATCCAATCTTTGTATTTCTAAGTTTAGACAAATCAGTATTATTTAGATTAAAAATATTTTCTCCATCAATAATTAGTGATGAGTTAGTATTCTCATCAGGTTTGTCAAGTGTGCTAAGTATATTTAATAAAGTGGTTTTACCTGCACCTGAAGCACCTGATATTGCAATAATTTCAGATTTTTTTATTTCAATATCAATATCATCAATAACTTTCCTGCCTTGAAAACTTTTTGAAATGCCTTTAGCTGATAGTAATAATTCCATACTTTTACAATATTAATCTTTTAGTTTAAAATCTAAAAATGAATAGTAGCATATATTTAGGAGGTGGATGTTTTTGGTGTATTGAATCGGTATTTAAAAAAGTTAATGGAGTTACTTTTACATCACCTGGATATATGGGTGGTAAAAGTGATAATCCCACTTATGAGGAAGTTTGTGAAGGGTATACAAATCATGTTGAAGTAGTTGAATTAAAGTACGATCAAACAATAGATTTAAACCAAATTTTAAATATTTTTTTTACCGTTCATGATCCTACATCTATAAATAGGCAAGGTGCTGATGTTGGAACTCAGTATAGATCTGCTATTTTTTGCAAACCAGAAGAAAGGTCATCTATTGTAAATTTTATTCAAGAACTTGAGAGCCAAGGTATTTTTAAAGATAAGATTGTAACAGAGGTTAATGATATTCAAAAGTTTTTTGTAGCTGAGGATTATCATCATGATTATTTTACAAAAAACCCTGAAAATGCATACTGTCAGGCAGTGATTAATCCAAAATTAAATAAGTTGAGATCTTCATTTTCAGAGTTAATCTCTGAATAAAAAACCTAAGCCAAATAGCTTTAAAAACTTTTTTACAAACTTGAAGAAGAAGTTAAACTGAAAAAAAACAAGCCCGAAGAATAATAATAGTACTTGGTAGATTGGCATAATTACAACAAGTTGTAAAATAAATTTTAGGAAACCATTCATCTCAATCTCTCCAAATAGAAAGTCGATTGTAGGACCTGATATAGCAGCGCTTGTGGAACCTGTAATAGCAAAGACAATTAAAATAATTATTAGTTGAAAATTAGATTTGATTTCCCACTTATCTTTAAGCTTTCTATAGGTAGAGGCATGAAACAATAATGAAAAAATATTAAGTATTTTTCTCATTTGTTCAATTTAAAATTTCGTTAATCTTTTCAGCAAGTTCAACTCCAATTCTGTCTTGAGCTTCACCAGTTGCAGCACCTATATGAGGGGTTAGCGAAACATTTGAATTCATTAAAATCTTTATACTAGGATTAGGTTCATTCTCAAAAGTATCAACACCTGCAAAAGAAATTTTACCTGACTCCAGATTTTTTAAAAGTTCTTCTTCATTAATTATTCCTCCTCTAGATAAGTTTAATAGTCCAACACCATCTTTCATCTTCGCAATTTCCTTTGAATCTATAATATACTTGTCTGATGCAGGAATATGAACAGAAATAAAATCAGAGTCTTCTAAAACTTCGTCGAATGATGATGAAGTCATATTAAAAAAGATATTCTGACCATCAAAGAACTCAATCTCTAGTGATGCTTCATCAATAAATTTATCATGAAAAACAACTTCCATTCCAATACCAATTGCAATCTTTGCAACTTCTTGACCAATTCTGCCAAAACCAATAATACCTATTTTTTTACCAGCTAATTCTCTACCACCAGCATATGATTTTTTAAGTTCTTTAAACTTTGAGTCACCATCTAGAGGCATGGTTCTATTGGATTCATGAAGAAACCTTACACATCCAAATAAATGAGAAAAAACTAGTTCAGCTACTGATTTAGATGAAGCTGCTGGAGTGTTTATGACATTAATATTTTTTGATTTAGCATACTCTACATCAATGTTATCCATTCCAACTCCACCTCTTCCAATTATCTTAAGAGTTGGACAATTATCAATAATATCCTTTCTTACCAGTGTTGCACTTCTAACTAATAAGGTTGAAATCGAGTTTTCATTTATGTAATTAACAAGTTGATCTTGTGCAACTGTTGTTAAATCAACATTAAATCCATATTCTTCTAGTTTGTTTTTTCCAGATTCAGAAATTCCATCATTAGCAAGTATATTCATATTAGTTATATTTTGATTCAAATTCTTTCATACAAGTTATTAGAGTTTTAACACTTTCAATATCTAGTGCATTGTAAATAGAAGCTCTGAAACCTCCTACAGATCTGTGTCCATTAATTCCAGAAATATTATTATCAGAGCATATACTTTTAAATATGTCAGCATCATAACCATTCGCTAGATTAAATGTAGCATTCATATGACTTCTATCATTAATATCTGAAAATCCATCAAAACATTTATTCCTATCAATTTCATCATATATCAACTTAGATTTCTCTAAATTTTTTTTCTCAATACTTTCTAAACCTTCAGATTTAATATTTCTTAAATTCATCAATACAGAAAAAATTGAGAAAACAGGTGGAGTGTTAAATGAACTATCTTTATCTATATGAACCTTGTAGCTTAGCATGGAAGGCACATCTCTTTTAATCATATCTAATAATTGGTTTTTAATTAAAACCATAGTAACCCCAGCAGGACCGAGATTCTTCTGAGCACCTGCATATATTAAATCAAATTTTGAAAAATTAATATTTCTTGAAAAAATATCAGAACTCATATCAGCAAATAGAGGAGAGGTAGTTTCTGGGAATGAATGAAATTGAGTGCCAAATATTGTATTATTTGATGTAATGTGGACATAATCAAAACCATCATTAATTGTTGAGATACTAGGTATGTAATTGAAGTTTTTATCTGCAGAAGATGCAATTTCAAATACATCTCCAAACATTTTTGCTTCTTTAATAGCTTTTGTTGACCAACTTCCAGTATTTACATAAGCTGCTTTATTATTTAAAAAATTATAAGCTACCATTAAAAATTGCATGCTTGCGCCTCCTTGAAGAAAAAGACAAGAATAATCATCTTTATTTAATGAGGCAATATCAAGTGAAATAGACCTTGCCTCTTCCAATACTTCAATAAAATCTTTGCTCCTGTGAGAGATTTCTAATATTGATAACCCAGTGTTATTAAAATCATTTATTGCTGATGAAGCTTGTTCAAAAACTATATTAGGAAGGATTGAAGGGCCAGCACTGAAATTATGTACTTTATTTTTCATAAATCAATGCAAATATCTAAACTCTGTGTTAATAACCAATAATAGACAATTTTAAATTATGTAAAAATTGTTAACAAAGATTAAACAATAGATGTTATTTTTGCTCAAAATAATATGGCAATAATAATAACAGACGAATGTATAAATTGTGGAGCTTGTGAGCCTGAATGTCCAAATAATGCAATTTATGAAGGTCAAGAATCCTGGGATTACAGCAAAGGTACTAGTTTAAAAGGTGATGTAGTTTTACCTAATGGTAAAAAGGTAAACTCAGAAACTATAAACTCACCAATATCAGATGAAGTTTATTTCATTGTTCCTGATAAATGTACTGAGTGTATGGGATTTCATGAAGAACCTCAATGTGCAGCTGTTTGTCCTGTGGATTGCTGTGTGCCTGATGAAAATAATGTTGAGACAGAGAAAGAACTCTTGTCAAAACAGAAATTTATGCATGAATAATTAATGAAAGTAGGAATTGTAGGATTACCCAATGTAGGTAAATCAACCCTTTTTAATTGTCTATCTCAAAATAAAGCTCAAAGCGAGAATTATCCATTCTGTACTATTGATCCAAATGTTAGTATTGTTAATGTTCCTGACAAAAGATTAGATACACTTAACAAACTTATAAGCCCCGAAAAGTTAATTCCCACAACTATTAAAATTGTTGATATCGCTGGTTTAGTTAAAGGTGCAAGTAAGGGTGAAGGTCTTGGAAACAAATTTTTATCAAATATTAGGGAAACAGATGCTATAATTCATGTTTTAAGATGTTTTGACGATCCAAATGTAGTTCATGTAGATGGTAAAATTAATCCATTGTCTGATAGAGAAGTAGTAGAGTATGAGCTTATAATGAAAGATATTGAAATTGTAGATAAGAGGTTAGATAAAATAAAAAAAACACTAAGATCTGGTGGTAATGAAGCAAAAAAAGAAATTGAAATATTAGAAAGAGTCAAATTATCACTAGAAGGCACTAAAGTTAATTTAGATGATTACTCTGAAGATGAATTTAAAGATTTTATAAAACCTTTAGAACTTATTTCTTTTAAGCCAATCCTTTATGTATGTAATGTCGGAGAGTCAGATGTTGTTGATGGTAATGACTACGTTGAAATGGTTAAAAAGGAAGTTCATGATAAAAGTTCAGATGTTATAATTATTTCTGCTAAGATTGAATCTGAAATTAATGAACTTGATTCTTTAGATGAGAAACAGATGTTCCTTGATGACTTGGGCCTAGAAGAATCAGGGTCAAATAAACTAATCAGAGCGTCATATAAATTATTAAATCTCCATTCTTATTTTACTGCTGGAGAGAAAGAAGTTAGAGGATGGACAATTAAAATTGGAGATTCTGCTTATGATGCAGCAGGTCAAATTCACACTGATTTTCAGAAAGGATTTATTTGTGCTGAAGTTATTAGTTATAATGATTATATAGAATTAGGTTCTGAGTTAAAAGTTAAAGAAGCAGGTAAAATGAGACTTGAAGGGAAGGAATATATTGTTTCTGACGGTGATATAATGCACTTTAGATTTAACATTTAGTATATTTATAAAAATGGCTAATACATCAAATTATACAGAAGAAAATATAAAATCTTTAGACTGGAGAGAGCATATTAGGCTAAGACCAGGTATGTATATTGGTAAGTCTGGTGATGGCTCTTCCCCTGATGATGGAATATATGTTCTTCTTAAAGAGATTATTGACAATTGTGTAGATGAATTTGTAATGGGTGAAGGAAAAGTTATTGACATTAAAATTGATGAACATATTGTTTCTGTTAGGGATTATGGAAGAGGTATACCAATAGGAAAAGTAGTTGATGTTGTATCAAAAATGAATACTGGAGGTAAATATGATACGAGAGCATTTAAGAAATCTGTTGGACTTAATGGTGTTGGAACAAAAGCTGTAAATGCATTATCCTCTTCTTTTAAAGTTTTATCAACAAGAGATGGTAAAAGTAAGTCTGCTGATTTTGAATTAGGCGTACTAGTTAATGAAGAGATGAATAACTCAGGGGATAAAAACGGAACATATGTTGAGTTTTCTCCTGATAAGTCCATTTTTAAAAACTACAAGTATAGGTTGGAATATGTAGAAAAAATGATAAAGTTTTATGTTTATCTTAACCCTGGACTTACTATAAAACTTAATGGTGTTAAGTTTTTTTCAGACTCTGGTTTAAAAGATTTAATTGAAGATCAGTCTAATACCCAAGATTTTTTATATCCAATTATTCATTTAAAGGGTGATGATATTGAAATAGCTATAACTCATTCAAAAACTCAATACAGTGAAGAATACTACTCTTTTGTTAATGGTCAATATACTGTCCAGGGTGGGACACATCAAGCAGCATTTAGAGAGGCACTTGTTAAAACAATCAGAGAGTTTTATGGTAAGAACTATGATTCATCAGATGTAAGAAAGTCAATAATATCCGCAATTAGTATTAAAGTAATGGAGCCTGTTTTTGAATCTCAGACTAAAACTAAATTAGGTTCAACTGAGATGGGTAAAGGACTAAAGTCAGTAAGAGTTTTCATCAATGACTTTATTAAGAAAAATTTAGACAATTATTTACATAAACACCCTGAAATTGCAGATTCTATACAAAGTAAAATAGTTCAAGCTGAAAGGGAAAGAAAAGAGTTATCGGGTATTAGAAAACTTGCCAGGGAAAGAGCAAAAAAAGCAAACCTTCACAATAAGAAGCTGAGAGATTGTAGAGTTCATTTGAATGAATTAAAAAAATCAAATAGACTTGACTCGACAATTTTTATTACAGAGGGTGATTCAGCAAGCGGATCTATAACAAAATCAAGAGATGTAAATACTCAAGCTGTGTTTAGTTTAAGAGGTAAACCCCTTAACTCATATGGAATGACAAAAAAAATTGTATATGAAAACGAAGAGTTTAACCTTTTGCAGGCTGCTCTAAATATAGAGAATAGCATGGAGGATCTCAGGTATAACAATATTGTTATTGCAACAGATGCAGATGTTGACGGAATGCATATTCGACTTTTAATTATAACTTTTTTCTTACAATTCTTTCCTGAGCTAATTAAGAACGGCCATCTTTATATACTTCAAACACCAATTTTTAGAGTTAGAAACAAGGAAAAAACTCATTATTGTTATAGTGAATCAGAGAAAAATGAAATTTTAAACTCATCTAATGGTAAGTTTGAAATAACTAGATTTAAAGGTCTTGGTGAAATTTCTCCTGATGAATTTAAAAACTTTATCGGTGATGACATTAGGTTAGACCCTGTAGTTATTGACCACTCAACTACAATTGAGAATCTTTTAAGCTTCTACATGGGTAAAAACACTCCAGATAGACAGCAATTTATTATTGAAAACCTCAAGGTTGAACTAGATCTTTTAAATGATAATTCTGATGAGTGATTTAAATGATAATATAAATATAGAAGATTCAAACTACCTCACTAAAGTTGGAGGTATGTATAAAGAATGGTTCCTTGATTATGCTTCCTATGTAATTCTTGAAAGAGCTGTTCCTGATTTAATGGATGGTCTAAAACCAGTTCAAAGAAGAATTCTTCACTCAATGTTTGATTTAGAAGATGGAAGATATAATAAAGTTGCAAATATTGTTGGTCACACTATGCAGTATCATCCTCACGGAGATGCAAGTATATCTGACGCAATTGTTCAAGTTGGGCAAAAGGAGTTACTTATTGACATGCAAGGGAATTGGGGTAATATATATACTGGCGATAGAGCTGCAGCCTCTCGTTATATTGAAGCAAGATTATCAAAATTTGCACTTGAGGTTGTTTTTAATCCAAAAACAACTAATTGGCAGCTTTCGTATGACGGTAGAAAAAAAGAGCCAATTCATTTACCAGTAAAATTTCCATTATTGTTAACTCAAGGTGCTGAGGGAATTGCTGTAGGACTTTCTACCAAAATACTACCTCATAATTTTAATGAACTAATTGATGGAAGTGTCAAATACTTGAAAGGAAGAAGTTTTAAACTCTTTCCTGATTTTCAAACTGGTGGTAGCATAGATGTTTCAAATTATAATGATGGAAATAGAGGAGGTAGGGTTAAAGTTAGGGCAACTGTAGAGAAGTACGATAAAAATACCATAGTTATAAAAGAGATACCTTATGGAACTACTACAGCATCATTAATCGAGTCAATAATTAAAGCTTCTGAAAAAGGTAAAGTTAAAATCAAAAAAATTGAAGATAATACCTCGGCTGAAGTTGAAATATTAGTTTACTTGCCATCTGGTTCGTCGATTCAAAAGACTATTGACTCATTATTTGCATTTACTCAATGTGAAGTGTCTATATCTCCTTTATGTTGTATTATTTCAGACAATAAGCCTCAATTTTTAGGTGTACGAGATATCTTAAAGATATCTACAGACAATACTAAAGATCTTCTTAAGAAAGAACTGGAAATTCAATTAGATGAACTAGAAAATCAATGGCACTCTATATCACTTGAAAGAATATTTATAGAGAATAGAATATATAGAGATATTGAGGAAAAGACAACATGGGATGAGGTTTTATCCACTATAGACTCAGGCTTGGATCCATTTAAAAGTAAATTAAAAAAAGATGTTACAGTTGATGATATTAAAAAACTAACTGAAATTCCAATTAGAAAGATTTCAAAATTTGATCTAGATAAAGTTAAAGATAAGCTTGATAGTATCGAAGTTAATATAGAAGATGTGAAAAATAACCTTAATCATCTTGTTGATTTCACTATACAATATTTTACACATCTAAAGAAACATTATGGAAAAGACAGAAAAAGAAAGACTAAAGTTGATGAGTTTGATGAGCTAGATAAGAAGACTATATCAATTAAAAATTACAAACTATACGTTAATAAGGCTGAGGGATTTGTTGGCACATCTCTCAAGAAGGATGAATTTGTTTGTGATTGTTCTGACCTTGATGACGTTATTGTGTTTACATCTGATGGCATTATGAAGGTTGTTAAAGTTGATAGTAAGTTATTTGTGGGAAGAGATATTTTACATGTATCACTTTTTAATTCAAAATCTAAGGAGACCGTTTATAATCTTATTTATAGAGATGGTAAAAATGGCACTTCATATATGAAAAGATTTAAAGTATCAGGTGTTATCAGAGATAAGGACTATAATCTTACTCAGGGAAAAGAAGGCTCTCAAGTCTTATACTTTTCAGAAAACAGTAAAGATGAGGCAGATATAGTTACTGTGTATCTTAGAAAACGTGCTTCTCTTAAAAAACTAAAATGGGAAGTTGATTTTGCTGATCTAACTACTAAGGGGAGAGATAGTAAAGGAAATATTGTAACTAAATATAATGTTAGGAAAATTTCATATAAGGAAAAAAATAAAATAGGCGAGAAGATTAAGAAGATTAAACAGATTGAAGTAAATGATGAGCAACAGGTTAATTCAAATGATGATGAGACTCAAACAAAGCTTGAGTTTTAATCTGATATTTTATTGACAGTACCTCTATTTATTTTCTGGGGATTATTAACCTGAGAATATTCAAAGTCATATGAATTTCCGTAAGTTCTTAAAATTTTAATTCTAATAGGTCTTCTTTCTTGATTAGTCTTAGGATTAATCTTTGTTAGGATAAATTCACATTCATTAACCCATCTTATTGTAGATGAGTCTTTAACACCTTTAAATTCCTCTATTTCATAATTATCAGTTCTGATAAATGTTGATTTAACAATAGAATCATTAATTGAAGTACTGAATTCAAAGGATCCGGTCCTAAATTCATTGCAATTTCTATCTACACTGTAGCAGGATATAAATAGAAGTGAGAGTGTTATTATCTTTTTCAATCTCTTATCTTATCAATTTGTTCAAATTTATTGTTTTCGTAAATAAGAATAATAGATTTTATGGTATTATTAGAATCTTTAACAGAATCTTTTGAAGTTTCCTTATCTAGATCATCGAATAGATTATTTAATGGCTCTGAGGTTAATTCTTTATCACTTTCATAGCCGAATATCAAATAATCTGTAGATATATCATCAAAAGTCTCTGAAATTTTAATAATTACATCTAAACTAGCCTTGTTTCTCTCAGAGAGTAGGTGAGTGACAGATGATTTAGGAATACCTATTTTTTCAGCAAATTCTGAATTACTAAGATTATTATCTGTTATAATTTTTTTTATCCTATTAAGTATATTTTTTTTATTCATTTATTACTTTATTTATATTCTATAAGATACTGATTAACAATATACAACATTTATATAATTTACAATTGTAAACTGATAAACATTTGTAAATTTAAATAAAAAATTCGCAATAAAATCAAAGATTTTAAGAAATATGTATAGATATTTCAATGAAAATGTAGAAAACGTTATAAAAATTTAATATTTTAGTAGAAATTCCAAACAAAATGCAAAAATTAGACGACGTCGATAGAAAAATACTTGATATTTTAATAGATAATACAAGAACCCCATTCACTGATATAGCTAAAAGACTACTTATTTCAGCAGGTACAGTACATGTAAGAGTAAAGAAAATGGAAGATTTAGGGATAATTAAAGGTTCTTCTTTGACATTAGACTATAAAATGTTAGGCTATAACTTTATTGCTTATGTGGGTGTATTGATTGATAGGTCAAGAAGAACTTATGAAATAATTGAAGAGTTAAAGAAAAAGCCTTATGTGACTGTAGCTCATATAACTACTGGTAAATACAATATTTTCTGTAAAATAAGAGCTAAGGGAACAGAGCATGCAAGAGAGATTATATTCTCAATTGATGATATTGAGGGAGTATTAAGAACTGAAACTATGATATCACTAGAGGAGAGTATAAATGATAAGAAAAGATTAATGAAAAATATCTTTCAGGAGCTTTAATTAGTTATTATAGTAGGCAAATGCTTCAATAAAAATATCATAGTCAACCTTTTGATCAATCATTGGCTTTCCAGCTTTATCTAAAAGAACGAAGTTAACAGATCCTTTATCATTCTTTTTATCAAAAATCATAAGATCATAAATACTTTTTAAGTCATTATCTGTTAGGCTAATTTTACTAAAATAATTTAATGATACTTCTTTAAGTTTATCTACTGTATCAAGAGAGAAATCATTTAGTTTGTTTGATATATAAAGTTCAGTTATAAGACCTATTATTATAGCTTCACCATGTTTTAATTTATCTAAACTATTGGATAAATACGAATAAGATTCAAGTGCATGTCCAATTGTATGCCCAAGATTTAGAACCTTTCTTGAATTAGATTCATATTTATCAACTTTTACAATTTGATTCTTTATATCTGAATACTTATTAATTATGAAGTCAACATCGTTGTAAAAATCAAGCTTAATTAATGAATTAAAGCTTAAATCGCTAGAATCTGTTAGAAAACTATGCTTGAATATTTCAGCATATCCATTTAAATATTCTTCTTTGGAAAGAGTCTTAAGATAAACAGTGTCAAGTATAACACCTATTGGCATATTAAATACTCCTATTTGATTTTTTAAACTCAAAAAATCAATTCCAGTTTTTCCACCATGAGCAGCATCTACCATACCAAGTAAAGTTGTAGGAACATTTATAAATTCTATTCCTCTTAAATAGGTTGATGCAACAAACCCACCAATATCAGTTAGTACACCACCCCCTAAATTTATTATAATTGATTTTCTATCTGCTTTTTGTGAATTTAATTCTTTCCATATATTGATGCATGTATCAATATTTTTATTTTCCTCACCTGATTTGATAACTATTTTCTTATAATTATTTATTTCAGATTTATTGATAAAAATCTCAAGGCAATACTTATCCGTGTTTTCGTCTAAAAGTAAAAAAACACTACTAAAATCGTTAGATTTAATCTTTTCTTTAAGTAATGAATATTGATCGTTTTTCATTAATTTATTTTGATTAGATTTATGCAAAATTAGGTATTTATTTTATGCTTTTAGATAATACAAAGAATGGTTTCATACTTAAATCAAATTTTGAATTAAAAAAAGCATACTTTCTTTTCAAAGTTATATCTAGTAGAACACTTACAAATTTTGGTAAAAATATACTAGAACTTAGTTTAAAGTTAAAATTACCAGTTTTATTTATTGTTAGAGCTACTGTTTTTCGTCAATTTTGCTCAGGAGAAAATCTTCAAGAATCATTCAAGACAGTAAAGAAACTTAATGATAAAAATGTTAAAAGTTATCTTCATTACTCTGTTGAAGGACTAGACAATGAAAAAACTTATGATAATTCATTAAAAGAAGTAGTTAGGTCAATAGAGTTTGCAGCTTCAAAAGATATATTAGATTTTACTGTTTTTAAACCAACTGCTATCGCTAGCTCTAATATACTTAATAAAGTTACAGAAGAAAAAGAATTATCAGATTTTGAGAAAGGTCTTTATGATAGGATAGTTGATAGATTTGATATTATATGTAAAACAGCATTTGAAAATCAAATTAAAATTTTAGTTGATGCAGAAGAATCATGGTATCAGGGTGCAATTGACGATATTGTTATAAATATGATGATTAAGTATAATAAACACAATACAATTGTTTTTAATACTTCTCAAATGTATAGACATGATAGGCTGAACTATTTAAATCAATTAAAGAAGCTTTCTATTGAAAATAGCTTTCATATTGGTATTAAACTTGTAAGAGGTGCTTATATTGAGAAAGAAAATAAAAGAGCTAAAAAACATAATTATAAATCTCCTATATGCGAATCCAAGGATGCTACTGATATTAATTTTAACGAGGGAGCAAAGTTTATATTATCAAATCTTGATAATTTCTCACTTTTTTGTGGCTCCCATAACGAGAAAAGCATATATAATATTTTAGATATAATGAAAGAAGGTAAAATGCAAAAGAATAATCCAAAAATATGGTTTGGTCAACTTTATGGAATGAGTGATAACATATCATTTAATCTTGCTGAAGAAGGTTATAATGTAATCAAATACCTACCTTTTGGACCTATAAAGCAGGTAATTCCTTATTTAATTCGTAGAGCAGAGGAAAACACATCAGTAAAAGGTCAGACTTCGAGAGAACTTCAGCTTATTATGAAGGAGCTTAAAAGAAGAAGATCTAATTAATCTTTATAGTTGCTTCATTCTCACAATTAATTACATTTATATTAAAATCGCCTGATTTAATATAATACATACCACAAGGTTTTTTGTTAGGTTCACTTTTATTAAAGATTACCTTTCCACTATTAAGAATTTCAATTAACTCTTCTTGATTATAGAAAGCTTCACTCTTTAAATCTATAATTAATTCTTTTGATGTTATATTGTCAATTACACGAGCATTAGGGGTATAATTACAAGAAGCTCTTTTGCCATTTAGAATAAAAAAAAGAAAAACAATTCCAATAATAAACCCTGTAGAATAAAAGTATAGTCTTTTTAAAAAATTCATTTTATTTTTTCAAGTATTCTTAAATCCCCAATTTCAATGAGATTGAATTTATTATAATCTTCACCAATCATATTCTCAATTATCTCTCCCCATTCTATAAAACATAAATTTCCTGATTCTAGGTATTCAAAGAATCCAATTTCTTCTAACTCCTCAATTTTATTTATTCTATATAAATCTATATGATATATCAAATCTTTACTTTTAGTTTTATACTCATTAATTATAGAAAATGTAGGACTTGATATATTATCAATGACATTTAGACCAATTAAAATTTGCTTAATTAATGTAGTTTTACCAGTACCCATTTCCCCGCTAATCAAAACAATTTTATGGTTAAAGCTTTGAGTAACTTTTAATGATATTTCTTTCAGCTGATTTAATTGATATTTGATCTTCATAAAAACCATACTAATTTAAGCATTTCACATAATTTTTTAATTTTGCAGATATGAATTTTACAGCTGGACAGATTGCTGATCAATTAAATGGAACTGTTGTTGGTAACAAAGATGTTGATATAAATAAATTATCCAAAATAGAAGAAGGTAAAAAAGGCTCACTTACATTCTTAGCTAATCCAAAGTATACTCAATATATATATTCTACAGATGCCTCTGCTACAATTGTTGCAAATGATTTCGAACCTACAGAAAAAATAACAACTACCCTTATTAAAGTTAAAGATCCATACTCTTCTTTTACTACTATTTTAGAGCTATTTAATGATGATAAATATGAAAGAGCTGGAATTAGTGATAAATCAGATATTCATAAATCATCCATTATTTCAAAGGGTTCCTATGTTGGTTCTTATACAACTATTGGAAAAAATTCTATAATTGGTAATGATTGTATTATTGATAGCCAAGTATTTATAGGAGATAATGTAAAAATTGGAAATAAATGTAAGATTTATCCTGGAACAAAAATTTTAAATGATACAATAATTGGAAATAGTTGTATTATACATTCAAGCTGCTCAATTGGTTCTGATGGGTTTGGATTTGCTCCTAACGATGACGGCACATATAAAAAAATACCTCAAACCGGTAATGTAGTTATTGGAAATAATGTTGAAATTGGTTCTAATTCTACAATTGATAGAGCTACTATTGGTTCAACAATTATTAATGATGGTGTAAAACTTGATAATCAGATTCAAATTGCACATAATGTTGAAATTGGAGAAAATACTGCTATAGCAGCCCAATCAGGTATTGCTGGGTCTACAAAAATTGGGAAAAATTGTATGATTGGTGGTCAAGTAGGGATAATTGGTCATTTAAAAATTGGAGATAATGTTAAAATACAAGCTCAAGCTGGTGTAACATCTGATGTTAAGAGTAATGCAAGGATAACAGGTACACCTGCAATTTCATATATGAATTACAACAAGTCATATATTCACTTCAAGAATTTACCAGAAATTGTAAAAAAAATAGATAAGAAAGATTAATGATTAGAAGAACTGTACCCCAAAAAACTATTTCAAAAGAAACAAAGCTCAGTGGAGTTGGTCTACATACTGGTAAACATGTGAATATAACATTTAAACCAGCTCCAGCTGACACGGGACTAGTATTTGTAAGAGAAGATATTGAAGGTGATAATTTAATTAATGCTCATATAAAATATATTTCCAATACTGATAGAGGTACAAATCTTGACAATGGTTCTTTTAGAATTCACACCTCTGAACATGTTTTAGCTGCTATTACTGGTTTAGAAATAGATAACTGTTTTATTTGTCTAGATGGTCCTGAGGTTCCAATAATGGATGGCTCTTCAAAATTCTTTATCAATGCTTTAGAAGAAGCTAAAATTATTGAACAGAATGTTTTAAGAGAGGAATTTTTTCCATCTGAACCAATTTCATATATATGTGAAGATTCTGGTAGTAAAATTTCAATTATACCAGATGATAATTATAAGGTAAATACAATAGTTGATTATAAAACTGAAGTTTTAGGGGAGCAAGAAGCCTCTATTAATCATATAAGTGAGTTTAAGGAAGAGATTTCATCAGCAAGGACTTTTAGTTTTCTACATGAACTGGAAACATTGCTTGAAAATGGATTAATTAAAGGTGGTGATCTAAACAATGCTATAGTATATGTTGATAAGCCGCTAGCAGAAAGTAATATGGATATATTAAAGAAGGCGTTTAATAAAGATTCTATTTCTGTTAAAGCTAATGGTATTTTAGACAATCTGGATCTTCATTATCCTAATGAAGCAGCAAGACATAAATTATTAGATGTAATTGGAGACTTAGCTTTAATTGGGATGAAAATTAGAGGAAAAGTTATAGCAGAAAAACCAGGTCATTCAATAAATGCTAAATTTGCAGAAAAAATCTCTGAAGTGATTAAATCAGATAGAAAGAATACATTGCCAAAGATTGATTTTAGTAAAAATCCATTAATGGACTCTGATCAAATTATGAAGATAATTCCTCATCGTCCTCCTTTTTTATTAATTGATGAGGTTCTTGAGATATCTGAATCTCATGTTATTGGCCTAAGAAGAGTAGAGGAAGATGAATCATGGGTTGAAGGACATTTTCCTGGTGCACCAGTAATGCCTGGAGTACTTCAAGTTGAATTTATGGCTCAGGCTGGGGGAGTGTTAGTACTTAATACGGTTCCAGATCCTGAAAACTATCTAACATTTTTTATGAAGATGGATAAATGCAAGTTTAAGAATCCCGTGGTCCCAGGTGATACTCTTATTTGTAAATTAGAACTTATTTCCCCGATAAGACGAGGAATTATTCACATGTATGGACAATCATTTGTTGGAGATGAAGTGAAAAGTGAAGGAGAGTTTATGGCAAAAATTATTAAAAAAACATAATTATGAATCAACCTTTAGCATATGTACACCCTGGAGCAAAAATTGCAAAAAATGTAGTTGTAGAGCCATTTGCAACAATTAGCAGTAATGTTGAAATTGGAGAAGGAACTTGGGTAGGTTCAAATGTTTCGATAATGGAAGGGGCAAGAATTGGTAAAAACTGTAATATTTATCCTGGTGCAGTTATTTCAGGAGTGCCTCAAGATTTAAAATTTGAAGGAGAAGATTCACTTTGTGAAATTGGGGACAATACAACTATTAGGGAGTGTGTTACAATTAACCGAGGAACAAAGGATAGGGGTACAACTAAGATAGGCTCTAATTGTTTAATTATGGCTTATTCGCATGTTGCGCATGATTGTTTTGTTGGTGATAATTGTATTTTTTCTAATAGTTCAACATTAGCTGGACACATAACTGTTGGTGATTATGTTATCCTTTCAGGGTTTGTTGCAGTTCATCAATTTTGTAAAATAGGATCACATGCATTTGTAGCAGGTGGATCACTTGTTAGAAAAGATGTACCCCCATTTGTTAAAGCTGCTAGAGAACCATTATCATATGTAGGAATTAATTCTGTAGGATTAAGAAGAAGAGGGTTCACAAGTGCAAAAGTTCAAGAAATTCAAAATGTTTATAGGATTCTTTATCAAAAGAAATATAATAATACTCAAGCATTGGAAATTATTCAGGCTGAGTTAAATGCAACACCTGAAAGAGATGAAATAATTCAATTTATAGAAAACTCTCAACGTGGAATTATGAAAGGTTACTTTCAAAAAAACTAATTTATGGCAAGCACTAGTGATATTAGAAAAGGTCTTTGTATCAAATACAATCATGATATTTTCAAAGTAATTGAATTCCTTCATGTAAAACCTGGAAAGGGTCCAGCATTTGTTAGAACAAAACTTAAAAGTGTTACAAACGGAAAAGTTATTGACAACACATTTCCTTCAGGTCACAAAATAGATGAAGTCAAAGTAATGACAAGTCAATATCAATTTTTATATAATGATTCTGATTATTATTATTTCATGAACAATGATGATTATAATCAGATTACTATTGAAAAGTCAAAAATTGACTATCCAGATTTACTTAAAGAAGGTGAGAATGTTACTATTATAATTAATACTGAAGATAATAACCCACTATCAGTTGACATGCCTTTAAATGTTACTCTAGAAGTAACTCATACTGAGCCAGGTGTTAAAGGAAACACTGCAACAAATGCAACTAAACCAGCTACATTAGAAACAGGTGCAATTGTAAATGTTCCATTGTTCATAAATGAAGGAGATAAGGTGAAAATTGATACTGAAAAAGGACAGTATCTCGAAAGAATAAAATAAATTTGTCAAAAAAATAGATGAGCATTATAGTCAACAAGGACTCTAAAGTTTTAGTTCAAGGATTTACTGGTAGTGAAGGTACTTTTCACTCAGAACAAATGATAGAATATGGGACAAATGTTGTTTGTGGTGTTACTCCAGGTAAAGGAGGCTCAACACATTTAAATAAGCCAGTATATAATAGTGTTCAAGAAGCAGTTATTAATGAAGATATTAATACATCTATAATTTTTGTACCTCCTGCATTTGCTGCTGATGCTATTATGGAAGCAACTGAGTCTGGTATCAAAACTATTGTAGCGATAACTGAAGGAATTCCTGTTTCAGATATGACTAAAGTTGTATCTTATATAAAAGGAAAGAATGTTAGACTTATTGGGCCTAACTGCCCAGGAATTATAACACCTGAAGAAGCAAAAATTGGTATTATGCCAGGTTTTGTTTTCCAAAAGGGAAATGTTGGTATTGTCTCAAAGTCTGGAACATTAACCTATGAAGCAGCTGATCAGGTTGTAAAAGCTGGTTATGGAATTTCAACTGCTATTGGAGTAGGGGGAGATCCTATTATTGGGACCACTTTGCTAGATTCAGTTCAGCTTTTCATGAATGATGAAAGCACAGATCTTATTGTTTTAATTGGTGAAATTGGAGGTCAATTAGAAATTGATGCTGCTAAATGGGTAAAAGAAAATGGAAATAAAAAACCAATTGTTGGATTCATTGCTGGTGAAACTGCTCCTAAAGGTAGAAAAATGGGTCATGCAGGAGCGATTATTGGTGGTAAAGATGATACTGCAAAAGCTAAAAAGAGAATAATGAGAGAATCTGGTATCTCTGTTGTAGATTCTCCTGCTGATATAGGAAAAACCGTAAAACAAATTTTAAACTAATGAAGTTACTAGATTATAAGGTTGCAATAGTTACTGGAGGAAGTAGAGGAATAGGTAGAGCTATTTGTAAATCTTTTGCTGAAAATGGATGTAATGTTGCATTTACATACAACAACTCGAAAGAATCTGCAGAAAATTTAGAAAATGAACTCAACTCTCTAGGAATTAAATCAAAGGCATATAAAAGTGATGCTTCAAATCACGACAATGCTCTAAAGCTTATTGATGATGTTTTAAGTGATTTTGAAAAAATTGATATTCTTGTAAATAATGCTGGAATAAAGAAAGATAATCTTCTTTTGAGAATGGAAAAAAATGATTTTGATGCTGTAATTAATACCAATCTCTCGTCAGTTTTTAATTTAACTAAAGCATCTATAAAAACATTCCTAAAGCAAAGAAGTGGCTCAATTATAAATATTAGTTCAGTTGTTGGTGTTAAAGGTAATGCTGGACAATCAAACTATTCAGCTTCAAAAGCTGGTATTATTGGTTTCTCTAAGTCAGTAGCACTAGAACTGGGATCAAGAAATATCAGAAGTAATGTTATTGCTCCTGGATTTATTGAAACTGATATGACAGATTCTCTTCCAGAAGATGTAATTAAGTCCTGGAAAGAAAGTATACCACTAAAAAGAGGTGGTAATCCAAGTGATGTTGGAAATGCATGTGTTTTTTTAGCATCAGATTTATCCAGTTATATAACTGGTCAAGTTCTCCATGTTGATGGAGGTATGTTAACTTAATATATTATTTAAATGAAAAATTTACCAAATGTAGGTTTACCTATTATCTTATTATCATTATTATTGATCGTATTTATCTCAAGATCTTCTGTAAACATTGGGTCGGGTGAGGCCGGTGTTCTCTTTAGAACATTAGGAGGAGGAGTTGTAACAGATCAACCACCAAAAGGTGAGGGTTTTAAAATTATTGCTCCATGGAATAGACTAGTTATCTATAATGTTAAACAGCAAGAAGTAATGGAGAGTATGCAGGTATTATCATCCAATGGTCTTGAGATCAGTCTAGATGTATCAGTTTTATATCAGCCTGTATATGAAGAATTAGGTCTTTTACACCAAACTAAAGGTGAAAATTATCTAAATTCTGTTCTACTCCCTAATATTAGAGCTGTTGCTAGAAGTGTTGTGGGTAGATATACTCCAGAACAACTGTATTCTACTAAACGTGATGCTATTCAAAATGAAATCTTTGAAGAAACTAGAGACAACGTTTTAACTCAGCACATTCAACTAAATTCAGTTTTAGTAAGAGATGTAACTCTTCCAACTGCTATTAAAGAAGGTATTGAAAGAAAACTTGTTCAGGAGCAAGAAGCTCTTGAGTATGAATTTAGACTTGTTAAAGCAGAACAAGAAGCAGAAAGACAAAGAATTGATGCTGAAGGTAAAGCTAGAGCAAATAGAATTTTAAGTGCTTCATTAACTGATAGAATTCTACAAGAAAAAGGAATAGAGGCTACTTTAAAGCTATCTGAATCTAATAACTCTAAAGTAATTGTTATTGGTTCAGGAGAAAATGGTCTTCCAATAATTCTTGGAAATCAGTAAAATTTAACTTAAATCAATATAAAAACCCATGGTTATTATGATTATGGGTTTTTTTATATCAATAATTCCAGAATATATAGCAATTAGTAATCTCTATTTTCGAAGTCTTCATTTTCCTCCTTAATTATTTTTCTGATCAACAAATAGATCAATGATACTATTATGACTAACCAAATAACTATACTAAATATCATTTCAGAATCATTCATTTAACTAAGTTTAACCGCAGTACCATATGCCATAATTTCAGAACATCCTTGCATTATCATCGATGTAGTTATACGAACGTTAATAACAGCATCAGCACCAAGAGATTTAGCATCATCTTTCATTCTGCTAATAGCTTGTTCTCTTGCTTGAGCTTGTAATTTTGTGTATTCGTCAATTTCACCTCCAACAACATTTTTTAATGCAGCAAATATATCCCTTGCAGCATTTCTCGATCTTACAGTATTTCCTCGTGCAATTCCAAGAACTTGAATTACTTGTTTTCCTTCGATATTAGGGGTAGTAGATATAATCATATTTAAATATACAAACTAATGATAATATATGCTGTTTTACATAATATTAATTATAGGACATTATTATTAATAAACACCAAATTGATTAAGATGAAATGCTGTATGACCTCTGACTACTTCTTTTAATGTCCAATTATCTACCTTACCATGTAATGTATTTATTAAATATTTTTCATTGTAATTATTGACCTTTTTTAAACTTTCTATAAGTTTTTTTTGTTCATCTTCAAAAATTAGATTACCTGATCGATCTGCATCAAAAAACTTTAATGCTCGTGTATTTTTTGGATATTTTTCATAGTTCCACCTCAAAATATATTTGAGAAAGAAGAAATGCAAAGAACCAAAAATATATGTCTTATAGTTTGGTGAATATTTTTTTTCGTTAAGATAGAAAATCACAAATTTATTGCAATGCCATAACATTTGAGAAGAATTCATCCTTCCCCACTTAGGTTTAGAGTTTTTTTTAAGCTTATTTATTGCGTTAATTAATTTATCTATTTGCATAACTATTTGGTTGTTCCACAACCAGTCATAATTTAGTTGAGTTTTTGGTATGAACTTTGAACAAAATATAAGTAATAATAAGCTTATACACAATGGATTTTATTTCATTCTTAATCGTTATTAATTCTTCTAATGTATGAATCACCAACTTTTTCCCAAAATAAATTATTTACATATGGTATAGACCCCCAGTTAGCATAGTGATCTGGAACTATATCAAAATCTCCATCACCATCAATATCAACTGTCCTTATTGAATAAAAGTTTGAGAAATGTGACCTGGTCTGATCATAAGATCCTTCTATAACTTCATTTGTTCTTTCAATGAAACTTGTATTATTAATATTCTCAAAAAACAATAAATAATAATTGTCGTAATATGTTCCATCTTCAAATGTACCACCTGGCTCATCACGAGTTGTACTGATTATAATGTCGATATCGCCGTCTAAGTCAAAGTCTGTAAATCCATAACCCAGTATTGAAGCACTTATTGAATTATTAGTAAGTGAAGTTTCATCTAGAATTATAGAATTTTCAATATTAAAATATCCACTACCATCTCCATAAAGTATTACAGGATCATAAAGATTAGTAGTAAAGTCACGTTCCCAAATCTGTCCTTTAAAATCCCCTATCCACCAACCTACAAGTAAGTCTAAGTATCCATCATTATTAATATCAAAAAGCTCATATGAAGTTGCATTCCAGCGATCCCAACTTTGTCTAATATTTGAGTTTTCAAACATATCAATTGAGTCAAATATAAAAGAACCTAGATTTAAATTTGTTACTCCAAATGAACTATTACTTATACCATTATATTGACCTGGAACAGGGAATTGAATAAAATCTGCAAGACCATCATTATTTACATCTCCAGAAGTACCATAATGTGAATCCATCTCAACACCAACTTCAGTTATAGCTAATTCATTTAAAACTTCATTAAAGGTTATAATTCTTGGTTTTTTAATTTCAAAATTAACTCCCCCACCTACATCCTCTTGTTGATTATAGTCATTCATTTTTGAGTTATGATGATAAAACAATACTTCATTAATTCCATCATTATTAAAATCAGTTGGAATAATCCTAGCTCCAGAAAAGTTAATAGAGGATGATTGAGATATAAAATTATTTGACTGAGTGTAATCAGATAAAAAGAAGTATCTCCCAGTCTCATAGGAATATGTAGAGCCAGGGGGGAAAGCTGTACTAAAAGCTAGTATATCAACTAAATCATCATTATTCATATCTGCATAAACAGCATCTCTATCAAATATTCGATAGTTTGTTTCTCCAATAAAATAATCATAAGAATCAAGATCTTCTTTCGAAAGATAATTTTTAAAATATTCTTGTCCTTTAAAGTATGATGTTGTTTCATTAATTGGTGAATACCTTTCAGAAATAGAAACAAAAGTTAATCTCTCAAAATATGCTTCTATTGATTTATTTTCACTTAATGTAAACGTAATTGACTCTTCTGTTGACCCATCAGACCAGCTTGTAAATTCATATCCTTCTTCTGGTATTGCAGTAATAGTAACTTCTGTACCTTCTTCATACTCTCCTCCACCAGTAACAGCTCCTCCTTCTCCAGCAGTTAGAGTTAGTATATAACTATTTACTATTACCTGAAAGTTAGCTGTAATAGTTGTATTTGAATTTAAAGTGACAGTAAGAGGATTAGCTGTTGAGCCATTAGACCATCCACTAAAACTATACCCAGCATTAGGTGTTGCTGTTATACTTACTTGTGTTCCACTTGAAAATGTTCCACCTGTTGTTGAAACACTCCCTCCATCTCCTGCAGATACTGTAAGAGTATTTTGCCTCGTTATTTGACTTGGGGGAGTATTTGGAGCCTGTGAGTCCTCCTTAGCACAGGTTAATATCAAAAAAAAACTTAAGAAGAGAAATAGTTTTTTCACATCTAAATTTATTAATTTAAAATAAAAAAAATGAAACTACTTAATGAATTTAAAGAATTTGCAGTAAAAGGAAACATGATGGAAATGGCAATAGGAATTATAATTGGAGCATCGTTTAACTCTGTTATAGATGTACTGGTTAAACAAATACTTCTTCCTCCCCTTTCTTTGCTTTCTAATGGCTTAAATATAGATTCAAAAAAAATAATTCTAAGACAAGCTGATATAACTTCTGCAGGAGATATAATTAACGAAGAGGTAGCTATTAACTATGGGTTTTTTATTGAAACTTTTTTAGACTTCATGATTGTTGCATTTACAATCTTTATAGTAATAAAGTTTTTAAATAGATTACAATTACAAGCTGAGGATACTACTAATAATAAAGTATCAACTCCAAAGAATATTAAGCTTTTAACTGAAATCAACGAATCTTTAAAGGATTTAAATAAAAATCTTACTAAGAAGAGTTAGTCACCATATACTCCGAACTGATATAAATGATAAGAAGTGTGGAAATAAACTACCTTTTTGAATGCTTTATTAGGAACTATTCCATGAAAATTATTAAATAAGTATTTATTATTAATTGATTCTACTTCTTTTAAGTCATTGATCAGCTTATTTTTTTCAAATTCAAAATCAAGATTTTCGCATTTATAAGTATCAAAAAACTTAAGTGTGGGAAGATTTTTAATATAATTTTTAACATTATACCTAACTATATACTTAAGATATAGCCTGTGGAATATACCAAATACAAACCCTACTATAAATATTAAAGGGTTAAGTTTTGTTTTATTTAGATATACGTCAATAAAGGCAGAACAATGTTTAAGCATCATTGAAGAGTTCATCCTCCCCCATTTAGGAAAAGTTAAATCCTCTAATTTTTCTATTGACGAGTATAATTTTTGATATTCCATTAATTATTCTGCAAGGATAAGTTTATTAAATTTTTAAAGTTGTTTAAACTAGATAACCACACTTGTTCACTTGGTTCTTTATTTATATATTTCTCATTTGCATCAATCACTGAGCTTCTAATTTGATCTGACCATACATCAAGTAGTGTATTAATTTTTTGGGTATTAAAAAGAGTATTAGTAAAAACTGAATCAATTTGATAATAAGAATCCACAAACTCCTTGAAAGACCCAATAATCTTATCACATGCAGCAGATTTTTGCATTAAATTAAACATACCATAGTTAAATCCTAAACAATTATTTGAGATCTCATACCAATTATCTTTAATAGGTGTAACAGGATTGGAATCATCAACTAGATTTTCAAAAGCATTATCCAGATCCCACGGAATAAGTTGAAAATTATTATTAATTGGATCTTCATACCAATAAAAATTATGATTTTCATAATTCCCATTTTCCGTTAAATAGAAATGTAAAAATCCGTCATCATTAGCAATCCTTCTATCCACAACTAATGTCTTTAAAAAAATATCTTTGTCAATATAGCTTTGGACTACACTCCATGAATCAGAATAGTCAATTTCTGCCAATTCCTCTGAAAATTTTTTTATAATTGAAACATCTGAAATCTCTTCATTTGTTTTTAATCCGTTTTTAAAATAATCAATATTATTACTTTTACCTTGATGATCTATTGGCCATACTTCTTTATATAAGTTCCCACCTTTATTTATAAAATTTTTATTTGTAAAAGGTCCATCAATTTGCTCTGTATTTGCAAAAACACCGTTAAACTCTCCATTAATATATATTAGAACGTGATTTGATCTTGGTGCAGCAATTCCAAAATTTCGAAACATGTAATAACCTAACCTTTCCCTCATTTTTGTAGGATCTAGATTTTGAGAGTGAAATTGTAGTTTTTTCAGATCATAAAATTTTTTGTCTTCCTTAAAATTAATTTTAATTTTCATCGAAAGTTTTGGACAAGTTTTATAACCACTTGGATTCGACCAGTCGGGACCTGAAAGACAGCCAACAAATGCACCTATTGATCCCTTATATCTAACTCCAACATCTCTTATAATCTTATCTTCAAAAATAAATGATGCATCAACGTACTGCTCTGCTGTTGGATCATTATTAATTAGATTTAAATTTTCCTGACTAATTATAATGTCAAAACGATGAAGTTTAGATTGATCGTAGATATAATCAGACAAATCATTCGTATTATATATATAATCCTCAAGTGATTCATCGACTTGATCAGATATAATATTTTCGGATAAATTATCTTTTTCACAAGAGAAAAGAATAATTGATAGAAATATTGGTGTATAAAATGATGAAAACTTTGATATTTTCATTACTAGTAATTCAACAATTTATTCAGTTTCTCCTTTAATCTATTATTAGATAAAAATCCTTTTTCAAGATTATTTGAAAAAGGAACTGGAGTATCTAATGATGCTACTCTAATAATTGGAGCATCCAGGTGCTCAAAAATCTCTTCTGAAATAGTTGCTGAAATTTCTCCAATAAACCCGTTAATTAAAGTATCTTCACTTAAAAGTAATACTTTACCTGTTTTTTTTATAGAATTGAAAACCAGTTCTTTATCCCAAGGAACAAGAGTATTTAAATCAATGATTTCAATTGAATTATTTTTAAAAGATTTTATTATTTCTAAAGCCCAATGAACACCTAATCCGTATGTAATTATTGTTGCATCAGAACCGATTGATCTAATCTTTGCTTTTCCTAGCTCAACAGAATAGTAATTCTCTGGAATCTCTTCAGAGACAGTTCTGTATATATATTTATGCTCAAAATACATTACGGGGTTAGGATCTTCAATTGAAGCATTTAATAGACCTTTAGCCTCATATGAATGGGACGGATATACGATCTTTAAACCAGGTACTTTAGTAAACCATACTTCATTTGATTGAGAATGAAAAGGACCAGCCCCTACTCCACCACCACATGGCATTCTTACTACTATATCTGAGTTCTGAGACCACCTATAATTAGATTTGGCTATTAGGTTAACAATGGCTGTAAATCCAGAGCTTATAAAGTCTGCAAACTGCATTTCAACAATTGATTTATAACCACCTACAGATAAACCATATGCTGCGGATAGAATAGCTGACTCGCAAAGCGGTGTATTAAAAACTCTTTCTTTACCATATTTCTCAATCAAACCTTCAGTTACCTTAAATACACCCCCATATTCAGCTATATCTTGCCCCATAATAATTAGATTATCATATTTTGACATAGATTCGTCAATTCCCTTCTTAATTGCATCTACAAACCTAAATTCTCCATTTATTGAACCATCTACTTGATTATTAGCGGCTATAAAATCCTTATATACATCATTAAGTTCTAGATTCTCATCAAACTTAGTTTCAGCATAAGATTTAGCTTTATCCCAATTGGAATCAATTTCTTTCTCAAGATCATTTTTAATCACTTTAAGAGTCTTACTATTTAGATGCTTGGATTTTATCAAGAATTTCTCAAAATGCTTTATAGGATCCTTTTTAGACCACTCTTCTATTATCTCAGGATCTATATATGCTTGACCACTAGCTTCTTCATGACCTTTCATTCTAAATGTTTTAAACTCAATAAGAGCAGGCTTATTGTCAGATCTCATTTTTTCTGATACTTCTTTCAAACAATTATAAACATCAATAACATTGTTTCCATCAATTACATATGAATCCATGTTGTAACCAGCTGCTCTATCTGCGAGATCTTCAATGGCGTACTGCTCATTAACTGGTGTAGATAGTCCATATCCATTATTTTCAATACAAAATATTACAGGAAGATTCCAGGTTGATGCTAGATTTAATGATTCGTGAAAATCTCCCTGACTTGTTCCACCATCTCCAGTAAACACAGCACATAATTTATTATTACCCTTTAATTTATTTGAAAGAGCAATACCACAAGCAACCCCCATTTGGGGTCCTAAATGTGATATCATTCCAACTATATGATGTTCATTAGATCCAAAATGAAAACTTCTATCTCTTCCTTTTGTAAACCCCTCTTGTTTTCCTTGCCACTGAGCAAATAATTTATCTAAAGGAATTTCTCTAGATGTGAAAACGGATAAATTTCTATGCATAGGAAGTATATATTCATCATTATCCAAAGCAAGAGTTACACCTGTTGAAATAGCTTCTTGACCAATTCCACTAAACCATTTTGATACCTTTCCTTGTCTAAGAAGAATTATCATTTTCTCTTCAATCATTCTTGATTTGAGCATATTTTTGAAAAGATTCAGTAAAACTTTTTTATCAATATTTTTTACATCAAATTTCATAAAGACCAATCAATCTCTTTTTTCCCATTTGTTTTTAGATGTTCATTGCATAGACTAAAATGCTTGTTACCAAACCATAGGCCTCTATTAGCACTTAGAGGAGAAGGATGACCTGATTCAAGGATTTTATGCTTTTTATTATCAATTAGTTTCTTTTTTTGCTTTGCAAAAGAACCCCATAATAAAAATACAGTATTATTTGTTTCATCAGATATTATTTCAATGACTCTATCTGTGAATGATTCCCATCCTTTATTTTGATGACTTCCAGCTAATCCTTGCTTTACTGTTAATGTAGCATTTAAAAGCATAACACCTTGTTTAGACCAAACACTTAGATCTCCATTTCTATCTTTAAATTTAATACCTAAGTCAGATTCTATCTCTTTAAAAATATTCATTAATGATGGAGGATGAACAATTCCTTTGTTAACAGAAAAACATAATCCATTTGCCTGATTTGGTCCGTGATAAGGATCTTGACCAATTATAACAACTTTTAGTTCATTAATTGGACAATTATCAAAAGCTGAAAATATTTGGGATCCCTTTGGATAGCAAATAGAGGATGAATATTCACTTTTTACAAATGAAATAAGTTCTTTAAAATAATTTTTATTGAATTCTGAATTTAGAAGCTGTTTCCAAGAATCTTCAATTTTTATTGACATCTTTCGGATCCTTTAATTTTCCAACAGATTTTGCAACAATCATTGAAACCGCAGCATCTCCTGTAACATTAACTATAGTCCTACACATATCGAGGGGCCTATCTACAGCAATTATTAAAGCTAGTCCAGCCTCTGGTATACCTGCTTGACCAAGAACAATTACAAGCATTACAATTCCTGCACTAGGAACAGCAGCAGCTCCAATTGAAGCAAGAGTAGCAGTAACTATAATTCCTAATTGAGCACCAAGGCTAAGATCTAAACCAAATGCTTGAGCTATAAATACAGCAGCAACTGCCTGGTAAACACTAGTTCCATCCATGTTAACTGTTGCTCCAATAGGAAGAACAAAACTTGATATTTCTTTATCCACACCTAAGTTCTTTTCAGCACAGTCCATTGTAACAGGAAGTGTAGCAGCACTTGAACTTGTTGAGAAACCCAGTAATTGGGCAGCAGAAATACCCTTCATGAATTTAGAAGGATTTGTATTGGTTATAAGTTTAACAATAATATTATAAACTACAATCATTAGAATTAAACCAATTATAAGAGTTACAGAATACATTCCTAGTGCAATAAATAAGTCTAAGCTAGGAGATTCTACAACTAATGTTGCTAGAAGAGCAAATACACCATATGGAGCAGACTCCATTATTAAGTCAATTAGCTTTAGTATTATAGAATTTAGACCATCAAAAAAATCTTTTACAGGTTTAGCAAGTTTTGGATCAACCAATATTATTCCAATTCCAAAGAATATTGCAAAGAAAATAACCTGAAGCATGTTTCTATTATTTGTAGCAGCATCAAATATATTTGCTGGAACAATATCAACTAATGGCTGCAGAGGACCGCTTTCTGCTTGCTGCTGAGCTTGTTGTTGCTTCTCAATTACACCCTGTTCATACTCTTGAATAAGATCAATTCTTGTTTCTTCTGTAATAGTACTTCCTGGCTCAACAATATTTACAAGGATTAGCCCAATAACAACTGCTGTTACTGTTGTACAGATATAAATTCCAAGTGTTCTAGTTCCAATAGTAGATAATTTAGAAATATCTTTTAGATCAGAAATACCCTTTACTAAAGAAGCTAAAATTAATGGCATAGCTATTAGTTTAAGTAGATTTATAAATATTGTGCCAAATGGTTTTACCCAATCTTTTATTAAGTCAGATCCAAATGATGTTTGAGACATTACAAGTCCAAAAACAACACCTAAAACCATTCCAATAATTATTTTCCAGTGTAGTTTCATAACTAAATTTTAGAAAGTTTGTTTAGTAAAAAATAGTCTGCAAGAACTAATGCAGCCATTGCTTCAACAATTGGTACTGCTCTTGGCACAACACATGGGTCATGCCTACCTTTACCTTGTACTTTTACTTTATTACCCTCACTATCTATGGAGTCCTGATCTCTCATTATTGTAGAAACAGGCTTAAATGCAATATTAAAATATATATCCATACCATTTGATATACCACCTTGAACACCACCTGAATAGTTAGTCTTTGTTGATCCATCTTTATTAAATGAATCATTATGTTCAGATCCATTCATTTCAGAACCTTTAAAGCCACTTCCAAATTCAAATCCTTTAACAGCATTTATTGAAAGCATAGCTTTTCCAAGTTCAGCATGAAGCTTGTTAAAAACTGGTTCTCCTAGACCAACTGGAGCTCCACTTATAATGCAAGAAATAATGCCACCGACTGTATCTCCATTTTTTCTTGTTTGTTTAATTAAGTCTTCCATCTCTTTTGATTTATCAAGATCTGGACATCTTACAATTGATTTTTCAATATTTTCAAAATCAACATTTAAATTTTCATATTCGTATTTGATTTTTCCAACTGATGAAACAAAAGCGTTTATCTTAATATCTTTTAAAAGAAGCTTAGCTATAGCACCGGCGACAACCCTTACAACAGTTTCTCTAGCTGAACTTCTACCACCACCTCTATAATCTCTAAAACCATATTTCTTATCATACACAAAATCTGCATGTGATGGTCTATAGCTGTCTTTTATATGTGAGTAATCTTTTGATTTTTGATCTTGATTAACAATTATAAATCCAATGGGAGTTCCTGTTGATTTACCTTCAAAGATTCCAGATAAAAACTCAACAGAATCATCTTCTTTTCTTTGAGTAACTATTTCGGATTGCCCAGGTCTTCTTCTATTTAATTCTGAATTAATAAAAACTAGATCAATATTTACACCTGCAGGACAACCGTCTATGACTCCTCCTAGAGCTTTTCCATGGGACTCACCAAAGGATGAAATTTTAAAGATATTACCGAATGAATTTCCTGCCATAGCTTGAATTATAAAGATAGTACCTTAAATTAAAATACTCTACCGGGATTTAATATATTTTTAGGATCAATAGATTTTTTAATAAGTCTCATTAGTTCAATTTCATCTTTACTCCTGCTCTTTATCAAGTATTTCTTTTTATCAAGCCCAATACCATGTTCTGCAGAGATTGAACCTTTAACTAGCTCTGTATTACTATAGATTATTTCGTTAATCTTAGATTTTAAATCATCATCATCTGAATCCTTTCCAATTATAAAATGTATGTTACCATCTGCCACATGTCCAAAAGGAAATATTGTTTCTACACCTGGACAGTTTCTGAGCTCTATAATTGTTTTATCAATCACTTCTCCAATTAGTGCCACAGGTATACTGATATCAAATTGCTGATCAAATTTTTTTTCTTCTGCTAAAACAGCGACATCCTCTCTAATTCCCCATATATTTAATTGCTCTTTTTCATCCTTACCCAATACTGCATCATCCACAAGCCCTTTCTCAAGTGACTTCATAACAGTTTTTTCAAAAGTATCGTAGTCATTTTCAAAATCACCACCCATATACTCAATAAAAACATAGTATTTATAGTTATCGGGAAGATATTTATTATACATCGTTTTATCACTTACCATTTGCTTGTAGGTATCATTCCATAGAAGCTCAAAAGCTGTAAGGTTTTTTGAAATTTTATCTTCCATAAACTTTAATAAGTCTAAAACCTTCTGGTAATCATTAGTAACAGCAAGAGCAGTATATCTAGTTTTAGGATGCTGATATAATCTAAGAACAACTTTTGTCACTATTCCTAGAGTTCCTTCAGATCCAATAAAAAACTGTTTTAAATCATAACCTGAATTGTCTTTCATTAATTTTTTTAATGATGATATTATAGTTCCATCTGGAAGAACTGCCTCTAAACCCAGGACTAAACTCCTTGTCATACCATATTTAAACACTCTTAATCCTCCAGCATTAGTTGAAACTGCACCTCCTATTTGCGCAGAACCTCTTGCTCCAAAATTTAATGGAAGAAGAAGATCTTTTTCTTTAACGGAATTAATAATATCCTCAATGATAACTCCAGACTCACATGTAACGGTTTTACCTTTCTGGTCAATTTCAATTATTCTGTTCATTTTTTCAAGAGATACAACTACTTGATTTTTACTAGATTGTGTAGAACCAACAAGGTTTGTTAACCCTCCATGGATAATTATTTCTTGATCATTATCGTTACAAATTTTTAGAATAGCTGACACTTCTTCTGTGTCTTTAGGTAGAAGTAGACAAATTGACTCAAGAGGTATGTCTGTTTTCCATATATGATAAAATCTTGATTTAAGGTTTTCACCTGTTATAATTGATGATTTATCTAGTATATTTTCAAAAAGAGAAATTATTTTGATATCAGACATTTTCCTTAACAAAAAGTTAACTAAAGATATTAATTTTAAAAGACTAAATTTGTCCAAGTTTTATTTGATGAGATATATTTATATTACTTTAGTTCTTGCTCTGTTATCTTCTTGTAACAACGATAATAGCTTTGTTATAAATGGTACTATTGACGTTATTGATGATACTAAAGTATACATTCTTCAAGCTGACCAGAACAATCAACCTTTTATCAAAGATTCTACTTCGGTTAAATCTAACCAGTTCTCTTTCAAAGGTATATCTGCTACCCCCGAAATTAGTTATATTCAAGTTGAAGGTGTCAATGGATATGTTTTAGCAATTCTAGAAACAGGAGAAATTACTGCTGATATAGATAAAAACAATATTTCGAAATCAACTGTTTCAGGAACTATTTCAAATGATGATTTTGTAAAATACAAATTAGAAACAAAATCTCTCGTAGATAATATGAATAGCATTGCGTCCTCTGCTCAAGATGCAATTATGAATGGGGATGTTGCAACAGCAAAAGAGCTAGAGAAAGATTATAATAAAAAAGAAAGAGAAGTGCTTTTGTACGAATGGGATTTCATAATAGATAATTTAGATTCATATATGTCTGCACTTCTTCTTGAGGTATTTATGGTTGAAAATAAAGTAAACAAGGATAGTATAATTGATGTATATGAGAGTTTTTCAAATAGAATCAAAGTCAGTGGTGTTGGTAAGAACATAGCTAGTTTATTAAGCCAATATGAAGATCCAATAGAAGTGGGCGAAATAGCACCAGATTTCACTGCTCCTGGCATAGATGGGTCTAATATTACCTTGAGCAAAATTACTGAGAGCAATTCAGTAACTCTACTTGATTTTTGGGCTGCTTGGTGTAGACCGTGTAGAGTTGAAAATCCTAACCTTGTTAGACTATATAAGAAGTACAACCAGAATGGATTTGATATCATAGGAGTTTCTCTTGATAGAACAAAAGAACAATGGGAACAGGCTATAGAAGATGATAACTTATTATGGACTCAAGTTTCAAATCTTAGTTTTTGGAATGATCCTGTTGCTAGAAGGTATAGCATTAGAGCAATCCCTCAGTCGTATCTAATTGATAATACCGGAACTGTAATTGGTAAAAATTTGAGAGGAAACGATCTCGAAGAAAGAATTAAATTTGCATTATCATTAAATGACTGATAATTGCAACTTTTAACATACCTATTATTTTATCCCTTAATTAAACTTATATCCCTACAACCTTTCTGTGTTGTTTACAAGATATCTGATTTTGTTAATTTCCTTCTTTATAAAGTTTTTAAGTATAGGCTGAAGACTGTACGAAAAAACCTAGAACTTGTTTTCCCTGATAAGGAAGAAAAAGAGCTTCGTGAGATTGAAAAAGGATTCTATAAACACTTTTCAGATATTACAATTGAAAGTATCAAAGCATATGGTATGAATGAAAAACAGATGACAGAAAGGTACACATATGAGAATATTGATGTATTAAAAAAAATTCAGAAAGAAAAGAAGAACATAATTCTATTATGTGGACATTACTCAAACTTTGAGTGGTTATTATCAATTGGATATAAAACAAGAGGTAATGGATATGGAATATATACTCCCATGACAAATAAATATTTCGATAGATTATTTAAAAAAATTAGAAAGAAACATAAGGCCTTCTTAGTTTCTAGATATAACATAAAGGAGTTTATGGCGTCTCTTGATAGAAATAAGTACTACTTATTTGGATTTGCTGCTGACCAGTCACCACGCAAAGTTGGAAAATCTTATATAAATAAGTTTTTTGGACATAGAGTCCCAATATTTACAGGAGCTGAAAGATTTGCAAGAGATTATAATCTTTCCGTGGTTTTTGCAGATGTAAATAGAGTAAAAAGAGGTTATTACAGAACTAAATTTATTGAAATATATGATAAGAAGGATTCTGATTACAGTATAACAGATCAGTTTATTAAATTACTAGAGGAACAAGTATACAGAGATCCTAATCAATATTTTTGGTCACATAATAGATTTAAACATCTAATTAACTAGTTCATTAATCTCTTTTTCAATATCCATGGCAATTTTGTCTGCATTTATTTGAGTATCCGATTCAGAAAAAATTCTTACAATAGGTTCTGTATTTGATTTTCTCATATGCACCCAACCTTCGTTAAAGTCAATTCTAACTCCATCTTCAGTATTTGGTGATAGATCTGAATATTTAGAAACTAACTTTTTAAAAATCTGATCTATTTCACTTGCATCTTTAAGAGAAATCTTTAATTTTTTCATATAATACATAGGAAAATTATCCCTTAATTTTGAAACTTTAATTGATTTATTAACTAGTAAACCAAGAAATAGAGCAATACCTACTAGCGCATCTCTCCCATAGTGAAGATCTGGATAGATGATACCTCCTCCTCCCTCTCCTCCTACTACAGCATTTACCTCTTTCATTTTCTTTACAACATTCATCTCCCCGACTGGTGTATAATGATAGTTGCATCCGTATGAATTTGTCACATCTTTTAAAGCATTAGAAGAGGATAGTGTTGAGACAGTGTCACCTTTTGATTTAGATAAAACAAAATCTGAGCAGTATACTTGAGTATTTTCCTCACCAAGTATTTCACCGTTTTCGTCAAAGAATACAAGCCTATCAACATCGGGATCAACAGCTACTCCAAAGTCTGCATTATTTTCTTTAATTTTTTGTGATAAATCTTGTAAGTTTTCTTTAAGTGGTTCTGGTGTATGTGAGAATTTGCCATTGATCTCAGAGTTGATAATTTTATAGTTTATTGATAGTCTTTCAAACAGCTTCGGCATGGCAATAGAGCCACCAGAGTTTATTGCATCAGCAACAACAGAGAGTTTTAAGGACTGAATATCTTTTAATGGTAAAATTTCTAAATTAACAATTGCATCTATGTGATCGTCTATTAAATTATCATATTTAGTTACCTTACCTAAACCTTCATTTAATGAAAAGTCAAAAGAATCAAGCTCAGAATATTCGATAAGTTTATTAACTTCCTCTCTAGCTAAAAACTCACCATCTGAATTAAAGAATTTTAGGCCATTATATTCCTCTGGATTATGACTTGCTGTTATCATCAGACCAGCAACTGATTTATTATTTAGGACACCCCAACACAAGGTAGGTGTTGTAGAAATTCCACAATCAATTACATTTATCCCCATAGATGAAAAGACAGAATTAACTATGTTATGAATCGTTTCACCTGATTTTCTTCCATCTCTTCCAGTCATAACTGAAAGATCAGGTGAATTAGGATTATTTTCTTTAATTAATAAGGAAAAAGCAGCAATTGAATTAACAATATCTATGGGAGTTAAATTTTTACTATTTTCGCCACCAATTGTACCTCTAAAACCTGAAATATTTTTTATGAGAGTCATATAAGTGTAAATATATAAATTGTAAATTACACGATATTTTATTATGAAAAATTTTATTCCTTTTATTTTATCTTTTTTAATTTTCAGCTGTACCAAATCATATAATCCTGCAGTAGTATCTGCAAGACAAGAAGCTTCTGAAATAGGTCTAGAGATTATGAAAAATGGTGGTAACGCTTATGATGCTATGATTGCTACTCATCTAGCATTAGCAGTAGTTCATCCAACTGCAGGAAATATTGGAGGTGGCGGTTTCTTTGTTTATTATGATCATTCAGGTGAATCCGGTTCTCTTGATTTTAGAGAAATGGCTCCAGGGAATGCATTTAAAGATATGTATCTTGATGAAAATGGAGATGTGATTCCTGACATGAGCACTCTAGGTGGAGCAGCCATTGGAGTTCCTGGTTCAATATCTGCAATATTTGAAATCTATTCAAAATTTGGAACTCTTCCAATAGAAGATCTTTTTCAACCAGCAATTGATTTAGCTGAGAACGGTTATGTAGTTACTGAGAAACAATCAAGATCATTGAATGAAAAGTATGATGACTTTGTAAAAGTGAATGGGGAAAATTCCCTTTATTCAAAAATTTTTAAAGAGGGAGATACAATTGTAAATATAAAATTTGCAGAAACACTAAAAAAGATTGTTAAAGATGGTCCAAAAGCATTTTATGAAGGTTATATTGCAAAAATGATAGTCGATGAAGTGAATAGCTCTGGCGGAATAATGGAGATGAATGATTTAAAAAACTATGAATCTGTTTGGAGAGATCCGGTAAGATTTAATTATAAAGATCTAGATATTATCTCAATGTCACTCCCTTCGAGTGGAGGTATACTTTTAGGTCAAATGCTAAAAGCAATTGAAAAATATGATATTTCAAGTTTTGGGCATAATTCCCTTATGACTGTTCAATTGATTACAGAAGTTGAAAGAAGAGCGTATGCTGATAGAAGTAAATATATGGGAGATCCGGATTTTATGGATTTACCTGTATATGAATTAATGGATGATGATTACATAAGTGAAAGGATGAGTAGTTTTTCATGGGATAACGCTTCTCTATCATCTGATATTGGTTATGGAACTATTGTATCAAATGAAAGTCTTGAAACAACCCACTATTCAATTATCGATAAATACGGGAATTCTGTATCAGTTACTACAACATTAAATAATAGCTATGGATCAAAAGTATTTGTCGAAGAAGGAGGTTTCTTTCTGAATAACGAGATGGATGATTTTAGCTCAAAACCTGGTCATCCAAACTTTTATGGATTAATTGGAAGTGAAGCAAATTCAATACAACCAAAAAAACGTATGCTAAGCTCGATGACACCAACAATAGTATTAAAAGATGGAAAGCCTTCACTAATTGTAGGTACACCAGGTGGTTCTACAATAATTACCTCAGTTCTACAGACTATTTTAAATGTTTATGAATTTAACATGAGCGTATCTGATGCTGTTAGTGCGCCAAGATTTCATCATCAGTGGCTTCCTGATGTTATAATTGTTGAGGAAAATGGATTTACTAAAGAAATTGACTCACTACTAAAAGATAAAAATTACTTCATAATTTCTCTACCATTTGAAGATGAAATATCTGGGATGTCACCTAGGTCTTCTATTGGAGCTGTAGATGCAATTTTTATTGATAAAAATGGAAAAGTTTATGTTGGACCTGACCCAAGAGGTGATGATTTTGGAGCAATTTTAAAATAATTCAATATTGAGCGACACAATTCAAATTGAAGGTGCAAAAGTCCATAATCTTAAGGATCTTGATTTAGAGATTCCAAGAGAAAAGCTTGTTGTTATTACTGGACTATCAGGTAGTGGAAAATCTTCATTAGCATTTGACACTATTCATGCTGAAGGTCAAAGAAGATATATGGAGACTTTCTCTGCCTACATAAGACAATTTGTTGGAAATTATGAAAGACCTGACGTTGAAAAGATTGAAGGACTCTCTCCTGTAATTGCTATTGAGCAAAAGACAACAAGTAAAAATCCAAGATCAACAGTAGGTACAGTTACAGATATTTATGACTTCATAAGACTCTTGTTTGCAAGAATTGGAGTCGCGTATAGCTTTAAGTCAAATTTAAAAATGGTGAAAAATACTGATGAGGAGATTATCAAACTAATTTGTGATAAGTATTTAAATCAGCGAATCATAATTCTAGCACCCATAATTAGATCAAGAAAAGGTCATTACAGAGATTTATTTGAAAACTTTACTAAACAAGGCTTTTCAAAAGTTATTGTTGATGGTGATATTATTGACATAAAAAGAGGAATGAAACTCGATAGGTATAAAACTCATGACATTAGTTTAGTTGTAGATAATTTATCTGTAAAAGATGATTTTGAATCAAAAAGGATTTTGTCAGAATCAATTAAAATAGCTATGAAATATGGAAATGATACTATATTCATATTAGACTCTGATTCAGGAAAACCAGAGTATTTTAGTAGAAATTTAATGTGTCCGGAAACTGGAATCTCTTATCCAAAACCAGAGCCAAATACATTTTCCTTTAATTCTCCAAAAGGGAGTTGTGAAGAGTGTAACGGACTCGGAACGGAGTTTAATATTAATATAAAAAAACTTATACCTGATGATACAATATCAATTAACAATGGAGGTATTTTACCAATTGGTAAAAAAGATAATTCATGGATACATAGGCAAATAGAGTTGATAGCAAAATATTATAATTTTTCATTAAGTGAACCTATAAATAAAATACCTAAAGAGGGGTTAGATTTTATATTAAATGGAGGAAAAAAAAGTTTTACAATTAATTCTAAAGAACTTGGAGTAAAAAGAGAATATGATATAGACTATATGGGTATTGAGTCTTTTATTAAAGAACAACTTACTAACAATGAATCAAAAAGTTTGAGAAGATGGGCTATGGAATTTGTAGATATCAACAAATGTAGCACATGTGAAGGAAGCAGATTAAAAATTGAATCCAGATCATTTAAAATTAATAAGAAAAATATTTTTGAGTTAACAGAAATGGATCTTTCAGAGCTTAAGGATTGGTTTAAAAATTTAAATAACAATTTATCAAAAAAAGACCTTAAAATATCTGAGGAAATTAGTAAAGAAATTTTAATAAGAACTCAGTTTTTGATTGATGTTGGATTAGAATATTTAACTCTATCAAGATCTACAAAATCTTTATCTGGAGGTGAAGCTCAAAGAGTAAGGTTAGCAACCCAAGTTGGCTCTCAACTTGTTGGAGTATTATACATATTAGACGAGCCAAGCATAGGACTTCATCAAAAAGATAATATTAAACTAATTGATTCATTAAAAAAACTAAGAGACTCAGGAAACTCAGTAATTGTTGTAGAGCATGATAAAGAAATGATTTTAAGTTCTGATCATATTATTGATTTAGGACCAAATGCAGGTATAAATGGTGGTAAAATCATTTATGAGGGTTCACCTGAAAAAATTAAAAAAGCTAAAACAATTACTGCAGATTACATAAATGAAATTAAAAAGATAGAAGTACCAAAAAAAATAAGAGAAGGAAGTGGTAAGTCAATTAAGATTTATGGATGTAAAGGGAATAATCTAAAAAATATAGATGTAGAATTTCCTCTTGGAAAAATGATTGCGGTAACTGGAGTATCCGGAAGTGGGAAGTCAACCCTAGTTAATGAAACCTTATACCCTATTCTTAATTCTAAAATATATAATTCAGTTAAGTCTCCTTTGGAATTCAAAAAAATTGATGGGCTTGATAATATAGATAAAGTTGTAGAAGTTAATCAACAGCAAATAGGTAGAACTCCTCGAAGTAATCCTGCAACATACACGGGGGTTTACAGTGAAATAAGAAAACTTTTTTCAGAAACTGTTGAAGCAAAAATTAGAGGTTATAAGCCTGGTAGATTTAGCTTTAATGTTGCTGGAGGTAGATGTGAAAATTGTAAAGGAGGAGGAATGAAATTAATTGAGATGAACTTTCTTCCTGATGTTTTTGTGGAGTGTGAAGTTTGTAATGGTAAAAGGTTTAATAGAGAAACTCTTGAAGTTAGATATAAAGGCAAATCCATTTCAGATGTACTTGATATGAGTGTTTCAAAATCTTTAGATTTTTTTTCATCCATTCCAAAGATTTACAACATTCTAAAAGCTATTGACAGTGTTGGTCTTGGATATATTACTCTTGGGCAGCCTTCTACAACTTTATCTGGAGGTGAATCACAAAGAATTAAGCTTGCAAGTGAGCTCTCAAAAAAGGACACAGGAAACACATTATATATTCTTGATGAACCAACCACTGGTTTACATTTTGAAGATATAAGAATATTATTGAATGTTTTAAATCAATTAGTTGACAAAGGAAATACAATAATAATTATTGAGCATAATCTTGACGTAATTAAGCAAGTAGATCATATTATTGATATTGGACCTGAAGGTGGAAAAAATGGTGGTAAATTAGTAGATTCAGGAAGTCCAAATACAATAATAAAAAATGATAAAGGGTATACAAGTATATTCCTTTCTAAGGAACTAGAATAATGAAAAAATATTTTATAATTTTTTGTTTTTTAATTTTTGGACCAATAACCTATGGCCAATCGAACACTATATATAAAATTGATGTTGAATTAAATCCTGAAGATCAAACATTACTAATTAGACAAAAAGTAGAATTTATTAACAATTCAAAGTTTGGTATTGATAAATTATTTTTTGAAGACTGGTCAAATTCATATAGTAATACAGACACTAAACTTGCTAAAAGAATTTCTGATGAATACTCGCGTTCGTTTTCTTTTTCAAAAAAAAGACAAAGAGGCTATACGACCATTAATGAGCTCTATTCAGAAAACTTGGAAGAGTGGAAAAGATTAGAGGATAGTGATATAATTGAATTAAAACTCTCAAAACCATTATTGCCTAATGAGTCCATTGAAATTATTGTTGATTATTCAATAAAACTACCTGATTCAAGATTTACTGGATTTGGCTATGACGATGATAACTTTTACCTAAAAAATTGGATTATCGTACTCTCTAGTATAAATAAATCAAAATGGGCAAAACAGAATAATCTTAATCTTGATGATCAATCAATTAATTTTTCTGATTATTATATAGTGTTCAAGATTAAAAAAGATTATAAACTATTCTCAAATCTTGATAAGTTATCTGAAGATTTAATTAAAGATCAAAAAATAATATCATTAAGTGGAATAAATAAAAAAGAAATAAAAATCAATATTTTAAAAGAAGATGTATTCTTAAAATTAGAAAACAAAGGTATCATAACTGAAACAGATATATTTAAACTTTCTTCAATTTCAGACACTAGGTATAATTATAATAGGATATCTGAATTTATCTCTAATTATTTTGTAGATAACAAACCTAATAAGTTTATGGTCTCAAAAAATGATTATGATTTAAGTCCATTTTATGGACTTAATCAACTACCTAGGTTTTTAAGTCCATTTCCTGATGATTTTCTTGAAGAAATAGTCTTCTTAAAATCATTTACAATGAATTATCTAAATAGTATTATTGATTTTAACAAAAGAGAGTTTCATTGGATCTATAAAGGATTAGAAATATATCTTATCGATAAGTATATTAAGAGTTATTATCCAAGGGCAAAATTTATTGGATATTATTCTGGTAACAGACTTTTAAAAAATTATGAAATTTCTAAAATAAACTTTACAGATCTTTTTTTAAACTATTCTGAATACATACAGAGGTTGAATATACATCAATCAGATATACTGCCTAGTGACAAGTTAACAAGAATTAATGAAGAAATTGCATCACCATACCATGCAGGGATAGGTCTAATTTACCTAGAGAATTTAATTGGAGAGGATCAATTTAGATCACTGATTCAAAAAATCGTTAACATTAAGTCAAATAAAGAACTATACGAAATTTTTAATGAAATTTATGACTACGACTTAGGTTGGTTTTTGGAAGATTACATAGGAAAAAGACAATCTATTGATTTAAAAATTCAAAAAACAGATAATAATCTATTTAAAATCACTGAAAAAAATAATATTCAAGTCCCATACTCTATTAGTTTTATTAAAAATGATTCAATTATTAGTAGAAAATTTTTTACTCAATATAATGAAATTGAAAAACCTAAAATTGAATTTGACTATGTTGCAATCAATCATTTAAACAAATTACCTGAGTTAAATAGAAACAATAATTATATTCACAACTCAGATAATAAACCAGTTCGAATTAGATTAATAAGTGACTTAGATGATCCAAAAAAAAGAAATTTATATTTTCGTCCAGAAATTACATACAACTTATATGATGGACTTTCTCCAGGTATTAATTTTTCAAATAGAGGAATAAAAAATAAGCCTTTTTCATATGAAATATTTTCACAATATGCTTCAAAAGAAAAAACACTAGTGGGGTCTTTAAATTTAAAATATCAAGTAAATAATGAGATAAATGATAATTTCTCAACTGTTTACAATATATTTTATAAAACAAATCATTATAATGAAGATTTAAGATTTCAGGTTTTTTCACCATCAATAACTGTAAATTTTAGAGACAATAATAATCTTAGATCTAATATTAGAAGATCATTTTCAATTTCCATGTATAGTGTAGATAAGGACTCAAATAATGTAAATGACAATAAACTAAATAATTATAGTATATATAATCTTGGATATTATTACAGTGATATAGATATAATAAAATATTTAAAATCATCAGTTAATACAGAGTTCTCAAATAATTTTGGTAAAATAAATTTAGTATTTGATTATAGAAAGATATTTAATAGCAATAGGCAATTTCAAGCTAGGGTTTATCTAGGTAAGTTCTTTTGGAATAATAGAAATTTCCAGAACTTTAATTATAACCTTGGCAGATCAGGAGGATATCTTTTTTTAGATAATTATCTTGGAAGATCTGAAAGAACTGGACTTTTAAGTCAGCAGTTTATTATGGCTGGAGGTGGCTTTAAATCATTTTTTGATAATCCTACAACAGATAACTTTATGCTTACCACAAACCTAAATATCGGTTTATGGAAGTGGATAGAAGGATATTTAGATCTAGGAATGCTTAAAGATAAGGGAAAGAAATCAAGGCACTTTTACGGAACAGGTCTTAGACTTAATTTACTACCAGATTTTTTTGAACTCTATTTTCCAATTAGCTCAAGTAATGGCTTTGAATTGTCTCAAAAAAGCTATAGCAATAAAATAAGATTTATAGTATCATATAACCTAGAATCATTGGGGAATCTCTTCTCAAGAAGATGGCTATAATTTAATTGTTCTAATTATTTGTAAATTTGCGGTCCCTATGAGTACATCTAGTTCTATTAAAGAAGAGATTAGCTTAAAAAAGTTTAAGGAAAAAGTTCTAAATGACTTTAGAACAATCTGCCTAAGTAGAGAAATAAGTATACTTGGAAGACGAGAGGTATTGCTGGGTAGAGGAAAGTTTGGGATTTTTGGAGATGGGAAAGAACTACCTCAAGTTGTTATGAGTCATTTTTTTAAAAATGGAGATTTTCGTTCAGGTTATTACAGGGATTTAACAATTTTATTATCACAAGATTTACTTTCTGCCAGAGAATTTTTCTCAGCAATCTATGGTCATCCTGATCAAATTTATGAAAGGATGGCAGGTGGTCGACAAATGGTTGGACACTTTCTAACAGATCTTATAGATGAAAACAAAGAGTGGATAAATCAAACATCTCAAAAAAATCATATTTCAGACGTATCCCCAACTGCTAGCCAAATGTCAAGATTGGTTGGTCTTGGATTAGCCTCAAAAATTTATAGAAACGATAATGTTAAAGACTCTGAGAAATTTTCAAAAAATGGTAACGAAATTGTATGGGGTACTATTGGAAATGCAAGCACAAGTCAAGGAATATTTTTCGAAGCAGTTAACGCATGTGGAGTTCTTCAAATTCCTGCAGTTATTAGTGTATGGGATGATGATTATGGAATTTCTGTTCATAATAAAGATCATACGACGAAAGAAAGTATTTCAGAAGCTCTATCAGGATTTCAAATAAATAAAGAATCTGCGGGTATAGAAATACTAAAAGTTAAAGGTTGGGACTACCAGTCATTAATGAGGACGTATTCACATGCAGAAAAAATTGCTAGAGAACATCATATACCTGTAATTGTTCATGTTACAGAACTTACGCAACCTCTTGGACACTCAACTTCAGGTTCACATGAAAGATACAAGTCAAAGGAAAGATTGAATTGGGAAGAAGACTATGATTGTAATAGAAAATTTGAAGAATGGATTATAAAAAATAAAATTTCAACAAAAAAGAAAATTGAAAGTATCAAAGCTGAAATTAAAACCTATGTTACGGATGAGAGAAAGCTAGCGTGGGAATTGTATCAAAGACCAATTAAAGAAGCAAAAATTGATTTATTAGATAAAATCAAATCTTTAACAAACCCAATAGATGATGAAATTAATTCATTAATTTCTAATATTGACGACTCAAACTTTTCAGATATAATAAAGGTTTGTAGAAGATTACTTTACAAATTACCACCAGGAGAGTCCCAGGACAGAGAGGAACTTATTAGTTGGAGAAATAAATATTTAAATATTCTAGAAGAAAAATATTCATCAGATCTATATTCAATTGAAATTTCAGATCTAAAGAATATTGATTATACTAAAGCTGAATATTCAGATACACCTAATAAAGTTGATGGTAGAATAATTCTAAGAGATAATTTTGATAAAATATTAGAGATTAATTCTAAAGTATACATATTTGGAGAAGATGTTGGAAAGATTGGAGATGTAAATCAAGGACTTGAAGGTCTTCAAAATAAATATGGTGAAAATAGAGTATTTGATACTAGTATAAGGGAGTCTACTATTGTTGGACAAGGAATAGGAATGTCCCTTAGAGGTCTAAGACCAATTGCAGAGATTCAATATCTTGATTATATACTGTATGCTCTTCAAATTCTCAGTGATGATTTATCTACATTTAGTTATAGAACATTAGGAAAACAAAAAGCTCCATTGATTGTTAGAACTAGAGGGCATAGACTTGAAGGAATATGGCATTCAGGATCACCTCTAGGTGGAATGATTAGCTTCTTAAGAGGAGTATTTATTCTTACACCAAGAAATATGACAAAGGCTGCAGGATTTTATAATAGTTTATTGGATATTGAACAGCCTGCTATTGTTATTGAACCTTTAAATGCCTACAGAGTAAAAGAGGAACTTCCATTAAATTACGGTGAGTTTAAAACACCTATAGGAGAAGTTGAAATTCTTGAGGAAGGAGATGATTTAACAATAGTCTCGTATGGATCAACCCTAAACATAGTTCATAAAGTAGCTAAAGAAATAAAAAAATTTAACATTAATTGTGAAGTAATTGACCTGCAATGTCTAATTCCTTTTGATTTATCTAAAAATATTATTATGAGTATTAAAAAAACAAATAGACTTATGATTGTTGACGAAGATGTTCCAGGTGGAGCTTCAAGTTATATTCTTCAAGAACTTTTAAATAATCAAAATATATATAAATATCTTGACAGTGAACCAAAACTAGTAACTGCTAAAGAACACAGGCCTCCTTATGGTTCAGATGGTGACTATACTAGTAAGCCTTCGTTTGAAGATATTTTTGATGAAATCTATAATTTAATGAGGGAATCAGACCCAGAGAAATATAGAAGATTATTCTAGATTAAAGCTAAAAATCAGTCTTGGTCCCCTTTATAAAATAACTTCTATTACTAAACCCAGGGATTGGATGTTTTACTTGGTTTAGAATACCTTGGAAATTTTTAAAGTCATCAATAAAGTAGATAGTAAAATCTGCCTGCTCATTATTACGATTAGGGCCATATGTGTTGAAAGTGATTAAATTGTCTTCAATTTTCAGATTATATACTGGAATTCCATTAAAGGTTTGTTGGTTCTGCAACCAAAAAACTGACATTGTTCCAAAAATATTTCCTTTTCTATTAGTAATATACAATGTCATATTAAAGTCAGCTAAGTCATCAATGCTTAAAGAAAAATCATATTTTCCGTAAAATTGAATATTTGGATCATTATCGGGAGAATAATTTTCTAAAGTTTTTATTGAAGAGCATGAACAAAAAATAATAAAAAAAAAAAATTGATATTTTATTCATTAAAATTGCTTAAGAGTTAAAAATCTTGTAAACTAAATCTTTTAAAATAGCCTCATTATTGGTTGCATCAAAATCAATTCCTTTTGACCTCTTATCTGCTTCTAAAAGATAATTAAATATTTTAGAGATTCTTTTCATTGGATAGTAAGCTGAAGCTCTTTTGTATTCGTCAATGAAATATGGGTTGACTCCAAGAGTTTTAGAGGCTTCATTTTTATTATCTAGTGAATGATAGATAAATAATTTATTAAAAAAGGAATATATAGTCCCTATAATTACTGGAATTGGATATTTCTTTGAATTCTTTAACATGTATGAAATCAAATCCTGTGATTTTTGATAATTATTCTTTCCAATTTCTTTTGTTAACTCAAAGAAATTAAACTCTTTACTAAACCCAATTATATTTTCAACTTCTTCAGGTCTAATAACTTGATTTTTACTAGAATTAAGTTGTAATTTCTCAAGTTCGTTATCAATTTGTGACAAGTCATTACCAACAAAGTCTGCAATAATTTTAATTGAATTAGGATGAAGGTTAATAGATTTTTCTTTTGACTGCTGTTCAATCCATTTATATACCTGACTATCATAAATCTTTTTTGATTCGAAAACAATCCCATATTTTAAGCAACTCTTATATACTTTCTTTCTTTTGTCAATAGAACTATTAAAAGATAAGACCAGAATTGATTTCTTATTAAGATTTTCGATATATGAGTTAACTAAGTTAAAATCGTTTGATAAGTTCTTAGAATCTTTTACAACTATTAGATTAAAATCTCCAACCAGAGGATATCTTTTTAAAAAATCAACAACTTCATTTTCTTGATTTTCATCTGATTTTTTGGAATAAATTTTCTTTAAATCAAAATCAACAGCGTCAGATTTTACAGATGAATTAATTATAGCATCTATTAGATTATCTGAAAAGAAACTTTCATCACCATGAATTAAATAAATTGGTGAAAGTTTGCCATTATTTATATCATTAATTAATTTGTTGTATTCTGACATTTTATGAAGAAACTGAACTTTCCTGATTTTCAATTTAAAATTAAAAAAGAAAACAACAATAATGTCATTTTTGATGAAATTCGAAAGAAATGGATTGTCTTAACCCCTGAGGAATGGGTAAGACAAAATTTTATTAAGTATTTAATTTCAAAAAATTACCCTAAATCATTAATTAATTGTGAAAAATCATTTTATATAAATAAAGTTTTAAAAAGATATGATATTGTTGTGTATGATATTAATGGCAAGGTAAGTATTCTGGTTGAGTGTAAATCTCCTAATATAAATGTTATCAAAGAACATTTTGAGCAAGTAATGCGATATAATATTGAATTAAAAAGTGAAATGATTATTGTTACAAATGGATTAAATCATTTTTATTTTAAATTGGACAAGATTAAAAATCAATATATACAAGAAAAAGAACTAAAATCCTATAATAAATGAGAATCGGAATTGCAATACTTAATTGGAATGGTATAAATCTTTTAAAATCACACCTCAAAGGAGTAGTTGATAAATCTGGAGATTCTACAATCTATATAATTGATAATAATTCTGATGATAATTCATTAGAATTTGTAAAACAGAATTTTCCTCAAGTCAAATTAATTAGTTTAAATAAAAATTATGGTTTTGCAGAAGGATATAATATTGGTCTAAAACATTTAAATGAAGATATAGTATGTATACTCAATAATGATGTCGAAGTAACAGAAAAATGGCTTGATCCTATAAGGAGAAAATTTAAAGAAAAGAAAAACTGTATTATTCAACCCACTATTATGGACTTTAATAATCGAGAATATTATGAGTATGCTGGTGGTTCTGGAGGATTTATAGATAAGTTTGGGTATCCGTTTTGTAGAGGAAGAATTTTCTACACATTAGAGAAAAATATTAATCAGTATTCTGATGCTAAAATATTTTGGGCTTCAGGAGCTTGTATGATTATCCAAAAAAAAACATTCTATGAATTGGGAGGATTTGATAAAAGTTTTTTTGCACACATGGAAGAAATAGACCTATGCTGGAGAGGATTTAATAAAGGAATTGAATGTTTCTCATCTACTGATTCGATTGTATACCATGTTGGAGCAGCAACTTTAAAGGAAAACGCTAATAAAAACTATTTAAACTATAGGAATTCATTAATAATGCTAACTAAGAATCTCCCATTAAATTCTCTATTGTATGTTTTATTTGTTAGAATAATTTTAGATATGATTTCAGTGTTCAGATACTTAATAATAGCTAGAATAGATCTTTCACTATCAATTATTAAAGCTCATATAAGCTACTTTATGCAGGCTAATAAAATTTTAAAAAACAGAGATAAATCTTTAAAAAAACAAAACTATTACAAAGTTCGAAGTATTGTATACAATTACTTTCTTTTAGGAAAGAAAAAATTCTTTAGTCTCTAATACAATAATTTAGCATAAAAATATTAAGTTTGTAGCTGACTAATTAATAACCAATATATTTTGATATGAAAAATAACATTTTTATTGTAGGAGTTTTAGGTTTACTTCTAACTTCTTGTGTATCTCAAAAGAAATACTCAGACTTAGAGAGCCTTCAGCAAAATACAAAGGAATTATTAGATAGTGCAACTGCTAAGCTAAATGCTGCAGAAACTCAGCTTTCAGCAACTTCTGAGAGATTATCTGCATTATCAGAACAAAACAAATTTTTAAGAGCTAATAATCAAGATCTAATTGACAATATTGGAAATTTAACTACTCTAACTCAAAAAGGAGCAGAAAATCTTGAAAGATCTCTTGAAAGTATTAAAGAAAAAGACTTAATCATCACAAGAATGCAAGATGCTGTTACTAAGAGAGACTCTGTAACTTTAGCACTTGTTCAAAGTTTTAAAAGCTCGCTTGGAACACTTAGCGATGATGATATAGAAATTAATGTTGAAAAGGGTGTAGTTTATGTATCTATTTCAGATAAACTACTTTTCAACAGTGGAAGTTTTACTGTAACAACTAGAGCTAAAAATGTTTTAGAAAAAATCGCTAAAGTAATTAGTGATAAGCCGGATCTTGAATTTATGGTTGAAGGTCATACAGACAACATGCTAATTGATCAAGAAAAAGCAGCTGAAACTATTCCTGGAGTTCTTGATAACTGGGATCTTTCTGTAAAAAGGGCAACTTCTGTTGTTAGAATTTTACAAAATGATTACGGTGTAGATCCAACTAAACTAGTTGCTGCTGGTAGAAGTTTTTACATGCCTATAGCTGACAATGATTCTTCTGTATCAAGAGCTGTTAATAGAAGAACTAGAATAATTGTCCTTCCTAAACTTGATCAGTTTACTAAACTTATTGAGGAAGGAATGAGCATGAATGTTCCTGCCACAGGACCAAGTAATACAATTAGCTCAGATAATAAACCTGACTAAAATCATTATTGATTAGTTAAAAAAAAAGCGTGATATATATCACGCTTTTTTTTTATATTTTATTTAGCTTGGCAAACCTTAATAATAGATTTTTTTGACCAAATTTTGAAAAATCAACAACTGCTCTAACATCATTATTAAGCCCCTCTATTTTTAATATTTTGCCAAGTCCAAATTTTTCATGAGAAACTTTATCCCCTTCTGAAAAGTTAATTTCAATAGAACTATTTTTAATAGCTGAAGATGATATTTTCTTTAAGTTTCCTTTTGGTTTAAATAATATCTTTTTCTTTGGGAACTTTTCAGATATTGGTTTAAAGTCAGCTTGTTTTGTAATATTTACAAAATCCTTATCAATTTCATTTATAAATCTACTCTCCTCACAATAAATTAGCTTTCCCCATCTATATCTAGAGTTAGCATATGATAAATACAGGTTTTGTTTTGCCCTAGTTATTCCAACATAAAATAGCCTTCTTTCTTCCTCTAGTTCTGATCGTGTGTTATAACTTAAAGCAGATGGAAAAAGATCCTCTTCAAGGCCAACTATAAAAACATTTTTGAATTCAAGACCCTTTGATAGATGAAGCGTCATCAAAGAGATATAGTCTTCATTATCCTGCTCAATATCGAAGTCTGTTGAAAGTGAGACATTTGAAAGAAACTCTGATAGCCCATCATTAGAGTCAACTATTTCTTTTTGATCCTCAATAAAATCTCTTAGTCCATTTAATAATTCTTGAACATTTTCAACTCTTGAAATTCCTTCCGGAGATTCATCTTTTTTTAACTCATCAATAATCTTGACTCTATTAATTAATTCTTTAGTTAAATCAAAAGCATTTAATTTGTCATTTTCGATTTTAAAAACTTCGATTAAGTCAATAAAATTTTGAAGTTTTAAGGAAACTGAAGAAGAAAAAGGAATATGTAACTCTTTATGTTTCTTTATTGTATCATAAAGGCTTAGATTATTTTTTTGAGCTGCAATAATAATTTTATTAATTGTAACCAGACCTATTCCTCTAGCTGGATAATTTATAACTCTTTTAAGACTTTCTTCATCATTACTATTTATAATTAATCTTAAATATGCAATAATGTCCTTTATTTCTTTTCTATTGTAGAATGAAACTCCACCAAATATTCTATATGGTATTTTATTTAGTCTTAGTGAATCTTCAAGAGGCCTAGATTGTGCATTTGTTCTATAGAGTATGGCAGTATCTGAAAGATTAGAATCATTTATAGTTTGTATTTTTTGACAAATCGATCTAGCTTCGGCAATATCTGATTGATTTGAAGAAATTTGAACTTTATCTCCAAAATCGTTTTCTGTCCATACTTCTTTATCAATTTTATTTTTATTATGATCAATAACAGAATTAGCAGCGTTTACTATATTTTTTGTGGATCTATAATTTTGTTCAAGCCTAAAGATTTCAACATCGTCGTAGTCATTTCTGAAATTTATAATATTGTTAATATTTGCACCTCTAAATGAATAGATGCTTTGCGCATCGTCACCAACAACGCAAATATTCTGATACTTATCAGACAATGATTTTACAATAAGATATTGGGAGTTATTTGTGTCTTGATACTCATCTACGAGTATATATTTAAATTTTTCTTGGTACTTTGCTAGGACTTCAGGGTGATTATTTAATAGTTCATTAGTTTTCATTAAAAGGTCATCAAAGTCCATTGAGTTTGATTTTATCAATCTATCATTATATTCTTTATAAATATTTCCTGTCTCAGGTTTTCTTGATAAATTATCAGACTCAACTAATTCATTATTAGAGAAATAACCATTAACAGTTATAAAGTTATTTTTAAGAGTTGAAATTCTATTTCTAATTGATTTTGATCTGTAAACATCCTTGTCTAAGTTCATTTCTTTAATAATAGATGAAATTAGTCTTTCAGAATCTTGTGTATCATAGATAGTAAAATCCGAGGTAAAACCAATTTTATGAGCTTCAAATCTTAATATTTTAGCAAAAACTGAATGAAAGGTACCCATCCATATACTTTTTGAATCACTTTCACCAATCATTGATGATATTCTAAGCTTCATTTCACGAGCAGCTTTATTGGTAAATGTTAAAGCTAAAATTTCAAATGGATCTACATTGTTGTTGACTAAGTGGACTATTTTATATGTTAAAACTCTTGTTTTTCCTGATCCAGCTCCTGCAATTACCATTGATGGGCCATCCGTCTTCAAGACTGCACTCAATTGAGCATCATTAAGATCATTTAGATAAGATTTGTTATCTTCTAACATTATTATAAATTTAACTAATTAATGAATTTTAATTACCCTATAACCATTAATTAAATCAATACTTATGAAAAAATTATCATTAATTATATTCTTTTTCATTTTTCAATTTAGTTTTTCTCAATCTACTGATGATCAAATAAAAAATATTGAACAAAAAGTAATTTCATGGAGACATGATTTTCACAAACACCCCGAACTATCAAATAGAGAGTTTAGAACATCTGAAGTAATAGCAAAACATTTAGAATCACTAGGTATATCAGTTAAAAGAAACGTTGGAGTAAATGGGGTCGTTGGTATACTAGAAGGAAGTAAAGAAGGTAAGGTTGTTGGATTAAGAGCAGATATGGATGCACTCCCAATTACAGAAAAAAATTACCTTCCTTTTATGTCAATAAATGATGGAGTTATGCATGCATGTGGACATGATAGTCATATGGCCATTCTTATGGGGGCTGCAGAAATATTATCTAAGAATAGAGATTTTGAAGGTACTGTAAAGTTCATTTTTCAAGGAGCTGAAGAAGGCCCTCCCCCTGGTGAGGAAGGAGGTGCAAGAATGATGATTAAAGAGGGGGTTTTAAAAAATCCAGATGTAGATGCAATTTTTGGTCTTCATATAGCTGCTCAACTACCCATGAATAAGGTTTACTATAAACCAAGAGGCTTTTATGCATCTTCTTCGAGGTTTACAATTAAAGTAATTGGGACTCAAGCTCATGGAGGAACTCCTTGGCTTTCAGTTGACCCTATTATCATCACCGCACAAATAATTAATTCGATTCAAACAATTATTTCAAGAGAATCTGAGTTAACTAAAGAACCTGCGGTTATTTCATTTGGTAAAGTGGAGGGAGGAAATAGATTTAATATTATTCCAAATGAGGTGAATTTAGTAGGAACTATTAGATCATTAGATTATGGAATGAGAGATTACATAAAAAAAAGGATTATTGAACTATCAGAAGGAATTGCTAAATCATATGGAGGGAAAGCTATAGTTGAAATTGATGATGGTGCTGACATTACATACAATGATCCTGAAATTATGGATAGAATGCTTCCATCTTTAAAAAAATCTGCTGGTAACGAAAATGTAATACTAAGCAATGCTAAAACACTTGCAGAAGATTATGCATATTACTTAAACGAAATTCCAGGTTTTTTGTTTGAGTTGGGTGGATATAACACAAACGAAGAAAGAGAAGCTCCTGCACATCATACTCCTGATTTTTTTATAGATGATAGCTCAATGCTTCTTGGAGTTAAAGTAATGACAAATTTAGCATTAGACTTTTTAAAGAGTGAATAATGATTTTTTAAACCAATCTGTCGAATTTATTAAAGGTGTTGGTCCTTCAAGATCAAAACTTCTTAATGATGAATTGAATATTAAAACTGTAAAGGACTTAATAGACTTCTACCCTTTCAGATATATAGACAGAATGAGTTTTTTTAAAATTAATCAACTTCCCCTTAATAATTCAGAGGTTCAGATTATTGGTAAAATAAAATCAATAAAAAAAACTAAAGTTAGATATAGAGATAGGCTTAATTGTGAATTTTATGATGAAACGGGTAAAATTGATTTAATTTGGTATAGAGGATTTAGTTGGGTTGAAGAATCAGTAAAAGTTGACAAGGAGTATGTAGTCTATGGTAAACTAAACTGGTATGGCAATAAAGTCTCAATTGCTCACCCAGAAATAAAGACAAAAGAAAGTTTTGAAAGAAATATACCCAGAAGACTTCATGGAATATATTCATCAACTGAAAAATTAATAGCTGAAGGAGTAACACAAAAATACTTTGTTAAGATAATTTTTAATCTTTTAAATTCTATTGAAGTTCATATAAAAGAAAATCTATCAGCTTCCATATTAAAAGAATTTAGTCTTATTGACCGATATCAAGCCCTCATAAACATTCACTTACCTGAATCACAGGAATTATTATCACAGTCAATCAGAAGACTAAAATTCGAAGAGCTCTTTTTTAATCAAATAGGTTTTCAGTTAACTAAAAACGATAGAATAATAAAGCTTAACGGATTTAAATTTGAAAAGGTTGGTAATAATTTAAATGACTTTTACAATAAATCATTGCCTTTTAAATTAACTACAGATCAAAAAAAAGTTATAAAAGAAATTAGAAATGATTTTAGAGATGGAAAACAGATGAATAGATTACTCCAAGGTGATGTTGGGTCTGGTAAAACAATTGTCTCTTTAATGGTCATGTTAATAGCTATTGACAATGGTTATCAGTCTTGTATTCTTGCACCAACTGAAATTCTTGCTAATCAACATTATAATTCAATTAGAGAACTCGTAAAGGATCTAGATTTGGAGATTGAACTATTAACTGGTTCAACAAAATCAAGAGACAGGACAAGAATACATAGAAATTTAAAATCAGGAAAAATTAACATTCTAATAGGAACTCATGCAATATTGGAAGATATTGTTCAATTTAATAATCTTGGACTAAGTGTTATTGATGAACAGCACAGATTTGGGGTTGCTCAAAGAGCAAAACTTTGGAAAAAAAATAATCCTGCTCCACATATTTTAGTTATGACTGCTACTCCAATCCCAAGAACTCTAGCAATGAGCATTTACGGAGATCTTGATATTTCAACAATCAAAGAGCTACCTCCTGGAAGAATTGAGACTAAAACCGTTCATAAATATGACAAGAACAGACTCAGTGTATTTAGTTTTCTAAAAAAAGAGATAAAAAAAGGAAGACAAGTATATCTTGTATATCCTTTAATTAATGAATCTGAGAAATTAGATTACAAAGATCTTATGGATGGGTATAATAGCATTGTTAGAGAATTTCCTAGACCTGATTATCAGGTTAGTATTGTTCACGGTAAAATGAACTCAAAAGATAAGGACTACGAAATGAGTAGATTTATAAAAAAGGAAACTCAGATTTTAGTTTCAACCACTGTAATTGAAGTTGGTGTTAATGTTCCAAATGCATCAGTTATGGTCATTGAGAGCGCAGAAAGATTCGGATTATCTCAGCTTCACCAGCTAAGAGGAAGAGTTGGAAGAGGAAATGATGAGAGTTATTGTATTTTAATGACAAAAGACAAGCTGTCTGAAGACTCAAAGATTAGAATTGATACAATGGTTAAAGTAAGTGATGGATTTAAACTCGCAGAAGTTGATCTTAAAATTAGAGGTCCAGGAGATTTGCTGGGGACTAAACAAAGTGGAGTTTTAAAATTTAAACTAGCAGATATTATTTATGATTTTGATATTTTAAATGAGGCCAAAAATTGTGCAGAGCAAATACTTAGTAAAGATCCCAAATTGATTGACAAGGAAAATTTACCCATTAGATATGAAATTTCTACTTCTTCAAATTCAAAAAATTTATGGAGATATATAAGCTGATTAAGTATATTTGTTTATCAAACTAACCTTGTGAAAATATCAATTAACTGGCTTAAAGACTATCTTGAAACTGATCATACTCCAGAAGAGATATCCGAGATACTTACTAATTTAGGATTAGAAGTTGAAAAAATATCTGATTTCGAATCTATAAAAGGTGGGTTAAAAGGAGTTGTGGCAGGTAAAGTGCTTGAATGTGGTAAACATCCTAATGCTGACAGGCTAAAAGTTACTTCAATAGATATTGGTAGTAACGAAGTCTTTGAAATTGTTTGTGGAGCTCCAAATATAGAAAAAGGACAAATTGTTCCTGTTGCTACAGTTGGCTCAAAAATTTATACTAATGAAGGTATAGAAATAAAAATAAAAAAATCAAAAATTAGAGGTGTTGTAAGCAATGGTATGGTATGTGCTGAAGATGAGATTGGATTGGGTGACTCACATGAAGGCATAATGGTTTTAGAAAAAAATGTTAAACCCGGTACACCAATCAGTGACTTGTTTAATATACAATCAGATAAAATTTTGGAAATCGGACTTACTCCAAACAGATGTGATGCAATGTCTCATTATGGTGTAGCAAGAGATCTTAAAGCATTTCTAGACTATAAAAAAATTAAATCCAATTTAAGTTTACCATCAATTAACTCATTTAGTTCAGTCAATATTGATAGGGAGATCAATGTGAATGTTGAAGATTCAGATAAATGCCCCTTTTATTCTGGTTTAGTAATAAAAAATATAAACGTTGAATCTTCACCTCAAGAAATTCAAAATAAACTTAAGTCAATAGGTCTTAAACCAATTAATAGTATTGTTGATATTACAAATTATGTAATGCATGAAATTGGTCAACCTCTTCATGCTTTTGATCTTGAGAAAATTGAAAATATAACAGTTAAATCACTAAAACCAGGAACAAAATTTAAAACTCTAGATGAAAGCGAAATAAAACTTAACAATGATGATTTAATGATATGCTCTAATAGCGAACCTCTATGTCTTGCAGGAATTTATGGTGGAATTCATTCTGGAGTTAGTGAGTCTACAAATAGCTTATTTCTTGAATCAGCAATTTTTAACTCTGTTACAATTAGAAAATCATCAAAAAGACATCAACTTTTTACAGATGCTTCATACAGGTATGAAAGAGGGGTTGATCCAAATAAAGTTATTTATGCTTTAAAAAGAGCCGCTCTATTAATAAAAGAAATTAATCCAGAATGTCATATTTCAGAAATAATTGTTGAAGATAATTTGAAAAAAGAAATCAAAGATGTTTATTTAAGATATGATAGAATTGAAAAGGTTTCAGGACAAATTATTGATAAAGAAATAGTTACACAAATCCTTACTTCTCTTGATTTTGAGATAAAAGGACATAGTGATGATGGAATTAATTTGATTGCACCTGACTACAGACATGATGTCTTTAGAGAGATTGATGTGATAGAGGAAATACTGAGAGTTTTTGGGTTTGACAACATTGATATAGATAAAAAAATATCAATGAGTATTCCGAATAATTCAGATAATAAAAATTTTAAAGTTGAATCGATTATTAGTAATCAGTTAGTTGGGATTGGATTTAATGAAATAATTAATAATTCGATATGCTCACCAACAACTAATAAAAAGTTTAATAAGAATTCAGTAGAATTATTAAATCCACAAGGGATTGAGCTTTCAAACTTGCGTCAATCATTAATTCCTACTTTACTAGAAACTATTAATCATAATATAAATAGGCAAAATAAAGATTTAAAATTATTTGAAATTGGTAATGTCTATTCAACTACTGATAATGAATTTCATGAAATAAGAAAAATGTTAATATCAGTAACTGGAAGTGTGTTTGATGAAAATTGGATGACAAAATACCAAGAAAATAACTTTTTTTATTTGAAAGGAGTCGTCGAAAAAATATTTACCGTTCTTAACATAGAGAATATTAAATATGAAGTTAGTGAAGATGAACTATACGATTATAAATTAAATATTTTAAAAGGAAAGCTAAAAATTGGTTCCATTGGTGAAATTAACTCAAATTACGCTAATAACTTCTCTTTAGACCAAAAGATTAATATCTGTACTTTAAATTTAGACTTATTAAGACCTTCCACACAAAAAGTTAAATATCAGGAAATATCAAAATTTCCATCTTCACGGAGAGATCTATCAATGATACTTGATGATAATGTTTCCTTTGATGATATTAAGAATTTAGCCTATAAAGAAGAGAATAAAATCTTAAAAGAAATCAATTTATTTGATGAGTATAAGGATAAGAAAATCGGAAAAGATAAAAAATCGTTTGCCATAAGTTTTACTTTCAATGACTCTAAAAAAACGCTTACAGATAAAGTTATTGACAAAATAATGACAAGATTGTCAGAAAAAATAAAATCAGATTTTGGAGCTGTAATTAGGGATAAGTAACTAATTATAAAGCTTTTCTCTTGCAGCTAACACCTTATCATCATTAATATATTCACTAAACGGCAAGTAGCTATCAATTACCCCATTAGGAGTGATTTCAATGATTCTATTTGAAACTGATTCAGCAAATGCTCTATCATTCGAACTAAGGAGAACTGTGCCCTTAAAATTAATAAGAGAATTATTGAATGCAGTTATTGACTCAAGATCAAGGTGATTTGTTGGCTCATCAATAAGTAACACATTTGGTTTACCCATCATTATTTTTGATAACATACATCTAACTTTTTCACCACCAGATAAAACATTACAAGACTTTAAAGCTTCGTCTCCACCGAAAAGCATCCTTCCAAGAAAACTCCTAATGAATAATTCTTCCCTTTCTTCATCATTATTAGCCCATTGTCTTAACCAATCAACTAAAGAAATGTTTTTATCAAAAAAAGAATGATTATCCATTGGAAGATAACCAAAAGAAGTTGTTACACCCCAATTGAAAGAACCTTCTGTAGGATTAAGAGAACCTGAAATACAATCATAAAATAAATTAACAGATCTTGAATTTTTTGAAAGAATCAAAACCTTCTCACCTTTATTAAGATTAAAGCTGATGTCTTTAAAATATGTCTCACCATCATTTTCATATGATAATGATTTTAGTTCAAGAATTTGATCACCAGCATCTCTTTCTTGCTCAAAAATAATTGCAGGATATCTTCTTGAAGAAGGTTTTATCTCCTCAATATTTAACTTTTCAATCATTTTCTTTCTTGCAGTAGCTTGTTTAGACTTTGCAACATTGGCAGAGAACCTGGAAATAAACTCTTGAAGTTCTTTTTTCTTTTCTTCTGCTTTTTTATTTTGCTGCTGCTTTTGTCTAGACGCTAACTCACTTGACTGTTGCCAAAAAGTATAATTACCAGAGTAGTGATTAATCTTGCTAAAATCAATATCTGATGTATGTGTACATACTGTATCTAGAAAAAACCTATCATGAGACACTACAATAACTGTATTCTCAAATTCATTAATAAAATTTACTAACCATTCTACAGTTGTGTAATCTAGATCATTTGTTGGCTCATCCATAATCAAAACATCAGGATTACCAAAAAGACACTGAGCTAGAAGAACTTTCACTTTCACTTTCTGATCAATATCGTTCATAGATATATTATGTATTTCCTCAGAGATTCCAAGACTTGAAAGAAGAAAAGCGGCGTCAGAATCTGCGTTCCAACCATTCATTTCCTCATAGGATGCTTGTAGCTCACCTACTCTTTCAGCATCTTTATCAGAGAAATCTTCTTTTGAATAAATTGAATCAATCTCACTTTTCAAATCAAATAATTTTTGATTACCTAGAATTACAGTTTCAATAACTGTTTTATCATCATACCTATTATGATTTTGTTCTAATACAGATAATCTTTTACCAGGTTCTAGAAAAACGGATCCTGTGTTAGGTTCTAGATCTTTTGATAAAATTTTTAAAAAGGTAGATTTTCCAGCACCATTAGCGCCAATAATACCATAACAATTTCCAGGAGAAAAAGTTATATTTACCTCATCAAAAAGGATCCTTTTTCCGAATTGCAACGATAAATTAGAAACTGATAACATAAATATGCGCAAAAATAGTAAGTTGAGAATTTCTAAACTAATATTAAGTACCTTTATTTTTTTGTTTTTAATTTCTTGTAATCAGGAAAATTTTAAAGAGGATTTCTATTTAGGTGGTGAAATTATCAATCCATCTTCTCGCTTCGTAAGCTTTTATTACAATAATGTAAAAATTGATTCAATTGAGCTTAATTCTGAAAATAAATTTTTTAAAAAAATAGAGAATATTAACCCTGGGATATATCGAATAGAACATTTACCTGAAAATCAGAATATTATTATTGAAAAGGGAGATAGCTTATGGATAAGAGTTAATGTTGAAGATTTCCAAGAATCACTAACCTTCAGTGGAAGAGGTTCATCAAAAAATAATTTTTTAGTCGATATGAATAACATGGATTCATATGAGAATGAATACTTATCACAATATTATTTAGAAGAAAGTAACATTTTTAAAAAAAAAATAGATTCTTTAATGAATGAAAAACTTAAAATATGGGAATTATTTAATAAAAGTGTTAATCAAAAAAAACTATCCAGTAATATAACTAAATCTAGTATTAAATATAACTATTATAATAAACTGGAGAGATATGCAATTCTAAGAGGTTCAAACTGGACTAAGCGTCAAAAGGAATCCTACTTCGATTATAGAGATGATATAAATTTAAATGACACAGACTTATCACTTTTTGATCCTTATGTTACTTTTTTGATGAATTATTTCAATGAAAAGACACTAGACAGTGGTAAAGTTTATTCCTACGAAAAGAATAACACTGATTTTAACATAAAAAAACTGCTAATAATTGATTCGCAAATTGATGATCCTTATTTAAAAAATAATTTAGCTAGAGCAACTGCAATTGAGGAAATTTTAAATTTTAAAAATAATAAATTCCATGATGAGTTTATTGACTACTTCAGCTATGTAAACAGCTCAGACAGATATTTATCTGAAATTATTAAACTATATGAGGACATAAAAAAGATGCAAACAGGAAATCCTTTACCTGAAGTAAGTGTAATTAATTATCAAGGAAAAGAAAGACTGAGCTCCAATGAGCTTAAAGGCAAAAAAACACTTATATATTTTTGGTCTCAGACACAAATGGATCATTATAGGAGAACCATAAAAAGAATTGAAGAATTAAAACAGATTTTTCCAAATTTTCGTTTTGTTGGAATTTGCATCCAACCGTATACAGATATGGTAATTCAAGCTCAAAATATATTAAATCTTGATTTATCTGATCAATACTCATTTAAAAATTTTGAAGAATCAAGCAAAAATTGGGTTTTAACTTTTTTAAATAAAACAATTATAATTGATCAGAAGTCATATATAATTGATGGATTTAGCAACTTATTTACTAATGACATTGAACAAATTCTTTACTCAAATTAGTTTCCTTTCTTGTGGTCACTAAGAAACTTCTCTAAGCCTATATCAGTTAGAGGATGTTTTAAAAGTCCTTTGATAGCAGAAAGAGGGCTTGTTATTACATCCGCTCCTATTTTAGCACAATCAATTATATGCATTGTATGTCTTATTGAGGCTGCAAGAATCTCTGTTTCATATGCATAGTTATCATAGATATCTCTAATATCACTGATTAGGTCTAGTCCATCAGTAGATATATCATCAAGCCTACCTATGAAGGGAGATACATATGTGGCTCCTGCTTTTGCAGCTAATAAAGCTTGTCCTGATGAAAAAATAAGAGTACAATTTGTTTTAAGTCCTTTATCACTAAAATATCTAATAGCTTTTACTCCTTCTTCAATCATAGGAACCTTAATAACTATTTGTTTGTGAAGTGACGCAAGCTTTTCACCTTCTTTTACAATTCCATCATAATCAACAGATATTACTTCAGCAGATACATCTCCATCTACTATATCACAAATTTTTAGATAATGATCAATAATATTTTTTTGACCAGTAATACCTTCTTTTGCCATTAATGAGGGGTTTGTTGTTACTCCATCAAGTATACCAAGAGACTGAGCTTCTTCTATTTGGTCTAGATTTGCTGTGTCAATAAAAAATTTCATAATTCTTAGCTATATAGTTTAATTATTATTTTCTGAAAAAGCTTATCTGGTATTAGACTTTTCAGTGTAATTTTCTTTTCAAGAAATCCGCCGACAAGGTAGTTAATTTTTGGTTTCTTTTCTTTAATAATTTTCAACACTAAATTAGCAACTTCAATCGGATCCCTTCCATGATTCATTTTTCCATTAACACTTTTAATAATTTTTTCATATTCTTGAAAATAAGGAGAAGAACTAGGATTGTCTGAATCCCTCCTATTATTCAAAATTTCAGTTTTATAATCACCTGGGGCAATATTAACAACGTTAACATTGTACTTTTTAAGTTCGAAATTTAAACTTTCCGCAATAACTCTAAATGAAGCTTTTGATGCACAATAGGCACTCCAAAATGGAAGCCCAAGATATCCTGCAATTGAAGTAATATTAATTATTAAACCCTTTTTTTTTGATCTCATGTGAGGTAAGACTGTTTGGATTAGATTAAGCTGACTAAAAAAATTTGTATCAAATACCCTTTTAATATCATCCATTTTCATTGTTTCAGTGGGTCCAGTAATATTAATTCCTGCATTGTTAACTAGAATATCAATTTTACCATATTTCTTTATTATCTGGTCAACTTCAGACTTTGATGCTTCATAGTCATTTATATCAAGTTTAATGGTTAAATAATCAGAGTTAATTTTTTCAGCATTTCTAGAAGTCCCAATTACAGTGTATCCCTCAGAATGAAGTTTTTCAGCTATTGTTCTTCCAAATCCAGAAGAAGTTCCAGTGATTAAAATGACCTTGCTCATTATATATTAAATATATTAGTTATAAATTTAATAGATGAAATATACAGTTGTTTTTTTATTTTCATTATTAATATTTAACTGTCAAAGCTCTGGTGATAAAGATTTTAGAATAAATATTAGCTCATCTGACAAAATAATCTCCAATGGAGATAATATCAAAATTGTTATAGAATCAAAATCAGGAAAAGTTATTGACTCCGCAGCATATTACTTAAATGAAAAAGAAGTAAATAGTGAGACTACTCTAAAAGACCTAAAATTAGGTGAGAACTCGGCAAAAGTTAAGATATACTCTAATGGAGTTGAGCATTCAGTAGAAAGAAGTTTTGATGTTTACTCAAATAAGAAACCTGAGATAATGACTTATGAAATTATTAAGGAGTATAACCATGATCAAAATGCTTATACTCAAGGACTAGAATTTTACGGGAATAATTTATATGAAAGTACGGGACTAAACGGTAAGTCCTCATTGAGAAAAGTTGATTTAAATACTGGCGAAATTCTAAAAGTTATAAATCTTAACTATGAGTATTTTGCTGAAGGCTTAACAATATTGAATAATAAAATATATCAATTGACATGGAAAAATAAAATTGGTTTTATATATGATCTTGATTTTAATAAAATTGGAAGTTTTAATTATAATAAAAGTATTGAGGGTTGGGGCTTAACCAACGATGGTGAATATATTTACAAATCTGACGGAACAAGCAAGATATGGAGATTAAACCCTAGTACACTTGAAGAAATTGATTTTGTTGATGTTATGACAGATAAATCAAGGATTAGGAATATTAATGAATTAGAATATGTTGATGGAAAAATTTATGCAAACACTTACCAGCAAAACAGAGATGTTATTATTATTATTAATCCTATGGATGGGGCCGTTGAAAGTGTAATAGATTTTACTGGTATTAGAAATAGAGTTTCAAACACTCCTGCAACAGATGTAATGAATGGTATTGCAAAGCTTAATGGGAGATTATTTGTTACTGGAAAAAACTGGGATAAGTTATTTGAAGTAAAAATTTATAATAGAAAATAATCTCTAGCCATTAAATAGAGGCCTGTCTATCATATAAGATTCTACTTTCTTGGCAATATCAATTAGGTGATTTTCTTTCTTAGAATTTTCTATAGACGAGTTAATAGTTTCAGCAACAAAATCCATATCCTGCTCATTCAGCCCCCTTGTAGTAATAGCAGGTGTGCCAATTCTAATACCGCTGGTTACAAAGGGTGATTGGTCATCAAAAGGCACCATATTCTTATTTACAGTAATGTTTGAAATACCAAGCACTCTTTCAGCTTCCTTTCCAGTAATACTCTTATTTCTTAAGTCAATAAGAATTAAGTGATTATCTGTTCCGCCTGAGACAATATTATAACCCATATTGATAAGATTTTCTGATAACCTTTTAGCATTAATTATTACTTGACCTATGTATTTTTCAAAGCTTGATTCTAAGGCTTCACCAAAGGCAATTCCTTTAGCAGCAATTACATGTTCTAATGGACCACCTTGATTTCCAGGAAAAATAGCAGAGTCAAGAATAGATGACATCTTTTTTAAATTTCCATTTTTAAGTTTTAAACCAAAGGGATTATCAAAATCTTTACCCATCATTATTATACCCCCTCTTGGACCTCTCAGAGTTTTGTGGGTAGTTGAGGTAATAACATGACAATAAGGAACTGGATCACTTAAAAAGCCTTTTGCAATCAAACCTGATGGGTGAGCAATATCTGCATGAAGAAAAGCTCCAACTTCATCAGCAATTTCTCTAAATTTTGAAAAATCAATATCTCTTGAATATGCTGAAGCTCCAACAATTATTAAATTAGGCATAACCTCCTTAGCTTTTGTTAGAATTTCACTATAATCAAAAATTCCTTCTTTAGTCACACCATAAAAACTAGATGAATATATTTTACCTGAAAAATTAACATTGGAACCGTGAGTTAAATGTCCGCCATGAGAAAGATCAAGACCTAATATCTTATCCCCTGGCTTAAGGAAAGCATCAAATACAGCTGTGTTAGCTTGAGAACCTGAATGAGGTTGTACATTTGCATATTCAACTTTAAATAACTCTTTTAATCTATCAATCGCAGTTAGTTCTATTTGATCTACTACTTCACAACCTCCATAATATCTTTTACCTGGATAACCTTCAGCATACTTATTTGTCAAAATAGATCCTGTTGCTTTCATAACATCTTCACTAGTAAAGTTCTCAGATGCAATTAATTCAAGTCCACCAAGTTGTCTAATTTTTTCTTTTTCAATTAAACTAAATATTTTTTCTTGACTATTCATTACAGAGAATTAAAGTGCTAAATTAATAAAATAGCAATTCTAGTTTGTTTGTTTCCTATTATATAAATCAACTAGTTATAAACAATTTTTATTATTAATTATTAGATTAGACTAAATCAATCTTCATAAAATATAAGTCATCATTATTCGGCCAATAATCTTTCTTTATGTATACAATTTTAAAGTTTAGTTTCTCGTAAAATTTATATGTAAGATTGGAAGTCTCAACTTCGATTACATTTAATCTTCTATTATTCTTTAAAATTTTAATACAATAATTAACCAGCTTTTTACCAAAGCCCAAGCCATGATAATCAGGATCTATAAATAACCAGCATATTCTAGCAGTTTTCATATTCTCATATGCATATCCACCCCCTCCTACTACATTACCTTTGGATTCAATTATAAAATAGGATTCAAGATTTTTAGAATTAAAGTATTTTTTGAAATCATATAATTCTTTTTTATCAAAGTATTTTGGGATATTTAAAGAAAATATTTTGCTCAAAAATTTAAAGTCTTGTTTTTGAGCTGCTCTTATTACCTCCATGTAATAAATATAAATTATTCCTTTTCAAATTTGTAATTTTACATCATGAATAGTTCAGTTAACATAAAAAATAAAAAAGCTAAGTATGATTACTCGTTACTAGATAGTTATACTTGTGGGATTGTATTAACTGGAAATGAGATAAAATCAATAAGAAATTCCAAAGCATCGCTTAATAATTCATATTGTGAATACACTGACGGTGAACTATTCGTAATCAATCTTCATATTGATCAGTATGAGAACTCAAGTGAACAAAATTACGATCCAAAAAGAAAGAGAAAACTACTTCTTAATAGACAAGAGTTAAAAAAAATTGAAAAAGACGTTCGTGACATTGGAATTACTGTTGTTGCAACTTCTCTTTTTATTAGTAAAAAAGGAATAGCAAAGCTCAACATATCTGTTGCAAAAGGTAAAAGAGAGTTTGATAAAAGAAATGTGATTAAAGACAGAGAAAATAAAATAAGTCTAAAAAGAATTAAAAAGAACTTCAATAATTAGTTTTTATTTTTTAGCATAGGAACAAAACGGAAATTTCCATAGGTTTCTTTTTTTAATTCATTTTCTGAAATCCTTATAATTTTTGTCATCACCTGTACATCTTTTCCAACAGGAATTATTAACCTACCTCCTATTTTTAGCTGCATTACAAGTTTTTTTGGGATTACTGGTGAACCTGCTGTTACTATTATACCATCAAAAGGTGAATGGTCTTGCATTCCATTAAAGCCATCTCCATAAATAAACTTTTTAGGTTTAATTTTCATTTTATCAAATAGATTGGATGTAGATCTATATAAGGCATGGTCTCTTTCAATTGTATATATATCTAGATTTAAATAATCTAGAACTGCAGTTTGATATCCAGAGCCTGTACCGATTTCTAAAATTTTATCACTAGTTGATGGGCTAAGTAGTTGAGTCTGGAAAGCTACAGTATATGGTTGTGATATAGTTTGATCATTTTCTATTGGAAGAGCTTTGTCAATATATGCTTGTTCTGAAAGCCCAGGATCAATAAATAAATGTCTAGGTATGTTTTCAATAGCCTTAAGGATTCTGTCATCTTGAATGCCTTTTTCTCTTAATTCTGATGCTAGAATCCTTCTTCTTCCTTTATGCTTAAAATTATCTTCCACTTATGCTAATATTAAATTAATACTCGATTATTCCAAAAGAAGATTGTATTTTTAACGAATGATAAAAGTTGGTGTAATTGGAGCCGGACATCTAGGTAAAATTCATCTAAATATTATTAATTCATCAAATCAAAATTTAATTGGATTTTATGACACTGATGAAACTAATTCAGAAAAGATTTCCTCAGAATATGGTTATAAATACTATAATGATTTAGATCTATTACTTAAAGATATTGATGCTGCAATTATAGTATCCCCTACAACTACCCATTTTGAAATTGCAAAAAAATGTATAGAAGCTGGAAAACATATATTTGTCGAAAAACCTTTAACATCAAACTCTAATGAGGCTCAAATTATTCACGAATTAGCATCGAAGAATAAAATAGTTGGTCAAGTTGGATTTGTAGAGAGATATAATCAGGCATTCATTTCTTGTAACAGATTCATAAAAAATCCAAAATTTATTGAGTCGCATAGACTTTCAGATTTTAATCCGAGAGGAACCGATGTGTCTGTAATAATGGATCTAATGATCCATGATATAGATATTGTTTTAAAAGTTGTAAACTCAAAAGTTAAAAGAATTAATGCTTCTGGAGTATCTATTATTAGTACCACTCCTGATATAGCAAATGCAAGAATTGAGTTTGAAAATGGGTGTATTGCTAACCTTACATCAAGTAGAATTTCTCTGAAAAAAATGAGAAAAACTAGAATTTTTCAAGAAGATGCATATATTTCTATTAATTTTTTAGAAAAAGATTATCAAGTAGTTAGAATCAGAGGAAAAGAAACTAACGATTCAGATAATTCAATTATCATCAAAAATAATGACGGTGAAGAAAAAGTAATATTTTTTGAAACACCTGAAATAGTTGAAGTTAATTCAATTGAATCAGAGTTAAATGATTTTTTTGAGTCTATAAATAATAATTCTAAATCAAAAGTTCCACTTAGTGATGGCCTTTTAGCTCTAGAAGTAGCTGAAGAGATAATCAGTCAACTATGAGTATAAGAGATAATATCTTGAGTATAAGAGATGAAATAAGCGATGAGGTTAAATTAGTTGCAGTTTCCAAGACGAGATCCATAGATGAAATTAAAGAAGCATATAATTCTAATCAAAAGATCTTTGGAGAAAACAGAGTTCAGGAAATTGTTGAAAAACATCAACTATTACCAGATGATATCGAGTGGCATATGATTGGACATCTTCAAAAAAATAAGGTGAAGTACATCTCAAACTTTATCTCATTGATACATTCGCTAGACAGAATTTCATTAGCAACAGAAATAGATAAATGTGCTAAAAAATCAAATAGAAAAATTGATTGCCTAATACAACTTAAAATTTCTTCAGAAGAGACTAAATTTGGCTTAGATACGAGCCATCTAGAGGATTTTTATTCAGATATTCAAAAATATGAGAATATTAATATTGTTGGGTTAATGGGTATGGCAAGTTTTACTGAAGATCAACAAAAAATAAGTGATGAATTTTCTCAAATTAAGGAATTATATGATAGAATGAATTTGAAGAATTCTAAATTTAAAATTTTATCAATTGGTATGAGTGATGACTACAGGTTAGCAATTGAGAAAGGTTCAAATATGATTAGAGTTGGTAGTAAAATTTTCGGAAAAAGAAGTTATTGATGTATACAATAGTTGACCTTGAAGCTACAGGTGGAAAATTTAATGAGGAATCGATAATTGAGATTGCCATCTATAAATTTGATGGTGTCTCTATTACTGATCAGTTTATAAGCCTAGTAAACCCTGAAAAAGAGATACACCCTTATGTAGAAAAACTTACTGGAATTTCTTCGAAGATGCTTAAGACAGCTCCTAGATTTCATGAAATAGCTAAAAGAGTCATTGAAATAACTTCTGATTCTGTTCTAGTTGCTCATAATGCTCAGTTTGATTATAGAATTTTACAATTAGAGTTTAAGAGGCTAGGATTTAATTTTTCAATGAAATCTATTTGTACAGTTATTTTATCTCAAGAATTACTTCCTGAGCAGGAATCATATAAACTTGGAAGATTATCTAGAAGTCTTGGAATTCCAATCAAGGATAGACATCGTGCTAGTGGAGATGCACTTGCAACTGTTGAGTTATTTAAAATTCTTTTAGAAAAAGATGTTAAGCAAGAAATAATAAGAAAAAGTATTGTCGAATTCCCTGGTGAAAAAATGGATAACATTTTTAAAGACGTTATAGATAATCTAAAGGAAAATACAGGAGTCTTCTATATATATAATGATAAAAATGAATTAGTTTATATTGATTTTAGTAAGGATATTAAGAATAAACTAATTAAGTTGTTTACTAGTAAAAAATTCATACCGAAGTACGTTCAGAATAATTTTAAAACAATAAAGGTCCATCCTACAGGCAATGTTCACATTGCAATTTTGAAGACTCTTCAAGAGATAAATTCTCTTAAGCCCAAAATTAATAATAATGTTGATCCAAAGATTTTCTCCAAAATTTCTAAGCCTGAAATTATAAATGAGGCTTCAGACTTTGTAATAACATTTAATGGAAAGAAAGAGGCTGACAAAAGTTTTATTCTCTTTAAGAGTGGAGTTATAGAAGGTTATGGCTATTTTGAGCTTTTTAATAATATAAATTCCGAGAAAAAAATTAATTCTAGGTTAGTAAAAGTGAAAGAGTCAAAAAGGGTTAAAAACTATGTATATAGGCTAATTTCTCAGAGGAGATATAAAAAACTAGTAAATTTGAAAGAAATTTATAAATTTTCAGACATTGAATAAAACACGTCAGAAAATACATGATATTATATATGAAGCAGACACTCCTGCTGGGAAAGTGTTTGATATATCATTAATTATAGTAATCATAATCAGTGTTGTACTAGTAGCTCTTGAAACAGTTGGATGGATAAACCAGCAATACTATGAAATACTTAATATAGCTGAATGGACAATTACTATATTATTTACTATTGAATATATATTAAGAGTTATATCTATTCACCACCCTAGAAAATATATTTTTAGCTTTTATGGTATTATAGATTTATTGGCTACTATTCCTAAATATATATCATTATTTATAGTTGGAGCTCAACTAGAAACAATGATGGCTATTAGAGCACTTAGAATTCTTAGAATTTTCCGTGTTCTTCACATATCTAGATATATTGGTGAGTCTAACTTCCTTGTTAGGTCACTGTTAGTGAGTAGAGCAAAGATTGTAATCTTTTTATTGTTCGTTCTTATTATGTGTATTTTATTCGGAACTCTAATGTATTTAATTGAAGGTCCTGAAGCTGGTTTTAATAATATTCCAGAGAGTATCTATTGGTGTATAAGCACAATATCAACTGTTGGGTATGGTGATATTGTTCCATTAACAGGTTTGGGTAAGTTTCTTGCATCAATGCTTATGATTCTTGGTTATGGAATTATTGCTGTTCCAACCGGAATAATTTCTGCAGAAATGGCTCAAAGAAGAAAAAAAGTTGATGTTAACACAAGGGTGTGTGCTGAATGTCTAAATGATAAGCATAAAGACAATGCTATTTATTGTCACCAATGTGGTTCTCACCTTGATGAAGACAAATAGAAACTTAATATACATAGCTGGGCCAACTGGAGTTGGAAAAACAGCGTTTAGTATAGAACTTGCAAAAAAACTTAAGACTGAAATTATTTCTTGTGACTCTAGACAGTTTTATAAAGAACTAGAGATAGGCACATGTCCTCCCACAAAACATCAATTAAAAGAAATAAAACATCATTTTATTCACAACAAGAGTATTCATGATAAATATAATGTCGGATTATATGAAAGAGATGCAATAAATATAATTAATAATCTATTTAAGGATAAAGAATATTTAATTTTAGTTGGAGGCTCAGGACTGTATGCTGATTCTGTAATATATGGGATAGATGAGTTTCCAGAGATTCCTGAGAAAATTAGAGATGAAATTACAAGAGAATATAAAGATAAAGGGATCTCATACCTACAAGAGGAATTAAAAAAGCTAGATAAGAAGTATTATAAAATTGTAGATATAAAAAATCAGAGTAGAATAATTAGAGCGTTAGAAATCATTAAATTTACTGGTAGAAAATTTTCATCATTTAGAAAACATACAAAGAAAAAAAGAGAATTTAAAACAAAAGTTGTTTTATTAGAATGTTCTCGGGAAGTACTTTATGATAAAATTAATCGTAGAGTTGATGTTATGATTAGTAATGGGCTAGAGGAAGAGGCCTTTAAATTACAGAAGCATTCTAATTTAAATACTTTAAATACAGTTGGTTACAAAGAGTTTTTTGATTATTTTGAAAATAAATTATCTTACGATGAAGCAATTAATAAGATAAAACAAAACACAAGGAATTACGCAAAAAGACAAATTACTTGGCTCAAAAAATATAAAAATTCAAAAAAAATAAACATTGAAAAAAATTTTGAAATAGATTTAAATAAAATAATTTGAAGTAATGAAAAAACTTATAATACCAATCTTAGTATTTACAACTGGACTTAATTTATTCGCTCAAAGCAATATTGAAAATCAAATATTCGATATTGGAATTGAGAGTATTGAGAGTTTCAGAGAATTCTTATCAATTAAAAATGATGCTAATTTTAAGAATGAAATGAAACCTCTTATTGAATGGGGGATAAATAATTTTAAAAAATATGGATTTGAAGTTGAAAGACTTGAGACTCCTGAATTACCTCTTCTTTTAGCTTCAAAAGTAATTTCTGAAGATCTAAATACCCTTTTAATATACCTTCAGTTTGATGGACAACCTGTTGACAATTCTAAGTGGGATCAAGAAAATCCTTATAAAGCTGTCCTTAAAAAAAGAATTAATAATGAATATAAAATAATTGATTGGAGTAGATTGGATAATATAACATTCGATGATATAAAAAAGGAAGATTTAAGAATTTTTGCTAGATCTGCATCAGATGCCAAAGGTCCTGTAATGATGATTCTTAACGCCCTAGAGATTATGGAAAGAAATAACATTGAATTAGAATATAATTTAAAGGTTATTATGGATTTTGAAGAGGAGATTAGTTCCCCTAACCTTGCAGATGCAGTTAAAAAATATTCTTCAAAATTGAAAAGTGATGCTTTACTAATATTTGATGGCCCAAAACATCCATCTAATCTCCCCACATTAACATTTGGAGCTAGAGGAATTTCAGATATTACATTAATTACTTATGGACCGATTGTTCCTCAACATAGCGGTCATTTTGGGAACTACGCCCCAAATCCTGTTTTTAGAATGTCTGAAATATTATCTTCTATGAAAGATTCTAATGGAAGAGTTACAATTCCAGGTTTTTATGATGGTATTGAACTTGATGAAAAAACATTAAAAATTTTAGCCGAAGTGCCTGATGATGAGGAAAAGATGATGAATGACATGCAATTTAAAAAGCCAGATAATGTCGGAAAAAATTATCAAGAATCAATTCAGTATCCATCTATAAATGTACGAGGTATTGAATCCGGATGGGTTAGAGAAGAAGTAAGAACAATTGTTCCATCTGAATGTATAGCAGAAATTGATGTAAGACTTGTTTTAGAGTCTGATCCAATAAGACTTCATAATCTTATTAAAAGTCATATTCAAGAACTTGGATATTATGTTATAGATAGAAGACCAACAAAAGATGAAAGGCTTAAATATAATAAGATTGTAACATTTGTTTCTAGCTTTGATTATGATGCGTTCAGAACTGATATTGAGTCTGAAATTGGCAAATGGCTTGTTAAATCGTTGAAAAAAACATTTGGAATTGAACCTGTTAAAAAAAGGACAAGTGGTGGATCAGTGCCTATTTCTCCATTTGTAAATACATTAGGAATTCCGGCAGTAACTGTACCAACAGTTAATCAAGATAATAATCAACACAGTCCTAATGAAAATATTAAAATTGAAAATTATATAACTGGAATAGAGACCTATTTGGGTATATTAACTGATAAGTTTTAATGAGTTTATTACAGTCTCCTCAATTTGATCAAGTGAATTTATAGGCTTCGAACTATCAAAATTATTACCGGTAATTTTATTGTAAAGTTCCAAGTATCTTTTTGAAACATCCATCACAACATCATTAGAAATTTCAGGAAGGTTTTGACCTTCCTTCCCCTGAAAATTATTTTGAATTAACCACTGACGAAAAAATTCTTTAGATAATTGTTTGGGGGTTTCTCCCCTATTCATAAAATCTTCATATGTGTCCTCATAAAAATATCTAGAGGAATCAGGGGTGTGAATCTCATCAATTAAGCAAAGATTATCTTTGGAATCATATCCAAATTCATACTTAGTATCCACTAGAATTAATCCTCTTTTTTTTGCTATTTCTGTACCTCTCTTAAATAGTTTATAAGTTATATCCTCTATTTCTTCATATTGATCTAGTGTCAAAATTCCTTTTTTTATTATATCAGATTTAGATATATCTTCATCATGACCAATATCAGCTTTTGTACTTGGAGTAATTATAGGATTATCAAATTTTTGATTTGATACTAAACCATTTGGTAAATTAACTCCACAAATGCTTCTCTTGCCAGAACTATACAATCTGTCTGAATGTCCACTTAAGTAGCCTCTAATGACCATCTCCACTTTTACAGGTTTAAGTTTCCTGCCAATTGAAACATTTGGATCAGGAGATGATATAAGCCAATTTTGAATTATATCTTCAGTGGACTTTAACATATCAACTGAAATCTGATTTAACACTAGACCTTTAAATGGAATTGGTTTAGGCATAACAATGTCAAATGCAGAAATTCTATCAGATGCAATAACAACCAATATATCATTTTCTAGATAGTAAACATCTCTTACTTTACCTTCATATTTAGATATTTGACCAGGAAGATTAAAATCTGTTTTAAAAATTGTATTCAAAACCTATTTATTTTTCAATTTTATTATAAGCATCTATAACTTTTTTAACTATAGGATGCCTGATAACATCTCTATCATCAAGATAGATAATATCAATACCTTTCTTTCTCGAAAGTATTTTAATTGCATCTTTTAATCCAGAGCTTACTTTTGTTGGAAGATCTATTTGACCGGGATCTCCAGTAACCATAAATTTGGCATTCATACCCATTCTAGTTAAAAACATTTTCATCTGAGCATTAGTTGTATTCTGTGCTTCATCTAAAATTACAAATGCATTATCCAATGTTCTACCCCTCATAAATGCTAAAGGAGCAATCTCAATTGTCCTGTCTTCAAGAAATTTCTGTAGCTTATTGGAAGGAATCATATCTCTAAGAGCATCATATAGAGGCTGCATGTATGGATCAAGCTTCTCTTTTAGATCTCCTGGGAGATAACCTAAGTTTTCACCAGCTTCAACCGCAGGTCTTGTTAATATAATTTTTTTAATTTCTTTCTCTTTTAGAGCCTTTACAGCCATTGCAACACCGGTGTAAGTTTTTCCAGTACCTGCCGGTCCAATCGCAAATATTAAGTCATTACTTAAGATTGATTTATGGAGTTTCTTTTGATTTGTAGTTTTAGCTAATATTGGTTTACCGGAAATGCCATGTAAAATTAGTGAAGGCTTGTCACCATTAAATTTTATTTCTTTAACGACGATATCATTTATTACATCTGGATCTATATTATTGTAATCTGAATAGTAATTTAATAGAGTCCTAAATTTATTATCAAATAATTTTAATTCGCTTGTTTCACCAAGTGCTTTAATAGTTTGTCCTCTTTGAACAAGTTTGAGTTTAGGAAAACTAGATTTTAAAGAATTTAAATTATCTCTTGAGAAAAAGTTTTGTGGATCAACATCAGTTAGTTCAAATTCTAGCTCACTCAATAGATTTAATTTAAAAATTTGTTATAGTAGATTATTTGATTCAAATTTACATAAAATTTATAAAGTTTATCTTAATTAATGTCTATCATAACCCTAACAACAGATTATGGAAATAAGGACTATTTTGTTAGTTCTTTAAAAGCAAAAATTGTTTCGGAAATTGATTCAGCAGAAATTATAGATATTTCACATAATATTAGCCCATTTAATTTAACTGAAGCAGGATATATTCTTGAAGGGGCACACAAAAACTTTCCAAAAGGGACAATTCATATGATATGTGTAGATTCAGAACTTACTCCTGAGAATAAACATATAGTAATTAAACATGAGGAATCATTTTTTATTGGTGCTGATAATGGAGTGTTTTCTTTAATTTTTAAAGACATTATTCCAGAAAAAATATTTGAAATTAATTTACATAATAGCTTTAATTATAGAATATCATCAGATGATTTATTTATTAAGGTCTTGGGACATATTTTAAGATCTGGGCCTCTAAATGTTGTTGGTACAAAAATTAATAAAATTAAAGAGATTAAAAATTTAAGACCTGTTGTAAATCAAGAACAAAATCAAATTATAGGTAGTGTAATTTATATAGATAATTATGGTAATGTAATCACAAATATTACTGAAAAGCTATTTAAAGAAATTTCAAAAACTAGATCTTTTACAATCAATGCAAGAAATGTTAAGTTCACACAAATTTTTAAAAACTACTCTGATGCAATTGATTTTACCCTAGATCAAAAAGATCGAGAAGAGGATGGAAAGAAAATGGCAATATTTAATAGTCTTGGCTACCTACAATTAAGTATTTATAAAAGTAATCCTCAAACAGTTGGAAGCGCTAGCACCTTATTTGGCTTAGATTATAGAGATCCTGTAAGTATTTATTTTTAATGTTTGTATTTGGTAGATAACTTTTATAAGTAATTGTAAGATTTATAATATCAATTAAATATATTTGGAAAAAAACATATGAAGTTTATTGTTTCATCTTCGGTTTTATACAAAGAACTCCAAATTCTAGGTGGAGTAATTAATTCTTCAAATACAATTCCTATACTTGATAATTTTTTGTTTGAATTAGATAATAACAAACTTAAGATAAGTTCGTCAGATCTTGAAACTACAATGACTTCAGAAATTGATATTGAATCTCAATCTACTGATAAAGTGGCAATCTCTGCTAAACTATTAACGGATATTTTAAAAACATTTTCAGATCAACCATTGACATTTATAAAAACTGAAAATAATACCATTGAGATTAGTGCAAGTAATGGAAAGTATTCTCTTGCTTATTTAGAAGGGGGTGAGTTTCCAAAACAAATTGAAATTTTAGATGCACATGAAACTTTAATTAATGGGGCTGATCTGGGCAATGCGATAAATTCAACAATCTTTGCCTCTGGAACGGATGACCTTAGACCTGTAATGAGTGGGGTGTTCTTTCAATTTAATAGTGAATCCTTAAGGTTTGTCGCAACTGATGCTCATAAACTAGTAAAGTTTGAAACATCTGAATATAATTCAAAAGAAGTATCAGAATTCATTATGCCTAAAAAACCTTTACAAATACTTAAGGGGATTTTACAGACATATGATTCTGAAATAACTATTCAGCATAATGATTCAAATGCAAAATTTATTTTTGGAAAAAGCTCTATTACTTCAAGACTAATTGATGGGAAATTTCCTAATTATGAAGCTGTTATTCCAAAAGATAATCCCAACGTACTTACAATTGAAAGAGAGCTTTTTTTAAACTCTGTTAGAAGAGTTAGTATTTTTTCTAATAAGACAACTAATCAAATTAGAATTAAACTTGCAGGATCTCTCTTAAACATTAGCGCTGAAGACTTTGACTTTAGTAATAGAGCAGATGAAAATCTAGAATGTGAGTATTCAGGTGATGATATCCAGATTGGATTCAACTCAAAGTTTTTAATTGAAATGCTTAATAATCTAGATTCTGAAACTATCACACTTTCAATGTCTCATCCGAACAGGGCCGGTATTATAAGACCAGTAAATGAGAAAGATTCTTCAAAAGAGTCAATAACTATGCTTGTAATGCCAGTGATGCTAAATGATTAGTCAACTGACTCTTCTATTCCCTTAGATGCTTGCTTATAAACACCTTTTTCAAGTTTTTTTCTAATTGAAGAAAATGCATCAAGTGTTTCATTAATGTCATTAATATTATGAGAAGCAGTCGGAATTAATCTAAGCAGAATTAGTCCCTTAGGTATTACAGGATAAACCACAATTGAACAAAAAATATGATAATTTTCTCTTAAGTCTTTAACTAGAGCCATTGCCTCTGGAATACTACCCTTTAGATACACTGGAGTAACACAACTTTGTGTTGAACCAATATCAAAACCTCTTTCCTTCAGACCAGATTGAAGTAAATTAACATTTTCCCAGAGTTTTTGTTTAAACTCAGGTCTAGTCCTAATTAATTCAAGCCTTTTAAGTGCACCTATAACTAATTGCATTTGAAGAGATTTTGCGAACATTTGTGATCGCATGTTATATTTTAAGAATTCAATTATTTCAGAGTCACCTGCAATAAAAGCGCCAGTTGAAGCTAGCGATTTTGCAAAAGTAGCAAAGTAGACATCAATTTGATCTTGAACACCCTGTTCCTCCCCTGCTCCTGCACCAGTTTCTCCTAATGTTCCAAAACCATGAGCATCATCCACAAGAAGTCTAAATTTATATTTATCTTTCAATGCAACTATTTCTTTTAGTTTTCCTTGCTCCCCCCTCATTCCAAAGACTCCTTCAGAAATTACAAGTACTCCTCCACCTGTTTGTTCAGCAAGCTTAGTAGCTCTTTCGAGATTTTTTTCTAAACTTTTCATATCATTATGTTGATATGTGAATCGCTTACCAAGGTGAAGCCTAACTCCATCAATTATACATGCGTGAGAATCAATATCATAAACAATAATATCATTTTTAGTTACTAGAGTATCTATAGTTGAAAGGATTCCTTGATATCCAAAATTAAGAAGGTAAGCAGACTCCTTTGACACAAATTTTGCAAGTTCAGATTCTAATTTTTCATGAAGATTAGTATGACCAGACATCATTCTTGCTCCCATAGGATAAGCACTTCCATATTGCTCGGCAGCTTTAGCATCAACTTCTCTAACTTCTGGATTATTAGCTAAGCCTAAGTAGTCATTTACACTCCATGTGATAACTTCTTTACCATTGAACATCATTCTGTTTGAAATTGGACCTTCTAGTTTAGGAAATACAAAGTAGCCTTCAGCAATTGATGCCCATTTACCTAAAGGACCTTTACTTTTATAGATTTTGTCAAATAGATCTTGCATATAAATTATATATAATTAATTGAATTTTTCTTGGGTTGATAAAAACTGGAATCATAAAAACCTTGGTTATTCATCCATTCATCAGAATATATTTTACTTAAATACCTTGAACCATGATCAGGAAAGACAATAACAACACAACTTGAATGATCAAATTCATTTTCATCATTTAATATTTTTGTAGCTTGAAAAGCCGCACCTGATGTATATCCAACGAACAATCCTTCATTTAAAGTTATTTCTCTTGCCATATGAGCACTATCTGAATCAGTAACTTTTACAAACTTATCGATAATTTTAAAATCAGTAGCAGAAGGTACAATGTTTTTACCTAGTCCTTCTATCCTATATGAGTAAATTTCATTCGGATCAATTTCACCTGTTTCATGGTATTTTTTTAAAATTGAACCATAAGCATCAACACCAATAATTTTTACATCATTATTCTTTTCTTTCAAAAATCTACCTATTCCCGATATAGTACCTCCAGTTCCACTGCAAGCAATTAGGTGGGTAATTTTTCCATTTGTCTGACTCCAAATTTCTGGACCAGTAGTTTGATAGTGTGCTTCAACGTTCAAATCATTGAAATATTGATTAATGTATACAGAGCCTTTAATTTCGTTAGTTAACCTCTTTGCAACCTCATAATAAGACCTTGGATCGTCAGATGATACATTTGAAGGACAAACATAAATTTCAGCACCCAAACATTTCAACATATTAATTTTATCTTTAGATGCCTTAGAGCTTACTGCCAAAATACATTTATATCCCTTAAGTAATGAAACTAAAGCTAAGCTAAAACCAGTATTACCTGATGTTGTTTCAATTATAGTGCTACCCTTCTTTAAAATACCTTTATTTTCGGCTTGATTAAGTATATGTAGAGCAATCCTATCTTTATTAGAGTGACCTGGATTAAACCCCTCAAACTTTGTAAAGTATGTTCCTTTGAATTTTTTTGCAACCTCATTTAGTCTAATTAATGGGGTGTTACCTATAAGCTCTAAAATATTATTGTAAGGTTTATTATTAGAAGGCATTAGAACATAAAAATAATGCACAAATTTAATTAAAAATAACTAGTAATCACATGAAAAATTTCCAATTGGAGAACCATCTGGAGTTTTAGTCTTTTCAATTGGTATATATTGGCTAGGATTCGCATAAAAGCCATTAATTTTTGTAATTAAAAAATCATTATACTCAGTCCTATTTCTCATTAAATAGTTCATTAAACTTTTAATTCTTGAATATATTTTAGATTTAGAAATGTCATTACTTTTTTTATTATTATAGGCCATGAATAAATGATCTAAAAATAAAGATTGGGTATTTTTGTTAATGGAAGATTCATATTCACTCATTTTCATTTTCTTAAAGACAGAATTCTGAATTACACTAAGGTAGTCTTCAAGTGATAAAATATTTTTTCCAAACATATTCTGTTGATGGACCCTATTTATTCTTTCAGGATTTAGCATATAAGTAAAGACATGATTAATAATTGCACTTGATGCATTTATATAATCAAATCCAACACCCGTATTTGAGACAAAGTTCTCTCGTGTCCTTGGATTTCTAAAAGACCTAGGACCTAAAATTTCAATTAAGTTTTGAGGAATCGTTAGATTAGTTGGTTCAATTACTTTAAGAAGGGAGTTTAATGATTTAATCTGTAAATCTTTATCAGCAAACTTTACTTTATCGCCTCTGCTACTTTTAACATAGTAGAGATAATCTATACCTCCAATAGCCTTTGCTGCCGCTTCAATTTGATATCTATGCAACATGTATATAGGAACCATTATGTCTTCAATTCTATCGTAGGGTTCGCCATTTTTTAAGTTATCTAAGTCAAGGTTAATAAGCGCTTGTTTTCTAATGTTTAATAACTTATCCAGTTCTTTGAATGCAAGATCACCATTATCCCATAAATGAGAGTATGGATTTGCACTACTAACTGGTCTGGAATCAGAATCACTTAGGTAGTATAACCCATTCTCAACAGCATCATCTAAAATCTTATTAAGTTCCTGATCTTCATTTACTGAGTCCGAAAAATCAGAATAAGCATATTGAACACTTACTTTATCCCACTCTCCAATATCTTTTGCATATGCATTATCAATATTTATCTGATTATCTACATATGAAATTTTTGGATGAGGGTAATCCATTACCGAAACCCTATCATTAGCACTAGAGATAAAATTATGACCAAAACCAAGAGTATGTCCAATCTCATGTGCAGACAATTGCCTAATCCTATCTAAAGAAGTTTCTTTTATTATTTTTTTATTTTCTTCTGTATTAGGATTGTCTATTAGTCCACTAAGAATCATATAATCTTGCCTAACCCTCAAGCTTCCCAAGCTTACTTGACCTTTTATAATTTCTCCTGTTCTAGGATCAACAATACTTGCTCCATAACTCCAACCTCTAGTTGATCTGTGAATCCACTGAATTAGATTATATCTTACATCCATTGGATCAGCATCTTCAGGTAAAACCTCAATTCTAAAAGCATCTTTATATCCTGCACTTTCAAATGCTTGATTCCACCAATTTCCTCCTTCTATAAGTGCAGACTTTACTGGTTCTGGTGTACCATTGTCTATATAGTAAATGATAGGTTCAGTTGGTTCACTTATTTCTTGATCAGGATATTTTTTATTTAATCTATGTCTAACTATGAATCTTTGTTCTAACTTCTCATCAATTGGAGTTGAATAATCATAGACTACAAAAGGGTTGCTTCCACTTCTTGGATCAAATTTTCTTTTTTTATAATTGTTATCAGGTAGTTTAACAAAAGAATGATGCTGATTAACTGTAATATTTGATGGAGTTGGAGTAACACTTCTAACAAGATTTCCCGTAGGATTACCAGTAAAAGTAAGGATTACATCAAATTCTATATTTTTTGGAAAGGCTTTTGTTCTATCAAGTTCAATCGCAGACATTGATTTATTTAAAGAATAATTACCAGAATTAGAATCCTTCAATCTTTGTGAAACACCATGAGCATCGTTTATAAGTAGAGGAGCTAAGTCTATTATGTAATTATTATTTTTTTTTTCAACTATTTCAAATGAAAATAAAACAGATCTTGCAAAAGCTTCCTCAACAGCTTTGTTTTCAAGATAGTTATCTGAATTAGAAACATATCTAGTATTTGGTTGAATCATTAATATTTTATTACCTCTTTTTGTAAAAAAAACTATCCTAGTATTACCAAGTTGGCCTCTATCTAGCCCCAGATCGTTGTTACCAATACCCCTACTTAATGAGTTTATATATAAGAATTCTTTGTCCAGGTTGTTTACCTCTAGATAGATTTTACCTGAATTATTACTGTAGGAGAAATTCATAAAGCCTTCAAAATCAATGTTTTGAGTAAAAACAAGATTTGAAAATATAAGAGTAATAAATAGTATTTTTTTCATGGTTAATTTTTTAGAAATATAATTTTTTTTTTCGAAATCATATAATTAATTTCAACCATGTTTTCTAAAGAAAATCTTAAAGGAATTAAAAAACGTATTGATACGTTAAGGGGGTTTCTTTGACCTAGAGTCTAAAGAGTCCATTCTTTCTAATCTAGAAACCAAAGCTTCTGACCCCAATTTCTGGACTAATCCTAAAAGTGCAGAAAAAATTGTTAAAGAAATACAACAAATTAAATCCTTAGTATCTGAATTTGATGTATTAATTACAAAGTATGACGATATAACAGTTCTTAGTGAATTTCTCTTAAATAAAGAGATTAGTGAAAATGAGATTAACGAATCATATAATGAATTAGAGACTCTAATTGAAAATTTGGAATTCAAAATGATGCTCAACAAAAAAGAAGATTCTATGTCTGCAATCCTTCAGATTACTGCTGGAGCAGGTGGAACTGAATCTTGTGATTGGGCTGAAATGCTTCTAAGAATGTATTTGATGTGGGGTGAAAAAAACAATTTTAAAATTAAAGAACTAAACAATCAACCTGGTGATGTAGCTGGAATAAAAACTGCAACAATTCAAATTGATGGAGACTTTTCTTTTGGATGGTTGAAAGGTGAAAATGGTGTTCATAGATTAGTAAGAATATCACCTTTTGATAGTAATGCAAAAAGACACACCTCTTTTGCTTCTGTATATGTATACCCACTTGTTGATGACTCAATAGAAATTAAAATTAACCCTTCTGATTTATTATGGGAAACTATGAGAGCAGGTGGAGCTGGAGGTCAAAGTGTTAATAAACTTGAAACTGCAGTAAGACTTAAACACAAACCGACTGGAATTACTGTTGAAAACTCAGAAACAAGGTCACAATTGGATAACAAGCAAAAAGCTCTCATGCTTCTCAAGTCTCAGCTTTATGAGATTGAGATTCAAAAAAACAACGAGGAAAGAAAAAAAATTGAAGATTCTAAGAAAAAAATTGAATGGGGATCACAAATCAGAAATTATGTATTACACCCATATAAAATTATAAAGGATGTTAGAACTGGTCATGAGTCAGGAAATACTGAGGCAGTACTTAACGGGGACCTTAATGATTTCTTAAAGTCATTTCTTTTAAAAGGAAGTTAATTAGAATGGAACATCTTCGTCGTCATTTCTATTTGACGGCTCACTAAAGTCACTTAATTTATTATCTGTGTTTAGCTTTGATTGAAATTCAAAAGGAGAATCAAAACTATCAATATCTTCAAATTTTCCAAGGTTAGCAACAAATTTAAGTTTGATTGAATCTAGAGCACCATTTCTATGCTTTGCTACGATAAACTCGCCTTGACCCTCAGAAGGTGTTTTCATATCATCATCCCATTCTGTAATTCCATAATATTCAGGTCTATATAGGAATGATACAATATCTGCATCTTGCTCAATTGCTCCAGATTCCCTAAGATCAGAAAGTATAGGTCTTTTAGTACCACCTCTTGTTTCTACTGCTCTTGAAAGCTGAGACAATGCAATAACAGGTATGTTTAATTCTTTTGCTAATGCTTTGAGATTTCTAGAAATTGTTGATATTTCCTGTTCTCTATTACCTGCTTTATTAGAAGACCCTATATTCATTAATTGAAGATAATCTATTACAATTAACTTAATATCATGAGCAGATGCAAGCCTTCTAGCTTTTGCTCTTAGCTCAAAAATAGTTAGCGCAGCACTGTCATCAATATATAGAGGAGCTGACTCAAGATCTGATACTTTTACATTTAATTGTTGCCACTCATGTGGTGCAAGCTTACCAGTTCTTAATTTATCTGAAGAGAGGCCAGTTTCGGCTGAGATAAGTCTAGTTATAAGCTGGACTGATGACATCTCAAGAGAGAAAAATGCTACAGGAATTTTCTTTTGTACAGATATGTTTCTAGCCATTGATAATGCTAATGCAGTTTTACCCATACCTGGCCTGGCAGCAACAATAATTAAATCACTTGGCTGCCAACCTGATGTCAATCTATCCAGTTTTTCAAACCCAGTTGATATTCCACTAAGAGAACCTTCTCTATTTCCAATTTCTTCAATTCTGTTTTTGGCTTGGATTACAAGATTCTGAGCAGTTTCAGATGATCCTTTAATGTTATTTTGAGCAATATCATATAATTTAGACTCAGCTTCATCTAATAAATCTAAAACATCCGTACTTTCATTATATGATTTTTGGATAATTTCATTAGATATTGATATTAGTTTTCTTTGAATATATTTTTGCTGAATAATTCTAGAATGATACTCAATATGAGCTGATGAAGAAACCTTTTGTGAAAGGTTAATTAAATAAAAATCACCCCCAACAATTTCAAAATTTTTATTCTTTTTTAGATCAGCAGAAACAGTCAATAAATCTATTGGCTCAGACTCTCTAAATAGTCTTTGAATAGACTCAAAAATGAGCTGATGAGATTTCTTATAAAAAATATCTGGAGATAGAATGTCTATTACTTCATTAACTCCTTTTTCATCAATTAACATTGCTCCAATTACAGCCTCCTCTAAATCAATAGCCTGTGGAGGTATCTTGCCATCTGATAGACTTACTATTTGTTGATTTTCAGTTTCATATATTTTTAGAGGATTTCTTTTTTCCATTAAGTAAAAGTATGGAAAAACAATTTTTAAAACCTAAAAACCTAATTGTATTTAAAATAAATCTTTAAACATAAGTTTGTTGATAAGTATAGAATTTTGTTAATAGTAAAATTAAGATTTAAACTTACCTATAGAAGTAAATTTTTTTCTCCTTTTTAAAATCATTTTATCTGGAGGCAATGAATTAATCTCTTGTATAGATTTGACAATATTTTCTTTGACAGAATTATATGTCATAATAGGATCATAATGAGCACCACCAAGAGGCTCTTTTATAATTTTATCAATTAACTTGTTCTTTAACATATCATCAGCAGTTAATTTTAATGAATCAGCAGCAGACTCTTTAAATTCCCAGCTTCTCCAAAGAATTGAAGAACAAGACTCAGGGGAAATGACAGAGTACCATGTGTTCTCAAGCATCATAACTTTATCTCCAACACCAATCCCTAAAGCACCACCTGAAGCTCCTTCACCTATTACAATACATATAATTGGAACTTTAATATTCATCATTTCATAAATATTTCTAGCGATAGCCTCCCCCTGACCCCTTTCCTCAGCTTCCATTCCAGGGTAGGCCCCTGGTGTATCAATTAAAGTAACAATAGGAATATTGAACTTTTCTGCCTTTTTCATAAGCCTTAGGGCTTTCCTATATCCCTCGGGGTTTGCCATTCCAAAATTTCTAAATTGTCGAGTTTTTGTATTGTACCCTTTTTGTGTTCCAATTAACATGATGGTTTGATCATTTATTTTTCCAAGACCACCAATCATTGCTTTATCATCCTTAACATTTCTATCACCATGAAGTTCAAGAAAAGAAGCTCCACAAATATTATTAATGTAGTCTAACGCATAAGGTCTATTAGGATGCCTAGAAAGCTGAACTCTTTGCCATGCTGAAAGATTCTTATAGATATCCTTTTTTGTTTCAACTAATTTTTTTTGAAGGAGATTAAAAGTTTTGGTAACATCAACATCACTCTCATTTTCAATAGATTTACATTTATCTATTTGATCTAAAACTTCTTTTACAGGAACTTCGAAATCTAAAAACTCCATAATAAAATTTTTATAAATATAGGTTAATTAAATTATCTATCTAATAGCTCTTTTTAATAATAAAAGTGCAATACTCAAAAAGATAAAAAGTATACCCCATGATGCTAGAGCTGGAGAAAAATTTGATTTAATTACTAATACACCAAATATCTTATCAAGAAAAATAAACAAGAACCCTAATGAAACCCCAATTGCTAAATTAGTTCCTGTTCCACCTCTTCTTTTAATGGATGATACTGAAAGAGCAATAATTGTAAGAATAAAACATGAAAATGGGATAGTATATCTTTTATGTCTTACTAATAGATGAGAGTTTATTAATGGAGAACCTGCCTTTTTTTCATATCTAATGAGTTTATTTAGCTCAAAAAAATTAAGCGTTTCCGCAACATAGTTTAGTGGTGCAAGATCATCGATATCAAAAGTAAGTAACGTATCCTTTCTTGTAACTTTTTGAATTACTTCAGCATCATCGATTATATCTCTCTTTACATAATTTGATAAACGAAAAATTGAGTCATCCCACCTGATTGTTGTAGCCATTATTTTGTGGCTAAGTTTGTTTCCATTAAAACTTTCTAATGTAAAATTTAGTCCTCTTTTTCTTTTTGGATCATAACTACTTACATAAATAAATTCATTTTCATTTATTTGCTTAAATAATCTTGAAGTGACTCTTTTGTCCTCTTGCTTTACATATTCTGAAATAAACTCATTGAAACTAGCATTAGATTTTGGTACTATGAACATGACAGATATTAGCGCAAGAGATACAATGATCCCTGCAGAAATAAAATAGGGCCTCATTAATCTTTGAAAAGAGATACCAGAAGATAAAATAGCAGTTATTTCAGTATTATTAGCAAGTCTTGAAGTGAACCAAATTACGGCAAGGAATAAGAAAATTGGATAAAGCTGACTACCAAAATACCATATAAAGTCAATATAATAATAAATTATTTGTTCAGCAGGAACTTCATTTTCTCTGAATTTGTCAATTTTTTCAGCAAAATCAACCATTATACCTATTGGAATAAAAAGCCCAAACATTACAAAAAACGTACCTAAATAATTCTTTATAATGTACTTATCTAAAATATTCATTCACCAAAATTAAAAATTAAATAAAAGAAAAAATAATTGTTAATTATTTACATAAAAATTATGATAAAAATAAATTAAAGAATTTTGATAGTCATGAGTATAACCCTACATTTACTCAAAATGAATACAGATTTAAAAAATCTTGTTATCCAAATAAGGAGAGATATTCTTAGGATGGTTCACAATGTAAATTCTGGACACCCTGGAGGTTCATTAGGATGTGTTGAGTTTTTTGTAACCCTCTATAAAAGAATTTTAAATATTGGTTCAGATCAAATAAATAAAGATGTTTTTATCCTTTCAAATGGACATATTTCTCCCGTTTATTATAGCATCCTAGCTCGAACTGGTCATTTTGATATTAATGAACTAAATACATTTAGAAAAATTGATTCAAGGCTTCAAGGTCATCCAACTAACCATGATGGATTACCAGGGGTAAATATATCCTCCGGATCTCTTGGTCAGGGCCTATCAGTCGGTATTGGTGTTGCCCTATCAAAAAAATTAAATAATGATGACTCAATAGTTTATGTCTTGACAGGAGATGGTGAACTTCAAGAAGGTCAAAATTGGGAAGCATTTATGTTTGCTGCTGCAAAAAACGTAGATAATATTATTGTCACTGTTGACTTAAATGGGCAGCAAATTGATGGATCTACAAAAGATGTTCTTGATATAGGAAATCTTAATTTGAAATTAGAATCATTTGGCTGGGAAGTACTTGAAATTAAGGATGGTAATTCATTAGATGAAATATATAAAGTAATTAGTAATGCTAAAGAAAAAACTTTCAAAGGAAAACCAATTGTTGTTTTAATGAAAACAGTAATGGGTAACGGAGTTGATTTCATGATGCATACACATGATTGGCACGGAAAAGCTCCTAATGATGAACAACTAGAAATAGCACTTAGCCAGAACCCTGAAACAATAGGAGATTATTAATATGGAAAAATATATAAACCAAGGGAGTAAAGATACAAGATCAGGCTTTGGAGAAGGTTTAACAGAACTCGGTAGAACAAATAAAGAGGTTGTTGCTCTGTGTGCTGATTTAACTGGGTCATTAAAGATGGAAGTTTTTGCCAAAGAAAACCCAAATAGGTTTTTTCAAACTGGAATTGCAGAAGCAAATATGATTGGATTAGCAGCGGGTTTAGCCACTGGAGGTAAAATCCCATATACTGGTACGTTTGCAAATTTCTCAACTGGTAGAGTATATGATCAAATTAGACAGTCTGTAGCGTACTCAAATAAAAATGTAAAAATTTGTGCTTCTCATGCAGGTATAACCTTAGGTGAGGATGGTGCGACACACCAAATACTTGAAGATATTGGATTAATGAAAATGTTACCTGGTATGACTGTTATTAATACTTGTGATTTTAATCAAACAAAATTAGCAACAACTGGAATTTCAAATTTTGATGGTCCAGTTTATTTAAGGTTTGGAAGACCTAAAGTACCAAACTTTACGTCAGTAACAGATGGTTTTAATATTGGAAAAGGTATTTTGCTAAAAGAAGGATTAGATGTCACAATTGTTGCAACAGGTCATTTAGTATGGGAATCGCTTGAAGCATCAACTGAGTTAGAAAAAAAGGGTATAAGCGTTGAGGTGATCAATATACATACAATTAAACCTTTGGATGAAGATATTATACTTGAATCAGTTTCTAAAACCGGATGTTTGGTCTCAGCTGAAGAACATAATATATTTGGTGGACTTGGAGAGAGCATTTCTAGGTTAATTACCACGAAATTTCCATCACCTCAAGAATTTATCGGGACTAGAGATACATTCGGTGAATCAGGAACTCCTTCAGATTTAATGAACAAATATGGATTAAATAGTACTTCAATAACTAAATCAGTTATTGATGTCTTAAAAAGAAAAAGATAGTTGTGAAAAATATTAATTTAATTTTTAAAATTAGTTTGTTAATTCTATTTTTTTCTGGCTCACTCTTTAGTCAAGGAAATTTTGGAATAAATTTTGGAATAAATGATGATAATTTTGGTTCAATAGAAAATTTAAAAACTAAAATTGATGACTACAACTTGGATATTAAAAATTCAACTGGTTTTCAATTTGGTATTTTTACAGAAATAGATCTAATTACATTCTACATACGACCTGAATTAAATTTAATTTTTTCAAAATCCAAAAATGCTTCTGCAATTCAAAACAATGAATCAATTGAAATTGCAGAACATTCATATAAATCAAGTGATCTTCAACTTCCTATTATTTTTGGTTATAAAGTTTTAGGTCCATTAAGTATTTTTGGGGGGCCATCATTTAAATACAGTCTATCCGAATCTAGTAATTTTAATTTAGATGAGATTAAAGATAAATACTCTGTCAGTGTTTTATTGGGGTCAAGGGTAAAGATAAAATCTATTAGTGTTGGTCTAAGATATGAGAGAGGACTTAATTCTAAAGAAGTTCTTATTATAAATGCTAATGGGGTGAATTTAAAAGATGCAAATGTTGATTTAACAACTAACAAATTATCATTAAACATATCATACGATATTCCCTATGGGTTGTTTAAAAAAAGTAATTAATTGTTTGGATCTAGATAATCTGGCACTCCGTCATCATCAGTATCATCAATAATTAAATCATCATTCTTATCAATTTCATCTATAGTTAATATTCCGTCACCATCATCATCAGAGTCATACATATTCCATAATCTATCTCCATCAGTATCATCTCCAAATGGTTTACCATCACCATCAATATCCTCTAATATAGATTTTATACCGTCATTATCATGATCTGTATCAGTATGTGACATTAGTTTAACACTAAAAATTAATGGAGAATATTCTGGTAATGTTGATGTTGAATTTTCATAATACCCTATTCCAGATGGCATAAAAAATATCCCAACTCCAAATGATTTATAATTAATTGTTCCATCTTGATTTTCGTCATAAAAACCTGTTTTTAATTTTGAGACTCCTTCTCTAAATCCCTCAATTGTATTTGCCATATCTAGCCAAATAGGAAATTTATTTTTGTCAAATGTGAATCCGTCAATTAGTTTACCTTCATATGCGACATATACTGAATCTACAATTGAAATATTTTGATTAGATCCTTCTCTTGCAATTATGTAATAAAGATTATGAGATATACTCTCTCCTTCAGAGTTTTGAACGTCTATTGTTTGAATTTTAGCTAAATCTAATAAAGATGGCTTTGTGGAGTTGTATTCCGTAATTGTATCAATTCTAATATCAAAATTTAATTGATTGTTAAAATCTTCATAATTATATGTATGAGTCTGCATAAAGTTTTCAAGCAATTCTTGATCAACTTGAACTTGTTCACTATAATCTCTAACAATAAAAGAATCATCATCATCGTCTTTTTTACATTGAACAACAAAAACAAAAAGGGAAAATATTACAAGTAATTTATTCTTCATAATTTAGTGCGAATATACAACATTAGTTAGTTTTTAGTTAATGAAAAAAATGAAATGAAAAACTATTCATCAAAAAATTTAATTCTAAATAATTCGGATATTTCTAAAAAAATTCAGAGAATAGCTCTTCAAATAATTGAGGACAATTTTGAGGAGTCTAAAGTTAAATTATTTGGTATTTCCAATAACGGTCATACTATTGCCCAAAAAATTATAAAAAACATAGAGAAAAGATCGGATTTAAAAACTGAATTAATTCAAGTCATACTAGACAAAGGAAATCCAACTGAATCCATAGATTTTGATAAAGAATTTGATATCGAAGGAAAATCAATTTTAATTATTGATGATGTGTTACAATCAGGAATTACAATGCAATCTGTAATTAGTAATTTGATAAAACATAAACCAAAGAAAATTAAAACTGTTGTTATTGTAAATAGAGATCAAACACTTTTTCCTGTAAAAATTGATTTCTCAGGTATAAGTTTATCAACATCTGTAGATGAAACAATCAATTTAATAATAGAAAAAAATGGAGAAATAAACTTCTATTTAAGCTAAAGAACCAATTATTAAATTAGTTATTTCACTTAATTTAAGATCATCAGTTTTAATCTTGATTTTTGCCTTTTCATAAAAATAATTTCTCTCAAAAAGATGTTTACTAATAAAATCTTTTAATTCATTCCTATCCTTTAGATGTGAAATAAGTGGTCTGTTTATTTTGGCGTCTTTTAACCTTTTAACTAATGTGTCTACAGATGCTTTTAAATAAATTGAAACTGAATTATTATTAATTAATTCAATATTATTTGAATAACATGGAGTCCCACCCCCAGTAGATATTATTTTTTTTTCTTTTATTGAAATTAATTGATTAAGATACTTAGACTCAATTTCTCTAAAATAAACTTCATTTTTATGGGTAAAAATTTCTGATATAGATTTTTTTTCATTTAGTTCAATAAATTTATCTAAATCATAAAAATTATAATTAATTGATTTTGACAATGATCTACCAACCACTGTTTTACCCGAACCCATATAACCAATTAGAAAAATTGTATCCATCATAGATTAACAAATTTATAATAAAAAAGATGATTGTATAATGAATAATTCAATGTATATTTGACCTCTTTTTTAGACCTGGTAGCTCAGTTGGTAGAGCATCTCCCTTTTAAGGAGAGGGTCCTGGGTTCGAGCCCCAGCCAGGTCACTACCCTAACATTTTGAAGCCTACGTGGTGAAATTGGTATACACGCTACCTTGAGGGGGTAGTTCGAATTTTTCGAGTGCTGGTTCGAGTCCAGTCGTAGGCACTTTATTTTCTTTTAAAGAAACTTTTAACTCTTGAGAATATTCCATT